>JAGHRY010000086.1 GCA_018066145.1 Candidatus Colimorpha merdihippi | reverse complement strand
CGTTGTTGGTGCTGTCGAGGAAGGTCTCGCGTGTGAAGGAGGTATTGGCATCGATGCGAATCTCGTAGCCGGCTTCGGGCAGGATATAGGCAAATCCATAGCAACTGGTCATGCCGGAGTTCATGTGCTCCGAAAGGCGGGTGGTGCCGTTGAGCCCCAGCAGATAGCTCCATTGGTCGGCAGAGAGGGTGAAATTGGAGTTGGCGGGCCAAATGGTGTGGCCGTCGCGGCTGTGTATTTTGTTCAAGCCCCAGTCTTGGAAATTGCCGTCGTTCTGGGTCTGGTCTGTGTGGCCGTCAACCTTCATGCCGAATTTGACGCCGGCATTGTCGGTGCTCCAGCTGAATCGGTTCCATACGGTTTGGTTGTCGGTGTATTCGCCAATCATGTCGTAGGGGTGCTGGCTAAAGGCCCAGGAGTCGTCGTAATAGGCGTTTGGACCGGCGGTGTTCATGAGGTTGGTGGGGGCGATGTATACGTGTTCGGTGGAACTGACAGCAAATATGCCGGCATTGGCGAATGGGGGGTTGGAAGCGTTGGGGGCGTCGATGACGATGTTGGTTTTGGCAAGTCGCATCACGTGGTTGCGATAGAATTGGATGGGCTGATTGGAGTTGAGGGTGTAGCGGGTGCCTTGGGCGGTAATGATGGTGATGCCGACATTATAAGTGCCTACGGGCAGATAGATGTTGAAGTCTTTTGAGGTGCTGATGTCCACTCCGCTGCCGCAGTCGAGGGTGGTGGAAGGATGCATGCCCGACACCAGTGTGGTGCTGGTGGTGCGGGCCTCCCAGGCCGAAGCACCGTCGGTGGAGGGGTAAATGTTGAAGTCGCCAGAAAGGCAGATGTTGTTGTCGGGACTCTCTACGGTGATGCTCTTAACCGTTACGCCGTTTCCCTGGAGCGAAAGGCGCAGCTGGCTGCAGATGTTTTTGAATCTGAGCATGGGGGCATCATCTTGATTCTGGTTGAACATGCTCGAACTGTTGGAGCGTGTGTATTCGGCATACATGGGCGATCCTATCATGCTGTGTTCGGCATAGCGTTGCACCATAGGGATATCCAGTATCATGGTGCCGTCGCTCTGCAGTTTGACATACGAGGCCGGATACATGGCTCTGAAAAATGTGCCTGTCATTTGGTTCTGGTTGGTGGGCTGGTTGGTGCAGTTGAATGTGGCCACATTGTTGGTGATGCTGCCAATGGTGTATTCCGATGCCCGGCCATCGCTATTTGTGAGCATCACGCGGTCGGTTGGGTCCCATGCCACGCCCAGCCAGGTGCCATCGTTGTTGATGTCGTCGAGGTGGGTTTTGTGTCCTTGGTCGATAACGGCTTTGAACGATACGAGCGGCTCGTCGCCATTGTCTTCTTTTTGGCAACTGGTAGCTGCAACGCTCATCATGGCGAGTGCTGCAGCAAAGATAGCATATCTTTTTTTCATCATCTTTCTGAATGTCGGTTTTTACGGTGGTTTACTGCGTGATGGCATCGCCAAAAAAGCCCGAAATGTCGGAATGGCTGTCCAGCCTCCAGTCTTCCAGCTGGGTGTGCGCTGTGGGTTCCAGAATACTGCCGCTTCCGGCAAAACCCATTTCAATAAGGCAGGATGCGGCACTCACCAACGGGGCCACATACGCCATTTTTTTGCATTGATCCTTTTCCATCGAAAATTTGTAATTATTGTTTTTTTGTAATCGCTATTGTGAGTGCAAAAATACCATTTTTTGTCCGATTTTTATCCTGATAAAAGAAAAACCTGCATTCAGCAATATTCTTGTCATCCGCCAATATCATTTTTGACCTATTGTGTTGTGTGATATATTTGTTTATTAGCCTGTTGTGCGTTTGTTTGCTGACTGTGATTGATTGTTAATTGTTGTTAGCAAATGGGTTCAAAAACGTTTCTGGCGCATCCAAAAGTCGAAAAAAAGTCCTCGCATATCGATTTTTTTGCTATCTTTGCAAATTATTTTTGATTACATTTTGCGTATGGGTAGCAACGACGATATAAGCAATCTGGTGGCGGGCATGTATCTGGCCTTCGACTTCTTATTGGGCTTTGCCCTTATCATGATGCAGTCGCGTTTTAGCAAAGAGGGTCGGCCGGCTCCGGCCATGCGTATTGCTGCCTTTGCTTTGTTCTGCGATGCCGTTCCGGTGTCGCTCCATGCCGTCAAGCGCATTTTTCTGCCCAATGCCGTTTGTTTCTATTATATCCACCCGCTGCTCGACCTTCTAGTTACTTCGCTATTCCTCCTTTCGGGTTTTTCCCTCCTTTCGTCGCGCTATCCTTCGGCTAAGACCCTCTTGCGGGTCTTCCTTCCTGCGTTGGGATGCTATCTGCTGTTCCTCATCACCAACAGCATCCTGCTATTCAGCATCGCCACCATTCTTTGGGTGTTCGTACTCTTTGTGGTTACGATATTCCGCATGTGCCGCTACAACCATCTGCTCAACTTCTACTATTCCAATGCCGACCAGCATCGCACCACATGGTTTGCCCTCATCCTAGTATGGGCTTTTGTGGTTTACCCCTGTTTCAAAGCGGCCTCCATTGCCACGGGTCATGCCGACCTCTTTTATATCCTTTATTCCCTTGCCACTATGGCTATGGAAGTGACGATTGCCACCCGGCTCGTTATCCAGGTCAAAGATACTGCCCCCGCCATCTCCAACCTGTATCATTTGGATTCGCCTGAGGAGCAGCCCCAGCCCCAGTCGGAACACGAGCGCCTTACCGCCGACACCTATTTCACCCCAGCCCAGCAGCAGATGATGAAGGCGCGTCTGGCTGCCTTTATGACCGACGAAAAGCTCTATCGTTTACCCGAACTTTGTGTCGATGACCTTGTTAAGCGCCTCGACACCAATGCGTCGTACTTCTACTATTTCATGCGCGACGTGATGGCAACCAATTTTCTCGATTATGTCAACAGCTACCGCATCGAAGAGTCCAAGCAGATGCTGATGCAAGGCGAAAAAATCGAATATATCATTGCCCATGTGGGCTTCAATTCCGACAACACTTTCCGCCGCGCTTTCCGCAAAGCCACCGGTCTCACCCCCTCGCAGTGGCGCCAAACCCATGAAAAATAGTCGGTAGGTAGGCTTCACCTTGCTCGCTGATTCCTTTTGAAATCGTTCCCGCGAAAGCTGGGTGGTTCATTTGTGGCTTTGTGATGCCTTCGGCTATCATGTGTGGCAATAGCGCATATGCCCTAGTGCTACAGTGTGAAAACGACCTCTTGAACCATGCAAAAAAGTCTCGAAAATAGGTCTTGATGCGACAATATTGCGACAAATGACCCCGAGCCGCTTTTCTTTGAAAATTATTCCGTAACTTTGCAGCGTGAACAAGAATAATTGTTCTCTTATTCAAATATCGGAAATATAAATAGTTACAGTTATAGAATCAATGGACAACAGCGGTCAACACTCTCTAACGGCATGCATATTGATGGATCTCATCGGCTGTGCCAGCTATTTTATACCCGGTATTGGCGAGGGCTTCGACCTCGTTTGGGGTGTGATTGCCGGCTTGGTATTCCGCAGCTGGTTTCACTCCAACCTCTGGGCCATAGGTGCCGCCATCGAGGAGATAGCCCCCTTCACCGACATCATCCCCTCCTTCACCATCGGCTATCTGGTGACGAGGAATAGCCAGAATAAAAGTTTGAAGTAACGAAATACTACCTTAAGATATGAATACGAATGCAGACAATGGGAATCTAAAATTCACAGTAGATAATGCCGAGCGTTTCGGCAGCAACTACAACGAACCTGATTTCTGGAAGAAGCTGAAGTCGCTGGCGGGCAAAGCCGGCCGCAAAGTGGCCTACAACGCCCTGCTGCTCTACTATGTGTTGACCTCCCGCGATGTGCCTGTCCGATACAAAGGCATCATCATCGGCGCCCTGGGCTACCTCATCCTCCCCATTGACCTCATCCCCGACTTCATCCCCGTCGCCGGCTTCACCGACGACCTCGCCGCCTTAGTAGCAGTAGTCAAAATGGTCTCCGACTGCGTCGATTCCGAGATTGAAAGAAAAGCGAAAGAAAAAGTCAAAGAACTATTTGGAAATTAATCAAATTTAAAGAAAGGCTTGTTTTTTTACAAATTATCATGAAAATAAAAATACTTTTTTTTATTATTGTAGAATTATTTTTATTTATCGGCTGCAATAAGCCTCAGTGGTATGAAACCGATCAAGGTGTTCTAGTTTATTCCAAAATTGATGGAGTATCTTGTCAATGGGATGGACCGTCTAGTCTTGCATTGGCTCAAGGGGAAGGTGTCTTGACTGTCTTAGACAAGAATGGCTCTATGGTAGACAGATTCAATGCATCCGCAATAATGGGCATAGTTGGCGATTATGAATATTCCAAGATCGACAATTGCCTTTATTTAGGAGCGACGAAGAAAGGTCAGCCTCATGGATTTGGGGTATTAATAGATGATAATGGTTGGGTTCGTGTTGGTAGATTTAAAAAAGGGGCTTTCGAAGGAGGAGATGAGAATTTCTTGCAGGAGAAAGCTGTGGAGGGTAGAATTGAAAATGGTATATTATTCCCTGACTATTTTGGATATATGAAAAATGGGGAGCCTCATGGATTTGGAATTCATTATAATCAATTTGGGAATATTGAGTATGAGGGTGATTGGAAGAATGGGGTTAAGGCTGGATTTGGTCGGTCCTATAATTATACCGGAGATGCTGGTGCTGTTTTTTCTTATTACGAAGGGAAATTTTCAGATGGCAAACCGAATGGATCAGGTAAATTGGTAAAATGCATCATTCGGCTTAGTGAAGAAACCCTTGAAGATGAGGAAGCCACGGAGATTCGAATCTCAGACTCAACGCAGAGAGATACATTAAAGGTATTGGTGTATGAAGGTGGATGGAAAGATGGTCAGATGCACGGCAAAGGTAAATCTTATGACGAGCAAGGAAATTTATTATATGAAGGTTCTTGGAAAAATGGAAAATATGAAGGGAAAGGAACTCTTTACAAAGATGGAAAATGCATTCAAGCAAAGTTTGAAAGAGGTGCGATAATACGAGTAATATCTAAGTCGGGTTCGAATTCAGGTGTAAAAGCTTCTTCCCAGAGTATAGCGGAAAGCGGAATGGAAGAAGCAGTGGAACTGTACAATAAAAAGGCAAAAAAGACTTTAACGTGGATTATTATTCTTTCGATATTAGGATTTATTGTGGTTGCTCTAGTCGTTTGGAAACTTCTTGCTGATAGAAAACGTAGGCAATGGATGAAAAAGGAACAAGAGAAGAAGGAAAGAAGTTTGGCTAGGCAGCGGGAAGAAAGACGACAAAAAGAATTGGAATTGGCTCAGAAGGAGAAGGAACGACAGAGGCTATTATCATTTGAAAAAGCCATCCGTGAGATGACGCATGTCCCAATTGAGGCTGGATCCTTTAAGGCAGAATATGAAGGACTAACAAACTCAATGCTTAGTGTAATAAATGAATGTGGCTATATTCAAAAAGTAACTGATGATAAAATATTAAATAGAATTAGTTTGACTCCATCTGAAAAGGCGCAAAGAAGACAATCGATATATCGATCAGCAGATGCAAGCCTGTGCCTCTTCTACGGGGTAAGCCTAAAAGTTCAATGCGATAAACTGAAAGTCCCATTTTCCACATACCAAGAAGCACTGACTAATGCCTTGAACGATTCAACAAAGACATTGCCTTTAAGAACAGATGATGACGAACTGGATATTCTTAAACATATACCTACGCATCAATTGATTCAACTAGAGCAACTTAGTAGATTTTCTTTGGGGGCAGGAATTCATGGTTATATTAAAGAGTTGAATGATATTGCGCAGAGAGATACTTCTGGCATTATGGGAGAAAGTTTGGAATTGCTGACACAAAAAACTTCTGACATGGATAAGGTTTTTTCCAAAATCAGAAATGAAGTAAAAACTCTTAAGGATTGGTGTGATAGCATAAACAAAGTGTTGAATGTCGCCAGGATAGAGGCTTATAGAAATCAATATCTTGGAGAAGAAATACTATCTATTTGCAGACGACTGTCTTCTGATGATAGCCGTTCCGTTGAAAAATCAGCTATTAGTATCAATCAATTAAATATTCCAAATATTACTTTTTCTACGAAAGACTTTAATCTAAGCTTTGGCGATGTTGCTGGAAAATTCGTTGATGTAATGGATGCTATGAGTGGGCTTAACATTAGAAGCGGAAAAGGCCAAGCCGTTGCTGCGGTAGCAGGTATTGCAATGGCTGCTATTTCTGCTAGAAATGAGAAAGTCGAGCAGAACATACAGCAACAACAACGCTATATTAGTTATTCGAGCAATATTGTGTCCAAAATTGTGAATACAATTGATCAACGAAAAAAGGCAATTAATGTGATTCGAAGCATCGTTGATGCCAATGATGCGTTTATGGAGTTCTATATTCCGCTTAGAAACGAGATATTTGTCAATAAAAAATCGCCAAGTCAAATAGAAGGTATTGACGAGCAATTAAATAATATAAAATCGGCCATTAGCGAGTATAAGAAAATCAGTTCGAAACGAATATAATATATATGGTTATGAGTGACAAAGAATATTTACCAGCTGAACTTAACGAGAACGATTACGATGCCCCCATTGTTTATCCACAAGAAAGCAAAACGGACAAGTTTGTTCGCAATGCGAATGCTGCGGCTAATCTAGCAGCAGGTCTTGCTGATGTTGCAAATGCTTCTTCGGGACTGCTAAGCCAGTTTTCAGACTGGAAAAAGATGGATGCAGAAGTTAAGATGTTTCAAGAGCAAGCCAAGCTTGTTACGCACAAGATGGATTTGGATTTCGTAAAAGACATGACTGTCTTAAATCGAAGTATGGATGAAATAGATAAAACATTGGATGTGGATAGAGAAGTTGTTATGAATGGTATACAAACAGGAAATGCACAACTAATTCTTGCCGGGTTAGCTGCCATGAATCGCACATTAGACAAATCCCCAGTTGATGATCTTAATAAAATGAAACAATCATCGGCTAAAGACGACCCTCTGCTAGATTGGTAAATCTTTGTTGATAGAATTCAACACATATTCATCCATCATCGCTGGATTCATCGCCTCCCTCGTTGTCGTCAAAATGGTCTCCGACTGCGTCGATGCCGAAATTGAAAGAAAAGCGAAAGGAAAAGTAGATGAGTTGTTTGGGTGATAAAGATTGCGTCTTTATGTGATTTGAATTTAGGTTTAAGTCATGTATAGATATGCCGTAGAGTTCGCCCCTCTTCTGGGTATGAATTTTAATATGAACGATTTGCTTTGGGCGAAAGCAAAACTTAAAAAATATTGATATATGTTAAAGATTATTGGAATTGTTGTCCTCGTAATTGTGGCTATTGGTGCTCTGCTGTTTTTTGCAGGCGACGATATTTTGGATAATTTCTTTTAAGGAATTGATAATTGCAAAGATTTATTTGTTCCCTCTCGTTTTTTATTATGAGAGGGAATGTCTGTTGATTTTGTATTTCTGCGCAATTTGTTGGCGAAAGATATATTATTACTGTCACTAGAATTAAGTTAATTAGTTGATAAATAGTATAAACGATATGGAAATAGCTGATAATAATACACAAAAATGGGATAGAAGTAAAGATTTCCTTATTAATGGCATAACCCGTATAAATAATGGTCAAGCCCCGCAGGAACAGTCTGATGGCAATAGGCATAGAATCTGTGTAAAATCACCTAATAGTGATTTGTCTATTGCTGTAGAGTATGACAATAATGCAACCAATAAGAACGACCGATTCGGGATATATTTGGGGGTTCGAAAAGAAAACGGTCGGTTAAGCGATGATGAAATTGAAAACTTGTGGATTCGGTATAAACTTAAAATTTATCCTCATAGCCATTGTGAAAAATCTGATATTTTTCAAGAGAATGAGGTTGACAGTTCTGCTGATGGTAAGAAATGGCAATTTTGGATTCGATTGAACGGCGATGAGGATTTGCGAGATGCTTTAGTGTATATTGAAACTCTTCGTGAAGCGTTGATTCAATTGAATCTATGGTAACCCTTTTTACGAAATACTATACTAATGCTAATCTTTGAAAATCATACTTTGAGCCGTTGTTGTCGTATTCAACGAATAATTTGTATAAGCTATTCCTAATAGGTCTTTTTTGAAACAATTAATTGAAATGTGAAATGGATTATTTAAAACAATTGCCATTATATGAATTCTTCTCTCATCTTGTAATTGGTGTTTTATTGATGCCATTATTGATTTCCGTATGGGACGATTTGATGCGTCTGATTGAATTAATTACAGGATATAGAAATATTATCAACGTTCCCCTCAATCTGAATGCCATATATTTTGGTGTCGTTTCTTATTCGGCCGGTTTATGTGCACATAAATTTGTTGAATTTTTCCGGGGGATTTTTCGTCCAAGAACAACTATTGAAGGTGGCCCATTTAGTGCTTTTTTCCGAACGATACTTATTTCCAACAATAGAAGGGCTATTCGTCGAAGTCAGTATGACCCAACCAACCGAATCCATCATTACTACCAAGCCTATGAAAGAATTACCAAAGATAGCCCAAGGAATGAAGCTGTTAGCAGGCTGAATAGGCAGGAGGCATTTCTTCGGAACTTATTATTTGTTTTTGGTTCGTATGTCGTATATTTTATGTGCTGCATATTCCATAAATGTGTAATATCTTGCCTGTCGTTTTTTGTTATCATCTTTCTCATTGTAGCATTCATTTTCTTGCTATGTGCTTATTACCAATCGCAAAGGAAGGTATACGAGACTATTTGGGAGTCTGAATATTTTGTCACTCACTCAGATGAAGTTGAGGATGGGGCTTCACAGCAATAATAGTTATGCCAATATTCAGCAATTAAATTATTTCGTTATGAGTAAAGTTTTTTGTATTATTACCTTTTTGATCGCATTTGTTGTAAACTGTTATTCCCAACAGGTGGATAAAGAAGTAGTGGCACTGCAAATGAATAGTTGCGTAATGTCAGTAGTAAACATTCGACAAAGTCAGAATCTAACAACATTCCTTAGGGAACGAGACATTATTATGAATAAACTAAGCATTGAGGGGATGGTTCGTATTCCGGAAATCGCCTCATGGAGAAAGAGTACCCTCGATGCTACTGGAAGATTGACAATAAGTCAAGAGGAACGAGATTTCCTTAAAAAAATTCGTGTGATGGAGAAGAATGGTGCCAAGTGGCAGGCCGTATCCAATGCACTTAATTCTGCAATGGTATTTGTCCCTGGGAAAGGAGGTGGAGGTGCACAAGCTGCTTTTTATGCTTTGCTAACCACTGCAAGAACGGCTATTGAATATGGATCACTACAAAATGCTGGTAATATCGAAGAGGAACGAGCTTTAATGGAAATTCGTAAACGAGAACTTGCTGTGTACAATGATCAAGATACTACGTTGTTTGGTACAATTACGCGTATTTTTCAAAAGTACAAAGTCCCTGAAGAATATCGAATGGATGAGGAAAGTGCAAAGTCATTCAAACAGTTGATTCAAGTAAAAGACGCAAGTGTCCGAATTCGCAAATTGTTAGATATGGAAAGGTCATATCGTTATTTTAACGATTACTACTATTATCTTGGAATGGCCTATTGCGAAACTAAAGATTATGCAAATGCTGATAAATATTTTAACAAGTATTTATCCAATGAGAGTAAATCAAAATTGTACAGAACGGACGAAAAGGCAGGTTGTATATATTTAGCAAAACTTGGGTATTCTAAAAAACTGACTAATACTCAATACGTAAATTATATCGATAAAATTGTAAGAAATCTTCCGCATAGTTCTCCGGCATATATTCAATGTGCATTGGTTTACTTTACTCAATTAAAGTCACCAGAGAAAGCAGTCGACCTACTAAGAAAAGCGTTATATGATGATCAAATTTCTGACAAAGAAGCTATTATTATGGCATTGACAAGGTGGATGCCGAAAATCAAAGAGATGGGCATCTACCATGAACTATATAAGGTTGTTTGCAAAGCCATTGATGACAATGAAAGTCTAGTTAGTGTGAATAGTTATCTGGCCTTCTTGAATAGTTGTGGAGAAAAGAACATGTGGGATGAAATCAATAAGATAATGGCAATTTCCGGGAACGGAGATACATTAGAAGTTAATCCACATAGGACTTTTAATGTCCACTTATACAAAAATCTGAACGTTGATCCAGGTAGTATATCAGTCTTCATGGAGGTGATGAGCGATGATGAGTTGTTTGCAAAAGAAAAAACTATGAGTTTCCTAGAAGGCTATTCAAAAAAGAAATTGCAGAAAAAGTTTGATTTGTTTGACCCGACAAATGGTTTCGATGAAATGATTTATTTCTTTTTTGATCATGACCCTGTTTCAAATCAATTCTTTGTAAAAAGATCACTTTCTTCAAAGGATTTCGCCACGTTGCTCAACAGGCCTCAGGATTTTGAAGCGTTCAAAGAGACGTATGCTTATGATTTGGATCTAGCTTCTCCAGGGTCGAAAGGAAGGAAATATATTAAGGAAGTTGCCGAATATTGCAAAAAACATCAAAGCGAGTCTCCAACACATCGGGTTTTGGTTTTTGGCAATAGCATAAAGAATGAAGGTTTGAAGAAAGAGAAGGAGGAAAAAGAGAATCGGTTATATTTAGATAATTATTCGATTTCGTCAAAAAACCTTAGGGCGATAAACATAAAGAATCTTAAACTAAATCCTGAAGAATATTCTAGATACACTTATTCAGAAACTGTAAGAAAGTTTCCTGGTAGTACTTATCACTCAAGAATGTATAAAGCTTATAAGGGTGAATATATTAAGGTTCAGTTCTTGGGTAAGAATGCAGATCCGATTTATGTCACTTATAAGGTTGATAATGGTGTTGCAAATATTGTGTCTTTTCAAGTCGGCAATGTTATCCGTTTTAAAAATCCGATAAAAACTGTTGCGCCACAAAAGAAAGTCAATGTAAAAGTGAAGGAATCTGCTGCTAAAACAACAAATGCTGCAGAAGCCGCTATGCAGAAGGGGAAAAATGCTGTGAAAAATGCTGTGGAAATTAGTAAAAGGATTGTAACCCCAAACTTTAAGAAGGTTCCGGCGAGAGGAGGCTCTAAATGACAAAGCACTTGTTCCTTACGGTGGTGTTACTGTCCCAGTTTATTGGCTTGGCATTTGGCCAAAAATACGAGTTACCCAAACTAACCCCAGGCCATAAAACCTTTGTATATTCTGCATATACAGTCCTTTTCGATACAAAAAATAATATACCTCGATGGGTGGCTTGGACTTACTCAAAGAGTAAGTTGCCAAAGGCCGTGAGCGCAAGGTCGGGTAATACTTTTTCTCCAGACCCTAATTTGGGTGAGTTGAGCCCAACGCATGCTCACTATACTAATTCTGGATACGATAGAGGTCATATTTGCCCTGCCAATGAATGTTCGTGGAGCGGTAAAGCTTTGCTTGAAAGTTTTTATATGAGCAATGTGTGTCCGCAAACTCCAGCATTGAATAGGGCCAAAGGCAGAAAGGGTTTGGGTAGTGCTTGGAGAACTGTTGAGGAAAAATGCGAAGGCCCATGGGTACAATTGTATGATATCATGTATATTGTGGCAGGACCAATTCCTGGCGAGATGCGAGGCACTATTCCGTTTTGCGAAGGGAAGTCAATATTGGTTCCAAAACGATTTTTCAAAGCCATTGTAGGTGAAAGAAAAGGTCGTTATCATGGTATTGGTTTCATCTTCACTCAAGATTGTAAGGTCTCTATCGTTTCGATTGATGAGGTTGAGCGCCAGGCAAGGTTAGACCTATTTTGTAATCTGCCAAAGCGAATTCAAGAAAAAGTGGAGAGCGTGTCTTCATTTTCCGAAAGCGATTGGCCTGGATTAAGTGTGATAAAGTAATAGAAAACTTGTATGAATTATGTCTTGGCGCAGTAATCGTAGGCAAAAGTTGCAGGGGCGGCTTCAATTGGTGAGCGACATTCCGATGGCGAAGGGGTCGATTACTTCGTATCGGATGGAGTTTCGTGCCATGAGGGCTATCCCTAAGATTAAGCGGTTGAAGCGGAAGTTGAAGAAGTCAACCGGCGTGGAGCATGAAGCCGTAAAGCGGAAATTGTACGACTTGAAGCTGAGCCTGTTCTACGATATTCCATTGGAGACGGAGTGTGGAAAGGCGAAGTTATTTCCGTTCGAGGAGGTGCGGGAGGCGGCTGAGGGGTCAAAAAACTATGAACCCCTAAGGTCGGACCGTGATGAGGAGGCCATTGTTAGAGGTATTCCGGCAAAGGTGGATGAGGATTTGGAACATCATGCCAAGGATGTGTTGGGAATATCGGCTAGCGGACTGACGAGAAAGATGCGACAAATCAGAAATCAAGATACAGAGTCTAGCTTTTGGTTTCTGCACTGGACGAGTTCGCATAAGGTGGCTTCGCAGACGGATGACTACAAGAAATTGTTGGAACAGACGGTTGACTTGTGCAATAAGATGGGTGCATACGCCACCAAGTTGAATGAGCAGTTGTCCTATATCCGGTTGTGTGCATATAGGAATATCTATCTGGGTATTGAATTGTTGAATTTCGACCGAGAAGTCCCAGTAGGGGGCAAGAGTCTGCATACCGTGATTTCGGACAAAGCAGTTGCAGTTGATATTCCCGACACAAGTTACCTGGAGAATCGGCCTCAGTTCAGTCAAGAACTAATTGAAACTGCAATCGCTGCAGGTATTCTTGGCGTGGGTGAGATTATTGAGGAGGGCTTGGATATTGACGACTTGGAAGGGGTTGGGGTAGCTGCTGCTGCCATAATAGGGTCGCTGTTTATAGAGCGGTGGCGTGTGATAGAAGAATGCTCTAAGCAGCAGTTGCAGATTACCCAAGAGATTGACAGACTTATTGGTCAGATAGAGAAATGCAAGGCGTGGTCGGCAAGGGCGATAGAGGTGGCTCATGCCGTTGTTGAAGCCAACAAAGGCTATATGGCAATTTACGCCCCGCTGCGAGACAAAGTGTTTGGTCGGGGCCAACGCCTGACAATGGAGGATGTGAGCATGATGACTAGGGTGTTGAATGCGTACAACAAAATAAGTATTAGTAAAGTATAGAATTATGGAAGAAAGCCAAGTTGTGGCAATGGATGATGCCAACAATAATACTCCGCAACCTGTAATGTCGGAAGGTGGTGATACCGCTGCCACAATAGTGTCGGCTGTTGCTGGTACTGTGACGGCTATTGCAGGATGTTATGCCGTATGTCGGCAATCTATAGAGCGCACCAAGCAAATAAGGATGATGACGGATGTGCAGATGGCAAACATCACTGCCAAGTACAAGTCGTTTGAATTGCTGCTCAATAAAGTGTTTGGCGAAAGGGAGAAGGCCTTGGATGTGCATTACCGTACATTGGACAGGGCTATAGAATCGAACGATAGAGAACTGATTGTTGCCGCAATCCAGGGCATCAGCACCATAGTGACCAAGACCCCTTTGGAGGATTTAGAAAGGCTGGCCCAGCTATATAACGACAGCAGTGCCCCATTGCTGGATTTTTAGTTGCGAGGAGAGGGACTTAGACATGGATTGTGACGGCTTTTTTGGAGGTGCTGGATAGGAAGATCACCGAAGGATCACCGAGAGATCACCGAAGGTTCAAAGGCGAGGGAGCCTTGTTCGATTGTTTTTTGTGGAAGGATGCAATAAATAAAATAGAGTTGCGTTATGAAGAAAAAATAAATAGCCTATGCCAACAATCTTTATTATATTTGGATTTCGTTTTTTGTTCTTTTCGGATGATCATGAGCCGATACATGTTCATATTATAAAAGATGGGCATGAAGCAAAGTATAATATTTCTCCACTAGAGCAAGTGTATGCAAGAGGGTTTAAAAAACATGAAATTAACCTGATTGAATCCATCTTGGAAGAAAATTCAGAGGTAATTGTTGATAGATGGAATGATTTTTTTAGAAAGGAGAAATAGTTATGGTTATGAATCGTATAACTGATGTGTGGGTTGATGAGTCGGCCGTTTTCGCTAAGACTGCAGACGGCCGTATTGCAAGTTATCCTTTCTCGCTATGGCCAAAGCTCATGCGTGCGACTCGAGAGCAGCAGAAAGATTTCTTCTTGTCGTACTCGGGTATTCATTGGCCTCAGATTGATGAGGACTTGAGCTTTGCAGGTATGTTTGCATATTGTGGGGTCGAGGATGCGAGGGAGGAGGAGTTTGTTTATGAATAGTCCTAAGTTCTGTCCCCTGGGATGTTGTGTCGGATTTGAAATCTGAATCAATGCATTCCACTTTGAGGTTTGTGGCTGGATAATTGAGCTTACAACCAAGTCACATGACTTGTGCTAAGAGGCATTTGTACATCTGTCGGGTGGGTAGTACACTATCGTTGTTGGTGAAGTATTGGAAGCCGTTCCTGCAGTAGAACTTATTGGTATCTGAGTTGTTTAAAGCATCTACTGTGATGAATTGGCATCCAGTTTTGTTGTTCTGAGTGAAAGAATGTATAAGGTAATTGATAATGTGTTCCCCAATTCTATTCCTTTGAAAATCTTTATGGACAGCAAGTCGGGCCAGCTTTACGGCAGGAAAGTTTCGGTCGCCTTTAAGAAATGCATATTTCTCAATATTCAAATTGTCGCGCATTTCCTCCCAAAAGTCATCAATAGATGAGTACTGGATGGTGTCGTTGGCTAATGAGAAATAGGCTATGGTTTTCTCGCTTGATTCGAGAAGATATGTTACTAGGCTAAGATATTGGAGGTGTTTCTTTGCGTCATTCATCAAGAACTCATCCAAATCGGCATCACCACAAGTGAACGGTAGGATTGTCGTTTCTTGTGAAAGCCGTATGAGTTGACAGCCAGAAAGAGGATTATCAGAACTGAACATCTACAGCTAGGGAAGAAATAAGGCGGTAGGATTCTTCGATACGTTGCTTCTCTTTTTCGCGTTCTTCGGCAGATTGGGCTTCGGATGCTGCCATTGATTCAATGACATTTTTTAGGAAATAGATGGAGTCTTCCCTATCTAATATTGGTGTATTTGCAACGTTTCTAGCCATTTACGGTGTATTTTGAATTGCGTTTTATTTTGCAAATATACATAATTGTTTGATTTCTTGCAAATTTTTTCTGTTGGGGCAAGCAATGTTCCGTAAGAATGATTTATGTAAAAAATCTTTGGTTAATTTATGGACATTCGTGTATCGCCGTAGGCAAAATCAAATCCGTTTATTTTTATTATTGCTGGGTGTTGGATATTAAGGCAACCTTCAATTATTTTTCTGATTTAAACGAAAATTTCCATGAATTAGCCACGAATTTAATCATAAATTATCGACTTGTAATAAATTAATTCTTGGAAAATTTTCGGATAATTCACTGTCATTCGCGTTTTTATAGCTCGATGTGGCTGATTTCTTGAATTTTTTGAGGTTGCATATTATTATTGCTGGGTGTTCGGAATCAATACAATATCCGACGCGGCGGAAGGCTTTCGGATGCAATCGAACGACTCGAAATTGGTGGCTTCGTTTCATGCCTTGTGGTTTGGCAGGTGATTTTCGGTTCGCTGTTACTTCGTTTGTTTGCCACTGGTGGCCTCTTGTTGAAGCTTTTCTTGCTGAATAAGAATTTATTCGTATCTTTGCATCTTGAAATATAAATGTGTGTTTATATAAATCTGTCTTTATATTATGAAGTTCTACGATAGGGAAAACGAGATAGAGATTATCCGAAATAATGAGGAATCGTTGAAACAGAGTGCAAAGTTTACTGTTTTGATGGGCCGTAGGCGTGTGGGAAAAAGAAGTCGCTTACAATAGAGGATATGTAGGATGTGTGGTTTGGGTTAGGTTCCCAGTTCTCGCAATCTAATGCATCAGTACTATCGTGGCCAAGTCCCCGTTGGAGAATCTGGAAAGAATTGAGTGTGGCAAAGAGTTAAAAACTATTGAACCTTTAGATTAAGAATAGTATGGAAGTTGTTTGGGTTACTCAAGCGCAGTATCTTGGAAGATATCGGGTTCGGCTGGCATTTAATGACGGTACTCGAGGCGTATTTGATTTTGCTGATTTGGTGAAAAAGGATAATCTGTTTGCCAAGCTGGAAGACCAGTCTGTTTTCAAATCTTTTGCTCTTGATGGCTGGACGCTGACGTGGCTGGGCGGTCGTGTGGATATTGCCCCGGATTATCTTTATGAGCATATTGAAAGAGTGGATGCTGCCCTGTTGATTTGTTGAATTGATTTGTTGTTAGTTCCGCTTTGGTTGCTAGCTATAGGCTGATTTTCGGTTGCTGAGCTATCAAATCGACAATTAGAGTGGCTTAGTAGGTCAGATATCAACCCATTGGCGGAATTGATTCTCGAAGACACCCACTTCCTCCGCCCAAGGAACACTCATTCTACGGGGATCCTACGGGGTAGCTCCGATCTATAGGAGCGGACAGACCCCGTAGAATCCCTGTAAAATGAGCTTCGTTAGGGCAAACCTGCTTACTGTTGATTTGAAGTTAATGGTGTTTTGAAGTGGGGAATTGGCTAGCAGCCGCTTCATTAACTACATCCGCTACTACCCCCATAAGCTCCATGAAAAATCATCAACCATATCTAGAATCTAGAATGGATTTTATGATGCATTACACAAAACGGCGTTCTAGATTCTAGATTTGGGCATTTTTGAGAAGCTTCAGCACTGGTCGCTGCTAGGTTAAATTAGTTGGACTTCACATTTTTAGCACAAAATCTGCCGAGGATGTACCGAGACTGATCTCGTGTACATCAATGGCTGTGCTGGCTAGAAAGTCTAGAATCAGATTCTAGATTTTCTAGCTGGATTAATTCCGCCAATGGGTGTATCAAGTTTTTCAAACCGTGTTCTGATATCGATTTTTGCGGCAAACTATTCAAGATTGTGACGAACCATTTTTTGCGACAAATTTGCGACAAATGCGTGCGAAGTGTTGTTATTTGATTTTTTTGTTGTATTTTTGCAAAATTAAATTGAAGCAGAAAAATGATTAGAGGACAGATAAAATTTCGTTGCAGCGTGTGCGGCACTACTTTTGAAGGGCTCGATTTGGAATGGATGGGCACCGTGTTCACAACGCCGCAACGTTGCATACAATGTGGCAGCATGCATACTTATCCCAAGGGGGTGTTGGACTTTATTAATAAGTCGGCCTACCGCAAAATATGGCAGGTTATTGATCAAAGGGAAACCGGTTTGCCAAATGGTGACAAATAGACTAATTATTGCTTATCGCAAGGTGGATTTACAGTCGTGAAGATTCGTATATTCATTTAAGAAAAATAGAGATATAACTCAAAAGCGGATGAGTAGAGGGCGAGAAGTTTTGTTCTCGCTCTTTTTCGTATGATTCAAAGCGGTTGTCCTAACAAATCATGCCTGAGGCAACAACGAGGTGGGCGTTGTTGTCGTAGATGGTGGCATATTGCCCAGCGGCAATGCCTTGCACCCGTTTGTCGGATACGATGCGGTAGCCTTCGGCTGTTTTGGTGAGGTGGCCTTGGAAGAACTCGGGGGTGTGGCGAATCTTGAATTTGACGTCGATAGTGTCGCCGGCATTGAGTTGTTCGCCCCAGATATCTTTGCTAAGGAAATAGAATCCCATGAGGTTGATTACGTTGCCGTATTGTGCGGCAGGGTCGTAGCCTTGCGATACATATAGCACATTTTCGTCGATGTCTTTTTTGACCACAAACCAAGGACCTCCGCCAAGGAAAAGCCCTTTGCGCTGGCCGATGGTATGGAACCAATATCCCTTGTGGGTGCCTAGAACTTTGCCTGTTTCGAGTTGCACAATCTTGCCTTCGCGTTCGCCTAGGTAGCGCCGAATGAAGTCGTTGTAGTTGATTTTGCCAAGGAAACAGATGCCTTGGGAGTCTTTTCGATCGGCGCTAGGGAGTTTGGCTTGATGGGCTATATCGCGCACTTCGCTTTTCATCAGATGGCCGATGGGGAACATCAGTTTGTCGATTTGCTGAAAGTTGAGTTGTGAAAGGAAATCGGTTTGGTCCTTGATGGGGTCTTTTGCGGTAGCTAAAAACGTGGTTCCATCCACGATATCGGTGGTGGCATAATGGCCCGTGGCTATGCGGTCGAAATCGTGTCCCCTTTTTTGCTCGAAGGCACCGAATTTGATGAGCTTGTTGCACATGACATCGGGGTTGGGGGTGAGGCCCTTGCGTACGGATTCAATGGTGTAGGAAACCACATTGTCCCAATACTCCTTATGGAGGTTGACCTCTTCGAACTTGCAGCCGTATTTGCGGGCAATGTAGGAAGTGATTTCTATGTCTTCTTCTGCTGGGCAGTCGATATAGCCCTCTTCATCTTCCATTCCGATGCGGATGTAGAAAATTGTGGGATCATAGCCCTGTTCCTTCAGTAAGTGTACTACAACAGAACTGTCGACGCCTCCGGATACTAATGCTGCAATATTCATTATTTATAATTTTGGTTGAAGTAAGGAGTTATTTTGCGGGTTGGGTTTTCTTGCGTTGCGGGATCACAACAATAAGCGTTACGGCTGTAAGAATGAGCAATATGCCGATTGCCAAGGTAGGGGAGAATCGTTCGCCAAAAACAAGGATGCCGATAAGAACGGCCGTAAGGGGTTCGAGTGCACCAAGGATGGCTGTGGTAGTGGAGCCGATGAGTTTGGCGGCATATACCATCAGCACTAAGGCAAAGATGGCAGGAACGATGGCCAACCAGCCGACATAGAACCAACTTGTGGTTGTTTGCGGCAGGGCTAGTGGTTCGCCCGCTACGAGTGAGTATACAACCATGCCTAAGGCACAGTAAAATAAAACAAAGAAATTGATTTTAAAAGAAGACATCTTTAGCTGACTTCGATTGACCACAATGATATATAACGCATACGACAGGGCCGAAAGAAGCACCAGAATGACGCCTACGATAGGGAGTGTGGCTGTGCCATCGCCCCAGTAAAGGAGGGCCACGCCTACTACAGAAAGGGCGATGGCGGTAATGGTGGTTAGCGTGATGCGTTCGTGGAAGAAAAATCCCATGATGAAAGCCGTCATTACGGGGTAGGTGAATAGTATGGTTGATGCAACACCAGCATCCATCAGATGGAAGCTAAGATAAAGTGTGAGGGAGGATACGATGAAAAGGATCCCCAGTAGTGATAAGGAACCAAACTCTTTGGCTGTAACACGCATGGATTCTTTGCGGGTGAGTACGCGGATTAGCATTACCAGGGCAATAATGATCCAGGCTAGTCCGAATCGGTAAAAGAGTACGCTGCCGGTGTGCATTCCTTCAGCATAGAGTTTGAGCGCACCCAACGGGTTGGTTCCGTAGCAAACGGCAGCAAGTATTCCGCAGAGGGTTCCGAAAACTGTTGAGGATTTTTTCATTTATTTTGCAGATATGGAACACGGTGGACGTAGGGGTCCACCGTGTTTATGGGTTCGAATTAGAATAGGTTAGTCGAGAAGTCCGTAAAGACCGAGGTTGGGCTTTATGGTTCCATCAGGGCTAACGATGGTTTCAGTAGCGTCGGACTGAGAAGAATGAGCGGCCTGATAGAGGGCTTCGCCTGTGATTTCGCTTGGTCGCATGGCTTCGATAATTTGGGCTCCATTAGGGTTGTTATGCAGGAGGTCGTTTACCATGCGGATGCGGGTGGCGCGGTCGGTCACTTCTTGGTCGGTTCTGCCGACAGAGGGAACCTTCGTGGCAGGTGCAGTACGGGTAATGCTCTCGACAGGTTGAGTCATTGTCATGACGGGAGCAACTGTCGGGGTTTCCACCATGTGAACGTTGGGTGTGCCGGAAGGACGTGTGGTGAACCCTTCGTCATTCATGGTAGAAGGGTTGGTGCTGGAAGTCGGCTTGGTGTCTACCTGATCGTAAAGGTTGACCTTTTTGACTTGGGAAGTTTGAACAGGCTGTTGCACCGGTGCAGGAGTAGGAATTGCGGGTTGGACAGACTCGGTATGCTGTACTTGCTGTGGCTGTTGGGAATAGGTTTGCTGCTGGGAAGAGGGGAGAGAGGTATTGGCATTGTTGGAGGAAGCGTAAGTTTCTGATTCCGAGGCAGGCTTGTTGGTGGTGACGTTTACCAGCTGGGGCTCGTTGGCAGCAGGAGCAGGAGTGGGGATTCTTGGAGTGCTGCTGGTGGGTTCAGACGGTAGGTCGATTCTAGTTGTGGGTGAAACGGTAGTTTCTTTCTGCTCGAAACCAGTTGCAATAAGGGTAATCTTGACTTTGTCGCCCAGGTTGTCGTCATAACCTGTACCCCAGATAACGTTGGTGGCGTTGCTGCCAGTCTTGTCGGTGATGAAATCGGTGATTTCGCCCATTTCGTCCATGGTAATCTCGTGGTCGTGGCCAGAAGAGAAATAGACTAAGACATCCTTAGCCCCAGCAATATCGTTGTCGTTGAGGAGTACCGAAGTTGTGGCTTGCTCGATAGCCTGGAGGGCACGATTCTCGCCCTGGCCTTCGCCAATGCCCATCAGCGCAGTGCCGCTATTTTCCATGACGGTATTAACATCGCGGAAGTCGATGTTGACGTAAGCGTTAAGGGTGATGATTTCGGCAATGCCTTTGACGGCAGTGAGCAACACATTATTGGCCATGGAGAAAGCTTCGGACATGGCGAGGTTGCCGAATGTGCGAAGTTTCTCGTTGTTGATAACCAAAATGGAGTCGACATATTTGCGCAGTTCTTCAACGCCTTCAAGGGCTTGCTGGATTCGGCGGTTGCCCTCAAATTGGAATGGGGTGGTGACAACAGCAACAACAAGAATCCGGCCAGGATCGTCGTCATATTCTGTTTCCAGTTGGATTTCTTTGGCGAAGCGGGCAATGACGGGTGCTGCGCCAGTGCCAGTGCCACCGCCCATACCGGCGGTGATGAAAATCATTTTCGTATCGTGAGAGAAGAGCTCTTTGATTTGAGCTTCCTTCTCTTCGGCTGCTTTGCGGGCTTTGGCAGGACGTCCGCCAACACCGAGGCCTTCGCTTCCCAACACCAGTTTGTTGGGTACAGGACTGCCGTCGAGAGCCTTCTTGTCGGTATTGCTAACGATGAAGTCGACACCGGAGATTCCTTGGCGGAACATGTGGTTGACAGCGTTGTTTCCGCCGCCACCAACACCGATGACTTTGATATAGGATGACTGATTCAGGGGCGAATCAAATGCAAATAACTGTGTGTCGTCCATGAG
>JAGHRY010000138.1 GCA_018066145.1 Candidatus Colimorpha merdihippi | reverse complement strand
GTATTTAGATAATTAAAAACAATATGTCCTTACTGTCTATTCGCAATTTGCACGCTTCTATTGGAGATAAAGAGATTCTAAAAGGGGTCAACCTCGAAATCAACCGTGGCGAAGTTCATTCCATCATGGGACCCAACGGAAATGGCAAAAGCACCCTTGCAGGCATCATTGCCGGCAATACCAAATATACTGTCACCGAAGGCGAAATCATATTCAAAGGCAAGAACATTCTTGAAATGCCTGTCGACGTACGTGCTGCCGAAGGCATTTTCCTCGGTTTCCAATATCCTGTAGAGATTCCCGGCGTAAGCATTACCAATTTTATGCGCACCGCTGTCAACGAACAGCGCAAATATCGCGGATTGGACCCCTTGACTGGTGCCCAGTTCATGCGCCTGATGGAAGAAAAGAAAAAAGTGGTTGAAATGACCACCAATCTAGCAAACAGATCTGTCAATGAAGGCTTCAGCGGCGGCGAGAAGAAGAAGAATGAAATCTTCCAAATGGCCATGCTGGATCCCACCCTTGCCATTCTTGACGAAACCGATTCGGGCCTTGACATTGATGCGTTGCGCATTGTGGCCACTGGCGTCAACAAGCTTCGTCGCCCAGACAATGCCACAATCGTCATCACCCACTATCAACGTCTGCTCGATTATATCGTTCCCGATTTTGTACATGTCCTTTACGAGGGCCGCATTGTGAAGACCGGCCCCAAAGAACTCGCTCTTGATCTCGAGTCCAAAGGATATGAATGGATTAAAGAAGAATTGGCCAAATAAAAAAGCACATCTATGGAGAGCATCGTTCAGCAGTTTCGCGACATCCAGCCCCAGGTACGCAAAAACGAAGTGTGGCGCTTTGTCGATTTCTCATCCCATCTTTCCGAGAGTCTTCAATTATCCCAGGGCGAACGTCAAACGGCACAATACCATTGCAATATACCCAATCTGGATACCACTCGCTTTGTAATCGAGAACGGATTCTGCCATCAGCAGCCCATCGAAGTGGCCAATGGCGGCATCATCACAAGCATCAAGAATCGATCAGACATTTCGAACAAATACATGGGCAAATGCTGCCCAACAGATAATCCGTATCTGAAATTCAATCAAGCCAACTACACCGACGGCATACTCGCCCACATCCCCGATGGCGTCACCCTTGATAAACCATTGCAGCTACAATCAGTTGTAAATGCAGGGCACGGACTGTTTCTGCAAGTACGCAACCTAGTGGTAGTCGGGCGCAACAGCCACGTTACCATTATCCATTGCGACGACTCCTACGATAATGCCCCTGCCTTTTCAAATAATGTAACCGAGATTTACCTCCACCAAGGCGCCTCTGTTGAATACTACAAAATGCAGAACTTGAACAACGAAACCGGACTCCTCAACCACACCTATATAGCCATGGAAGAGAAGGCCGAGCTGCGTTCAGTTGCCATTACCCTCAACGGCGGCCATATCCGCAATCATACAGAAGTGCGCATGCAAGGCGAACATTGCCAGGTACAATGCCACGGACTCTATCTCAACGACCAAGACCAGCAAGTAGACAACTACATCTTTGTCGACCATGCTGCCCCCAACTGTTTGAGCAGAGAACTATACAAGGGAATCCTTGACGATAGCGCCCGAGGAACCTTCAACGGGCATGTTTTGGTGCGCGATGGCGCCGTTAAAACTGAAGCCTACCAATCCAACAAGAACATCCTTCTCACAGACAAAGCCTTCATCAACACAAAGCCTTTTCTTGAGATTTACAACGACGACGTCAAATGCTCACACGGCAGCACCACTGGGCAGCTGGATGAACAGGCGCTCTTCTACATTCGTTCGAGAGGCATCAGCGAACGTACTGCAAAAACCTTGCTCCTTTATGCCTTTTGCGACGAAGTGCTTCAGCAAATCATGCTTGAACCTCTTCGCAACAACCTTATCGACCTTGTTAAGAAACGCCTTCATGGCGAACTTACGCCTTGTTCGGAGTGCTCGCTGCATTGCAGCACCCCTTGCAATGGCCCCGAGGTAGATTTCCACATAGACCCTGACAAACTATAAAGTCATCCAGATACTCGAACACCAAACCCCAATACTCCTCCATGGATTCTATCTGGCGCGTTTTCCGATATCTGAAGTTCTATCCAGGCAATATAGCAGTGAACATGTTTTTCAACATCCTGGCGGTGTTGTTCAACATGTTCACCTTTGTTATGATTGTACCCTTTATTGAACTGCTGTTCGGCACCAGTCAGGCTCCCGAATCCCTCCCTCCCTTTGCTTTCAACCAGGAATATATCTCGGCATGGCTCACCTTCACCCTCGCCCGCTATAAAGCCATCTATGGGCTAAACGCTTGCCTCATAGGAGTCTCATGCGGGTATTTGGCCGCCTCATTCCTCTCTAATCTATGCCGTTATTTGGCTCAATTTTTCATCAGCCCGATGCGAAACGGCATCACAATGCGACTACGCAACGACCTATACCATCATATTACAATACTGCCCGTCAGCTTTTTCAGTACTCAACGTCGAGGCGACCTCATCAGCCGTATTTCCAACGACATTTCCGATATCGAATGGGGCGTACTCACCTCTGTAATATCGCTAGGCAAGGACCCCATCAACATCCTGGCATTTGCTACCGCGCTCATATTCATCAGTCCCCGGCTGTTTCTATATTTCCTTATTGTTATGCCTGTTGCCGCATGGCTTATCGGGCTCATCGGAAAAAGCCTTCAGCGCAATTCTGCTCGCGGGCAACAGCGATTGGGAACACTCTTTGCCATCCTAGAGGAATCGCTTGCCGGCATCAGAAGCATCAAATCATTCGGCCGAGAAAAGCACACCATCAATCGCTTTTCGAATGCCAACACAAGCTATGCCAAATCCATGATACGCGTGGCACAACGTCGCGAACTGAGCAGCCCGCTATCCGAAATACTCATCACGCTAGGATTGGTGTTCATTCTCATTTTAGGTGGATTTGCGGTGCTGGATGGTGAATTGCTGTCGTCGGTATTCATACTTTTCGTCATTCTTTTTGCCCGGCTTATCCCCCCTGTACAATCCATGGTAAGGGTATACAACAACCTTCAAAAGGCAAACGCAGCAGCAAAAAGAGTATTTGAGGTCATCGATGCCGATGAAAGCATTTACGAAAAGCCCAATGCCATCAGCCTTCCCCTTTTTCATAATAGCATTCAATACTTGGACGTTTCCTTTTCCTATCGGCACACCCCCGACAAAGAATCGGTACTGATACTCAACAAAATCAATCTTACCATCCCCAAAGGAAAAATTATCGCTCTAGTTGGACCATCGGGTGCCGGAAAAACAACAATGGTAGACTTATTGCCACGATTTTACGACTGTACCCAAGGATCCATACTCATCGATGGCATACCCATCGACGACCTTAATATCAACAGTCTCAGGTCGCAAATCGGACTGGTTTCGCAAAACTGCATTTTATTTAACGACACGGTAGCCAACAATATAGCATTTGGCCGGACCGACTATACGCTCGAACAGATTAAGCATGCTGCCCAGGTAGCCCATGCCGATGAATTTATCGACCAAATGGCTCAAGGCTACAACACCCCTATAGGCGACCGTGGACTTAACCTAAGCGGTGGCCAGCGACAACGGTTAAGCATTGCTCGGGCCGTACTGAAAGATCCCCCGATACTTATCCTTGACGAGGCCACAAGTGCCCTTGATACCGAAAGCGAACTGGCAGTACAGCAAGCATTGGAAAAGCTCATGATCGGGCGTACCTGCATTGTTATTGCCCACCGGCTTTCCACAATATACCACGCCGACGAGATAGTGGTTCTTGACAAAGGCCAAATTGTCGAACGGGGCACTCACCAACAGCTAATCGACCGAAACGGATTATACCAAAAACTGGTATCGCTGCAATCTTTTACAGCGTAGCTCCTCTTCCGCCCTGCCTTTACGAAAATCACCCACCTTATTGCTCCCCACATAAGGCCTAGTATTCCTTCCAGAAAGGTTGGCTTGATAGCCAATAAGGAAATAGTAAAGCTGCATATGATACAGCAACGGGCGTAACATCTCTAGTGCCCATTTGCCACACTCTTGATACCAATAAAGAAACATCCGCCCCAAAGGACGGATGTTTCTTTAATATGAAATTAGGAATGAGGCTTATTTGTTTTCGCCGTCGATTTCTTCTTTCAGTTTAGCAAGTACGCTAAGGTCGCCAAGAGTGGTCTTTTCCAGAGTATCGTTGATTTTCTTAACGGTCTTCTTGGTAGCGCGCTCTTTCTTAGCCTCCTCGTTTTCGCCCTTCACGCGTTCGCCCTCAACATTGTCCTGATGGATGCGAGTGTGGGAAACGATGATTTTCTTGTTGTCTTTAGAGAACTCGATAACCTTGAAGTCGAGAGTTTCGCCCTGACGAGCTTTGCTCTTGTCTTCCTTCTCGAGATGACGCATGGGAGCGAAACCTTCAACGCCGTAAGGCAGGGTAACGGTAGCGCCCTTGTCGTTCATGTTGCTGATGGTGCCCTGATGAACGCTGCCAACGGTGAACAGATTCTCGTAAACATCCCAAGGATTCTCTTCGAGCTGCTTGTGACCGAGGCTGAGGCGACGGTTTTCGGCATCGACTTCGAGAACAACAACCTCGATGCTGTCACCAATCTTGGTGAACTCAGCGGGGTGTTTGATCTTCTTGCTCCAGCTCAGATCGCTGATGTGGATGAGGCCGTCAACGCCTTCTTCGAGTTCTACAAAGATACCGAAGTTGGTGAAGTTGCGAACGGTAGCGGTGTGCTTGCTGCCGACAGGATATTTTTCAGCAATTGCCAGCCAAGGATCGGGCATGAGCTGCTTGATACCGAGGCTCATCTTACGCTGCTCGCGGTCGAGGGTAAGAACAACAGCTTCGACATCCTGACCAACCTTGAGGAAATCCTGAGCGCTGCGGAGGTGCTGGCTCCAGCTCATCTCGCTAACGTGGATGAGACCTTCAACACCGGGAACTACCTCTACAAATGCACCGTAATCGGCGAGAACTACAACCTTACCGGTAACATGGTCGCCTTCCTTGATATTGGCATCAAGAGCATCCCAGGGGTGAGGAGTGAGCTGCTTGAGACCGAGAGCGATGCGGTGTTTAGCCTCATCGAAGTCGAGGATAACAACGTTGATTTTCTGATCGAGTTCAACGATGTCCTTAGGATCGGAAACACGGCCCCAGCTGAGGTCGGTGATATGTACGAGACCGTCAACACCACCCAGGTCGATGAATACGCCATAAGGAGTGATGTTCTTAACGGTACCTTCGAGTACCTGACCCTTCTCGAGGTGGCTGATAATCTCGGCTTTCTGAGCCTCGATTTCGTCTTCGATAAGAGCCTTGTGAGAAACTACAACATTCTTGTACTCGTGGTTGATTTTAACAACCTTGAATTCCATGTTCTTGTCGACAAATACGTCATAGTCACGGATGGGCTTGACATCGATCTGAGAACCGGGGAGGAAAGCTTCGATATTGTCGAAAACAGTAACGATAAGACCACCTTTGGTGCGGCTCTTAACGTAACCGGTGATGATTTCCTGATTTTCGAAAGCTTCGTTAACGCGCTCCCAAGATTTGAGAATGCGAGCTTTCTTGTGGGAGAGAAGGAGCTGACCGTTGGAGTCTTCCTGACTTTCAACGAAAACCTCAATCTTGTCACCAGCCTTGAACTCGGTGTTGTAACGGAGCTCAGAAGCGGGGATAACGCCATCGCTCTTGTAGCCAATGTTAACTACAGCTTCGCGATCGCTGATGCTTACGATGGTACCCTCGATTACTTCCTGTTCGGTGAAGGATTTGAAGGTCTGCTCGTACTGCTCAATCATTTTTTGAGCTTGTTCATTGTTGACTTCTTCTTTTCTGTCGATAGCACTCCAGTCGAAATCTGCTAACGGCTGCACATTTTTATAATCCATGTGTGAGATTGTTTTTGTATTTATGGCCTCCTGCCCGACCGGGTTAAACATAACTAACACATTGAGCAATACCCGATTGACAGGAATCGGGCTACCCAATTGTGAATTGCAAAGATACAAAAAAAATCTAATACATAATGATATTT
>JAGHRY010000264.1 GCA_018066145.1 Candidatus Colimorpha merdihippi | reverse complement strand
TATTATTATACATTATTACTTCTTTTCACATTGCAAAGATACGATTTTTTTTTGTTTTAGCGAATATCTTTGTTGATTTTGTTGCCAATGAAGGACTTTTATAAATCAACAACACTAAGAAATCGGCGCTCCGTACTTCAAAATTGCCCAAGCGTGGCTGGATGCCATCACTTTGAGTAACCGGGGGCAAGTCCGACAGGGCTCGCCTCCGGCACTCGCCCCCCCTCCGATACCGCCTGGAAGGCGGCACCAAATTGATTCCACCTACTAGTTCCAATACCCCATTGGTAACAACCGGAATATCACAGCCATTATCAACAAAACAATAACGCTAACCGCCACAATAGGGGCCAGCACCCTTATTATCAAATCAAGAGCCTTTGCTTTCTTCTTATGCGATTTATTATATTCGTACTCTTTGGTCATGGTATAAAGAATAAAAGGGGCATTTTCATAGAAAACGCCCCTTTGAATATGATAGAGTGAACTACTACCAAGCGAAGAGAGGACGGTTCTGCATCATCTCGTTCACGATGCCGCGTACCTTTGCGATGTTGTCCTCAGTGGGGTTGCAGAGCACGGTGTCGATCAGGTTAACAACCTCGGGCATCTCGTTCTCTTTAAGGCCACGGGTGGTGATAGCGGGGGTACCAACGCGGAGACCGGAGGTCTTGAAAGCGCTGCGGCTATCGAAGGGAACCATGTTCTTGTTGATGGTGATGTCGGCAGCAACGAGAGCGTTCTCAGCTTCCTTACCGGTCATCTCGGGGAACTTGGTGCGGAGGTCGACGAGCATCAAGTGGTTGTCGGTACCGTTGGAGATAACCTTATAACCCTTCTCCATGAAGCATTCGCACATAACCTTAGCGTTCTTCATGACCTGCTGGATGTACTGGTCGTAGCTGTCGGTGAGAGCCTCGCCGAAAGCAACAGCCTTAGCAGCGATAACGTGCTCGAGGGGACCGCCCTGGGTGCCGGGGAACACAGCGCTGTCGAGGAGTGCGCTCATTTTCTTGATTTCGCCCTTAGGAGTGGTCTTGCCCCAAGGATTGTCGAAATCCTGACCCATCATGATAAGACCGCCGCGAGGTCCGCGGAGGGTCTTGTGGGTGGTGGTGGTAACGATATGGCAATATTTAACGGCATTGTTCAGGTAACCCTTAGCGATAAGACCGCTGGGGTGGCTGATGTCGCCCATGAGGATGGCGCCAATCTTGTCGGCGATTTCGCGCATGCGAGCCCAATCCCAGTCGCGGCTGTAAGCAGAACCACCACCGATGATGAGCTTGGGATGATGCTCGAGAGCCTTCTTCTCCATGTCGTCGTAGTCAACGGTACCGGTTTCTTCTTTTACCTGATAACCAACAACCTTGTAGTTGAGGCCGCTGAAGTTGACGGGGCTGCCGTGGCTGAGGTGACCGCCGTGGTTGAGGTCCATGCCCATGAAGGTGTCGCCGGCGTTGAGGCAAGCCAGGAACACGGCCATGTTGGCCTGAGCACCGCTGTGAGGCTGAACGTTGGCCCAGCAAGCGCCATAGAGCTGCTTAGCGCGCTCGATAGCGATGGTCTCGCTCTGGTCGACAATCTGGCAACCGCCATAGTAACGTTTTCCGCTGTAGCCTTCGGCATATTTGTTGGTCATGACGGAACCCATGGCTTCCATCACCTGATCACTTACAAAGTTTTCAGAGGCAATGAGCTCAATGCCCTTGGTCTGACGTTCTCTCTCCTTCTGGATGAGGTCGAAAATTTGAGTATCTCTCTGCAT
>JAGHRY010000055.1 GCA_018066145.1 Candidatus Colimorpha merdihippi | reverse complement strand
ATATAATATGCTAATCTAGAATAATATAAACAATACAAGCAAGCAAATCGATATGAGGAGATTTCAATCAAAGAGCAGCTATCTGCCGCCAAGGGTAACAGTCTATCGTTTTATTATTGAGCAAGGTTTTGCCGGATCCAACACCAATAACATTGATATACTGAATGATTTCGTTGTATCGAGCGCCAGCAATGATAATCCACGGCAAACGGCATCGGGATTCGATAGAAGCACTAATTCGGCAGATGGATATTTTAACTGGTAAACCAATGAATAAACTCGCATACTTACTTTTGAAGTGCAGCATCGCTTCATTACTCATATTATCAATCTATTCTTGCTCGAAGGATCAAAAGGAAGTGACGCTTTCGGCCTATCTGACTCCGGTGGAAAATAGCAGCAGCAAAATTGTTGTCGACGCATTTGATACTTATTGGAGCAATGGCGATGAAGTATGGGTCAACAATCAGAGCAACTGTATTATCAATGTATCTGGCAACGAAGGGATAGCAACCATCGCAGGCATCAGCGCAAGCGATTCGTACCGTGCCATATTCCCTTCGAGCATTGTTAGAGAAGATGATATCGCCAACCTTAATACCATCCGGGTTCATCTGCCCTCAGAACAGCTATACCAAAACGACGGCAATGGGCAGCAAGTCCAGATTCCGATGGGAGCCTACAGCAATGGAAGAACTTTGCAATTCCGCAACCTATGTTCGTTGTTGAAAGTAACTGTGAATAACGATAACGCTTCCAGCATAGAGCTTAGCAGCATCGAAGTGAGCGCAATGGATCAAGGCGTTAGCCTATGTGGCGAAGGAACGGCCCAGGTGAATGGAACTGCTGCCGACGGCATTGCAATGGATGCTGGCGGCTGCAACTGGGTATCGCTCATCTTTCCTGAAAACAATCAGCCCACACTTGCGCCCGGAGCATCAGGCAGCTATTATATTGTTCTTCCGGCATTTGGGAGCGAGTCGGCCCCTAAGGATGTGATGATTACCATATTCACAACCCAAGGATACTCGTCGCAGCCGCTCACCGGCAAATACCTTCCCTGCAATATGATAGCCGCTGTCAGCTGCAATGTTTCATCCTCGCTGGTGAAACCCGTGCCCGACAATGTAACCATCCCACAGGGAGTCATCCCTGGTGTTTACAGTATAGCTGCCAACAATAAGGTGTTTTTCTCAAAAGGCAACCTTCAGTTCAATGCCGCGCAAGGCACCCATGCTGTTGCATCTGGCGGTACAAAAAATGGCACCTGGCGTTTTGCCGAACATCAGTATGACATCTGCGGAAGCAACAACCAATATATTTCCTCTGCCTACGATGGCTGGATTGATCTTTTCGGATGGGGCACTAGCGGATTTGATAATACTGCCGTGATGACGTTAGCCACTAATTTCGAGCCCTTTAGCAGCAATACCTCCAGCAGTAACTATGGACCCGTAACCGGATACAATCTTAGGGGAGATGTCGCAAATTATGATTGGGGCGTATATAACACCATATCATCCGCGCCCAATACCACATGGCGTACTATGACTATTTCGGAATGGCGATATCTAATGAGCTTCGCCGAAAACACCCGGCAACTATATGCCTCATCCCATACCGAAGGTGGCGAAACGAAAAAGATGGTCTATACAAAAGTGACAATAAATGGATGCAATGGCGTGCTGCTATTCCCTGATGCCTTTGTTTGCCCGATACATTATGAATGTTATCGGTTTCAGAATGCAACCACCATCTGGAACAATTGCCGTCAGCTGTCCGCCCAACAGTTCCTTCAGTTCGAAAAAAGGGGATGCGTGTTCCTTCCCGCCGCCGGCAGAAGGAGAAATACTACTTGGGATCAAGAGAATACGCTTTATTGGTCAACTGACTGTATGAATATGATAAATAATCGTGATCAAGCAAAAGGGATTCTGATTTCAACGGCAGATATTGGTTCAACTGATTTTTTCCGAGCTTTTGGCGGCAGCGTTAGATTAGTTCACGTTATTTCGCAGTGAAATTGACGCTAGGCGATGAAGTCTGCAAATGCCATAGTAACTCAGGGGTAACATAGGGGTGGCTCCGTTGTATATCCGTTCTAGAACGGACATAAGGCGGACCATCAACGGACCTACTCCCCATTTACTACTGAGTCTCAGTGAATTATGGAAAATTCCCACAGGTTGAACGATTATTCTTTGTAGGGGAGGATGTGACCGGAATTTGCTGTATGGTGAACTGTGATGGTGCATTAGTGAATGATTATTGGCGAATTGATGATTATGCCCACTCATAGCTGATAGATAAACAGGACGGCAGCCGTGTTGGCCGCCGCCCTGTTTGTTTATTGATAAATGAAATCGACTATTGGATTCTGTCGTTTTCGGTACAGTTGAGGGTGAGGGTGGTGAAGCCGGCACGCTCGACATGGATGGAGGCATTAGCATTCATGGTCTTACGGAATCTTACAATGTTATAGTTATCACCACGAGCGGTTACTTCGAACATAAGCAGTCTCCAGTCGCCAGGGGAAACCGCGCAGAAGTAGAAACCATTGCCGCTGTTAAGCAAAATGTGATATTGGTTAAATACATACTGAAATTTTTATAGTCCAAATCTTCAGTGGCATAGTTGTTTTATGCCTGCTGCCGTACCTCATCCCATAGTATTATGGTGGAGCGCACATGGGAGGGGGATTACAGTTGATGATTCAATTGTTGGGAAAGGAGGTGAGAGGGTGGCGAAAGATCGCAAAATGTCCTTACCGATTTTGCGAGGAAGGAGTATTTGTGGGTAATCATTCTTGGCTTATAGAAAAATTTGTGCGAATGTACAATAAAGTGACAGAAAAATCGTTTTTTAGATATGTATCTAAAAAAGTCAGTTATGGGAAATAGTATGCAGCGGCTCCCGATTGGGATACAGGGGTTTGAGAGCCTTCGTGAGGATGGCTATTTGTAGTTGGATTATTCCAAGGGCGGCCGCCTAAACGCAGCATCATCCGCATGATGCTACATTAAACCTGACAAACACACTAATACAATAATCCGCAAACAGATGGTAATACGCGATATAAAACCAGAAGACAACCCACAGCTGGCAAAGATAATAAAGGCTGTATTCGAGGAACTGCATGCACCGCTGGTGGATACGGTGTACGACGACCCGCGAACAAACTCGCTTTATGAGCAGTTTGATGGCTGTGCGAGCAGGTATTTTGTTGTTGAGGACGAGGGCGAAGTGCTGGGCGGATGCGGCTATTACCCTACCGAGGGATTGCCGGCAGGATATGCCGAGCTGGTGAAATTCTATTTCGCCCCCAAGCTGCGGGGCAGGGGAGTGGGGAGCCAGATATTTGGGAAAGTGATAGGCGAAGCAAGGATTGCGGGCTATACGCACCTATACATAGAGAGTTTTCCGGAATTTGCCGTAGCCGTGTCGCTATACAAAAAGCATGGCTTTGTGCCTTTGCCCAACCGGCTGGGGCACTCGGGCCATTTTGGCACCAGTATTCACATGGTAAAGGAATTGTAAAAAATGATAGATCATCCAAAGCCTATAGACACCGCCGGCATGTGCAGCCACCTCCAGCGTAAGCTGATAGAGGCCGAAGGCGTATACCATCGCATCTGGCTGGCCTTGCAAGAAGATGATGAATTGACGGCAGCAGTGCGCAGCAGGCAGCTGCATATCTATCGGCAAGGAAAGAAGATACTTGTGCTGGCAGGCAAGGCACAGCCCAAGATAATTCGGGAAGACCGTATTAATGAACTATTGGATTCAATAACAAACTCGAGATAATGAAAAAGTTATATTTTATAGCCTTGGCACTCATGGCCATTGTTTTTGCCTCGTGCAATGGGGTTTCGGAAAAGCAGAAAAGCAATCGATTCTACACGAAAGAACCTGTGGGCGACAAGTATTTTGTTTTGGTTCAGAAGACCAGCGGCGATGGCAGATATGATGCCTACCTATGCAACAACCCCGACAGCTACCAAGACGGCCTTCTACTGAATGACGGGGAAGATTGTTGGGTGTCCAAAACCGAAAATGGGGCGGCAGAGATGCATGATGGCAATGTGTGCTACTTCATCTGCCGGGCAGAGGAAATATTATTCAACCCGATGATTGACGATAAGCTGAAAGCAGACTTTATGGCACGCACGAGTGTGGCTAACAAAATCAGTGGCATTAAGTGTGATGGCAACACGGTAATAATCTACACCGAGGGAGGAAAACACATCACCTATACCGCCGACGACCACAAAAGGCTGAAGGAGGTGTATGCGAAAACATTTGCCGATGGCGAAAAGGAGATTGCCGAAATAGAAGAAAATGCCAAGATTTTCTACGACAATCCCGAGGAAGAAGAATGCTAAGGCGCAAACAAACCCATGCACAGCATTATACAATCAAGCGATAATTAATTCACCAATTAAATAAATAAACCATGAAGAAAACATTATTAGTTTTGGCTCTTGCCATGTGGGGAACCATGGTTTTTGCCCAAAAGGCATCACCTAAAAAGAATGTGTATCAGGCACCTGCCAAGGTGGCCCAGGCACATCATGATTACACTGGATCGATTTTTACCAAGGATGGCATCGAACTGCTGTCGGTAGATTTCCATGCCGACAACTATGGCTACACCACGGGTGTGGTGACCAGCGGCAGCGAACAACATGCTGAAAATTACGACTATGCCACCTGGCATCGTTGGGCCGACAATTCTGAAACTACCCTGACTATTTCCGCTTCCACTTATTCTGCACTTGCACAGAATTACTTCGGCGGTACAGATCGCTATCTTACCTACATGCAAAATTATCTCGACACAGCTAACTCCAGCGCCGAGAATGGCTGGATGATGATGTCGCTCTACGACCAGCGTACCCCTTTTTCGGGTAATTTCAATGCCTATATCCGCTTCGATTCTATCGATGCTAGCAATGCTGAAGTAGTGGATTTTGAACTGTTCCAATATTATCGCAAGTATTACGACAATTGCTATATCGACTATAGCACCGATGGCGTAAACTGGGTGGAAATGGAAATCAACACCAGCGGCGTGGATATTTCGTCAAGCGGCACCCTTTGGGGACTCAAATACTACACCCTGCCTATTGCTGCCAGTGGATGTGGCAACCTTTCCATTCGTCTCCGTTACAAGAGCCTCGATGCTAACCGCAGTGCATACGGTTATTTCTGGATTGTTGACGATGTGCGCATCTTGGGTGGATCTGCCGACCGTGTGAACAAATATGCTCAGGAATATGTTGAAGGCAACTACGGCATGATTCCCCAGGGTATGACCATCAACCCCGCCTGGTACGCCAAGGTGAAGAACACCGGCAGCAATGTTCAGAACAATGTTGAGGCTAAGATTTTCCACCTCAATGCTGCTCAGGATGAAGCAACCCTTATCGTCTCCTACAACAATGGTACTATTGCCCCCAGCACTTACAAGGAAGTTATCGCCGACCGCGCCGGTTGGCTGCACCCCGACTCTCTTGACTATCGTGGCTGGTATGGCTACATCGACCACACTGCTCACGGTACTGGTATGGCACTCCCCACTGCTACCGCTGGTGACAACTACATGTTCGCTCAGCTCAGCAACGATGCCATCACCATCAACTACGACACCATGTACTATCAGGTTACCACTGCCAACAGCAACAACGAGTACACCTGGGCACATGATAATGGTGTCCTTACCTACAGCCCCTTCAACTACTGGATGTTCGGTTACGT
>JAGHRY010000023.1 GCA_018066145.1 Candidatus Colimorpha merdihippi | reverse complement strand
GTCTCTTGTTTGCGGAAAGGGGTGATGAGCGCAACGCCCGTTCCAATGAATGGATTTTACATTATATGTATACTATTATATTATTTACGAATTTGGCTGAGAAAGGTGATTAGCTGTGTAAGCAGGTGGGTGAGGTCCCAGGGGCCATCGCCTCTGAGGATAAGGTCGTGTGCCTCTTCGGCAGTACGTGATAAGGGCAGCGTGGTGTCGTGGTGCACCACCCGCAACGACGAAGAGGTGCTGAGGGTGACATACAGGCCGAACAAATCGTCGGTAGGGGTAGCATTGATAAGCAGGTCGTATTGGTAGCTGGTGAAAAACACGGTGAAATCGCTCTTGGGCAATCCGTATTTGTCAATCATGTTATCGGCATTCATCGGCAGGTCTATCTTGCGTACCATGGTGCCCCGAGCCGTCATGTGGTGCGAGAATTGCTCGATGGCGGAAATATCGTCGTCGGAAAGTCCGTGCGTAACGATACCTATGGAGCGTATCTTGTCCAGATTCATGATGCAGCGCTTGCGTGGCCGGACGGCCAGTCCCTGAAGAATGGCGTTGCGTCGTTGTTCGCGTATGAGGTCGAGCGGATTCATTGGACAGTAGATTTAGAAAGTTTGAAAGTACGTCGGTGCAAAGGAGTGGGCCCGAATTGGTCTAAGGCAGCATAATGTGCCGCAGTAGGGTAGCCTTTATTCTTGTCCCAGCAGTATTGCGGATATTGCTGGTGGAGGGTGTTCATGTAGTCGTCGCGATAGGTCTTGGCAAGGATCGATGCCGCTGCTATCGAAAGGTATTTGGCATCGCCTTTTACGATGGTCTGGAAGGGGATTACATGTTCGGGGTAGAATCTGTTGCCGTCTATCAGCAGCATTTCTGGGGTAGTGGACAACTGCGCAACAGCCATATTCATGGCGTGGATGGCAGCGCGCAGGATATTCATCTTGTCGATATCTTCGGGCGATACCGACGCAACAGCCCAAGCGATGGCCTCCTTCTGTATCACCTCGCGCAGTTCGTAGCGTTCCCGTTCGGAAAGCTGCTTCGAGTCGTTGAGGCGCTCGTTCTGATAATCCTTTGGAAGGATTACGGCGGCAGCAAACACGGCGCCAGCAAGGCATCCGCGGCCGGCCTCGTCGCATCCGCATTCAATCAGATCGGGTGTATAGCTGGATAATAACATAGGCTGATTAGATGACATTTAAAATGATAGCTGCTGCCACGATAAGCATAAACAGCAGGTTGCGGAAAAACTCTTTGCGCTGGGGCGGTGCAAACAGCGTCGTCATGCTGCAGGCAAAGGGGAGCGCAAATGCTTGCGATTGGAGTGGGACGAAATCGGTATACACCGAATATAGCAGGCTGCCGATGGTAAACACCATCAGGGCAGTGATGTTGTTCTTATAGTTTACCGTGCGGTTTTGGCTGTTCATTATCGACGACACCAGGCCTACCAGAAACAAAATGGCAAATGATGCACTGGCGGCCCATTCAATCCAGTTGCCCTTGAACGAGAAATGGAGGTTGGTGAAATCATACAGCAGCAGGTAGTTGCGATAGAACAGCTCGTCGGTGATAAAATAGATGGTCTCTACCAGCAGATAGGGGGCCAGCATACCCATCACGAACATGGCCCAGTCTCTCCAACTGTATAGGCTGTAGTTGAACATGTTTAGCACCAGCGGAACAAAGAATACAGCCATATACGGGCAGATAAGCGTGGCCAGCGACAGCAGGGCTGTGGAGCTGAACACCTTGTCGATAGGGAGCGACAGCAGGGTGCTGGTAAGCATCATTTGGCTGATACCGATAATGAGGAAGATGGTGCCGATCACCATGGGCGAGAGGGTAGGGGGGTATAGGCTCATGGCCAGCACAAAAAATAGCATGGGCATGAGGGTGTTTTGGCTGATCAGCTTGTAGCGGTACAGCATCATGTTCACAAACAGTCCTTCCACAATGATGAGCAGAAAGGCTGTTATGGTGCCTATGCGAGGGGTCATCCATCCTGTAAGCCAGAAAAAGATGGGGCCGCCGCCGTCGACGGGAATGGGCATCGGGTGGATAAAGTATTTTACCCACATCAGCAGCATAACAGCCAATATTATGAGGGCTTGTGCTATAATGTCTGTTCGGAATAACTTTAGCATCGATTCTCAGTAATGAATGAGGTAGTAAGGGCAGTATTGGGGTTGCAGGCTTATTTCACCAAACGGGCGGTGCGGGCACCAGCTTTCACAATGTAAACGCCATGGGGGAGTTGCGAGATATCCATGGTGCCTTCCATTACGATATTCTGCTGCATTACCAGCGAGCCGTTGATGTTAAACACCATCACTCGCTGCGATTCGTGGCGGCCGGTGAGAATGGTCACCCTGTCGGTAGCGGGATTGGGGTACACCTGGAGCGATTTTGCAAACCAATCGGCATCGGCATGTGCTATGTCCACATAGGCCAGGGCCTCGTTCACAGCAGCCAGGGCGTCGGCTTTGCCCCAGCCCCATTCGTCAGAAATGCTGTCGTTGTCGTGGAGGGCTCCGGTTTTGTCATCGTTGCGGGCGGTGCGGCAGAGGATCTTCTTTACGGCAGAAGGGGTAAGCTCGGGGTTGGCCTCCAGCATCAGCGCCACGATACCGGTGACAGCGGGGCATGACATCGAGGTGCCCGACATCTTGGCCCAGATGTACTGGCGGCCTGCATAGGTGTAGGTCATCGTGGAGGGATACTCTTCGGTAGTGTACGAGCTGATTGAGGAGCATACGTCTATTCCAGGGGCGCTGATTTCGGGTTTATTTCGTTCGTCTAAAGTGGGACCGATGCTGGAAAAGTAGGCGCGATAGCCGGTGTTTATTGTGCCATCAGGTTTTCTGCCGTCGGCATTGTGGGCGGCCACGGCTATGCATCCTTCGGCACAAGCGGGTTCGCCAATAGTATAATTGTTGTCGCCAGCGACGTAGCCGGGCTTCCAGCCGTGGTGGTCAAAAAGAGTGCCCATGTTGCCGGCTCCATTTTCCAAGCAGGCCATGGTCCAAGCATGTATGGTGCCTTCGGTAGCGGTAGCGGCTAGGTGGATGTCATATTTGGTACTGTTGTCGATATTCAGCAGCACATGGGGGCGCTGGTTGAAGATGTTGGATTGCTCCACGGTGATACGGAAAGTCAAACTGTCGTTACCCAGCACCAGGGCGCTATCGAGGTAGAAATCGCCCTGGCGGGTATTCACCCAGCGAAAACACAACGAGTCGGTTTCGTTCACCATGGCAAAAGAAATCTGGAATTCTTTGTTAGGTTCGCCCCAAAAGGTGATATTCACTCCGGTTGCCGCGGTAAAACTATAATAGCTGCATATCGTACGCACGGTGTCGTGACGTGAATTAAAAGTTTTCTTCAGGTGTGAAGGAACATTGCCATTGTTGCCGGCGCTCACCACGAACACCACTCCGCTATCGGTCCAGTTGTTGATGGCTTGGCTGGCGAGGGAGGTGCCGTCGATGGGGCCTAAAGTATACATGCCCCAGCTGTTGTTAACCACCAGGCGTTTGCCTTCCTCTTTGGCTACGTTGTACATCCATTGCACAGCATCCATCCACGATGCGAGGTCGAGGTGGAACGAGGCAAAGAGCAGATTGGCGTAGGGTGCCTGTCCGGTATAGTTGCCGTCGATTCCGCGTCCGGCGCTGATGCCTGCCACATGGGTGCCGTGTGTGGCGTAACCATAGAGGCCTGCGGTGTCGCCCTGGGCCTGCAGCAGGTCGTGGCGGTTGGTGAACACGGTGCCGTAGTCGAATCCCTCGGGGGCAGGACCGGAGAGTTTAAACTGGTCCCAAGCCTGCAGGAGTCGGCGGTTATCCTGACCGTTATTGTTGAAATTGGGGTGCTTATAGTCGAAACCCCAGTCGGTGATGCCGATGATAACATCCTTGCCGGTATAGGCTTGAGGCAATCCGCCAAGGCCTTCGTGCACACTATCGGTGTGGGTGTCTAAGCGGGTGCGGTTGAGCGTGGGTTGCACTGGTTCCGAAACGGTATATTGCAGCACCTCGGGCATCTGGTCCAAAAGGTACAGATTGTTGGCGCGAAGGCGTAGCGTAACAATGTCGCCAGCCTTGGCTCCCACCACGATACCTTGTCTTTTGAATGCCTGAGGGTCGAACTGTTTGGTCACTTTGGCAATCAGGCGTACTTCGGGATTGTCTTTGGCCTGTTGGTATTGCATGATTTTCACCTGTGTAATGCCATCGCATTTGCGATTGTTCATCTGCAGGGTCTGTCCCCAAACCTGGGTGGTTAGCAATAATGCTGCAAGGAATAATAATTTGCGCATAAGTTATTGTGTTATTTTGTTTTCTGTTGATGAGTTTCAAATGGGTTAAAAGAGGCTATTCTTCAGCGATTGTTTGTACAGCCTTGCCGTCTTGATAAATAGCGTGGGTAGCGTTGCCGTTGGCATCGGTGTAGATGCCTTCGCCGTTGTATTTGCCGTTTTCCCAAGCGCCGATGTATGTAGCGCCGCTAGCAAAGGTATATTTTCCCTGGCCGCTCATGCGGCCTGCTTTCCACTGGCCGGTATACACGGCGCCATTGGGCCAAGTGCGGGTGCCTTCGCCTTCGGGCTGACCTTCCACCATATCGCCTTCGTAGGAGCCGCCCTTGGCGTAAGTATAGGTGCCGTAGCCCGTGTGGTTGTCGCCATCGGTAAAGTTGGCATGCATCACATCGCCGTTTTGGAAATAAAAGGTGCCTTCGCCCTTGATGTGGCCCTCTTCCCAGTTGCCCTCGTATCTGCCGCCGGAAGCGTAGGTATAGATGCCTTCGCCATGCTGGTGCCCCTTGAGCCAGTAGCCGTCGTAGCGGTCGCCGTTAGCAAACTGCATAGTGCCGTATCCGCTCAGGCGCGAATGGGAGTCCAGGGTGCCGGTGTATTTGTTGCCGTTCTTCAGTTTTACAGTTATCACCTCTTGTGCAAAAGTGGCATTGCTGGCTAAAATAGCCAAAATGAATACGATATGAACAAACTTCTTCATGCTTTTAGTAATTATATATTTTGCAAAGGTATGAAAA
>JAGHRY010000018.1 GCA_018066145.1 Candidatus Colimorpha merdihippi | reverse complement strand
TAATAATACAACATGAAAAAACTCACTTCCCTTTTCCTCATGCTGAGTCTGGCCATCGCCACATTTGCTCAGCTGCAGGATCCCGTCAAGTGGTCGTATGCAGTTAACGACCTCAACGAGACTGAGTCGGAGCTTGTCTTCACCGGCAAACTCGACAACGGTTGGCACATCTATTCTCAGTACACCGATGACAACGGTCCTCTCGGTATTGCTTTTGAATTTACCCCCAGCAAGGACTACAAACTCATCGGCAAAGTAACCGAAAGTCCCAATCCCCATGAGGAATTCGACAACGATTTCCAATGCAAAGTTCGTTCTTTCAGCGGCAAGGTGGTTTTCAAACAGAAAATCAAACGCCTTTCCGACAAAGACTTTAAGGTTGCCGGCACCTTCAGCTATCAGGCTTGCAACAACGGCAGCTGCATCGCTCCCGAAGACCGCGACTTCAATTTCAGCGTAAAGGCTGCTGCAGCTCCTGTCGATGCTGCCGAGGTGGCTGCTATCGAGGAAGCCGAAGAGGCTGCTGATACCACTGTGGCCGAGGCCGTGGTGGCTGACGAACCCAAGGCCGACGAGCAGCCCGCCGAGGAAGAAGGCGACAAGGAAGGCCAAAGTCTGCTCGCCATTTTCCTGCTGGCCATCGGTGGTGGTATCCTCACCATGTTCACCCCCTGCGTGTTCCCCATGATTCCCATGACCGTGAACTTCTTCATGAATGGAGGTGAAGACAAGCGCAAGAATCGCCGTCAAGCCTTCTTCTTTGGCTTCTCCATTGTATTCCTCTTTGCCGTGCTGGGTGCCATCTTGGCCCTCCTCCTCGGCCCCGAATCGCTTTACAATCTGGGTGTGCACTGGATTCCCAACATGATTTTCTTCATCATCTTCCTTATCTTCTCCATGTCGTTCTTTGGCATGTTTGAAATCAAAATGCCCGAATCCTGGATCAACAAGTCCGACGAGCAGGCCGACAAGGGCGGCTTCATGGCTCCCTTCTTCATCGCCCTCACCACCGTGCTTGTATCCTTCAGCTGCACCGGTCCCATCCTGGGTGCTGCCCTTGTGGGTCTCACCACCTCTAGCACCGACCGCCTGGTATCCCTCCTCACCATGCTTGGTTTCGGCATCGGTTTTGCCCTGCCTTTCACCCTGCTGGCCATCTTCCCCGGCGTGCTCAAGAACATGAAGTCCGGTTCCTGGCTCAACACCGTGAAGGTAGTATTCGCATTCCTCGAACTTGCTTTCGGTCTCAAATTCCTCCAACAAGCCGACCTCTATTGCGGTTGGGGCATCCTCGACCGTGAGATTTATCTCGCCCTTTGGATTGTCATTTTTGCCATGCTCGGCTTCTACCTCCTTGGCAAGCTGCGCTTCCATGGCGACGACCCCATCGAGCACCTTGGTTTTGGCCGTACTGCCCTTGCCATCCTCGTCTTCGCCTTTGTCATGTACATGATTCCCGGCATGTGGGGTGCTCCCCTCAAGGGCATCAGCGGATTCCTGCCTCCCATGCACTCGCAGGATTTCAACCTAGCCGAAGGTGGTATGGTTTCTGCCATGCCCGGTAGCACTGCCCAGGTAGGCAAACTGCCCGCCGACCGCAAGTATGTGGATAAGCTGCACACCCCCGCAGGCTATGAGGCTTTCTACGACCTCAACGAGGCCAAGGCCTACGCCAAGGAGCACAACATGCCCATCTTCATCGACTTCACCGGCAAAACCTGCGCCAACTGCCGCGAGATGGAACACTATGTTTGGAGCGATGCCAACGTAATGGAAATCCTTGCCAACAAATTCGTCATGTGCGCCATGTATGCCGATGAGAACACCATCGAACTCCCCGAGGATGAATGGGTAGTTGACGATAAAGGCAAGACCCTCAAAACCCTCGGTCGTCGCAACCTCTATTTCCAGAAGACCGAGTTCAATATGAACGCCCAACCCTACTACGTCATCATCAACGCCGACGGCAAAGTGCTCACCAAAGAGAACTACAAATACGACCGCGACGTGCAGAAGTTCATCACCTTCCTCAACGAAGGCTTGAGCAATATGTAGTTGAACAACAACCCAGCTGGCAGATTCCCCTAATCTGCCAGCTGTTTTTTGGTGATAAGTGATCAATGATCAGACATTACCCAATCTCCAATTACAGATTTCAACGAATTCAATCCTCACTCCCCACTCATCACTCATAATTTATTATTAATAATCGCTATTCCTCCATGAAATCCCTTTTCATCGCTATTGTGATTTTGCTTTGTGCGCAGGTGGGTGTTGCGCAAAACACCCGCAGGGTACCGCTGCCATGGATGCCGGCAGTCGACACTACCCATATCAAGCAAATCAAAAGTCGCTCCATCGACTGCAACGAAATCCAAACTGCTGCGGACATCGAAACCTTCGACGAGCATGGCTACCAAACGTTTCCCTATAGCCCCCGCAAGTACGATCGTCAGGGGCGGCTTACCAGTCTTGTCAATGTCACCAAGCGCTCCGACGGTACCAAAATATGGTTCGACACCTCCTATTCGGCCCAAATCACCTACCATCCCCAAAACGGTCTGCCGCAAGAAACCTCCATCATGTTCATCTACCTCCCACAGCAGCCCAGTCACATCGTCTATCGGCTCGACGATTGCAGCATCGACAAGCACGGCCGCGTCACCTTCTACCGCTACCTTATCTACCACGAAGACAGAATCGACACCGCCGCCTACCATTGTTTCTACAACAATCGGGGGCAGATTGTCGAAGAGCGTTATAGCGACCCGGTCAACATGTTTTACGATTTCAAAAAAATGAAATATTACGATGCCAAAGGGCGTCTCCTACACGCCTCGAACCTCTTATACGAATACTTCGATACCCTCGACTACCACTACGAGGACGGCATCCTCATTGGCTGGAGCGGCCGCGGCTATAGCCGAGGGGACGAGTGCCAGATTTCCGCCACCTGCACCCCTATGGGCATTCCCACAGGCAAAGAAGAGCGCTGGTTCGAATACGAATGGCACGAGGACGGCACCCGCACCATCTATCGCGACAAGCAGCTCAACTACGACTACGATGCCTACGGCAACATCATCCGCGAAGTCACCCCTTGCGGTAGTGCCAACATTTACGAAATCGAGTATTACCGATAGTATTTCATTCCATTATTCACTTATTAAAACATCATCCTTACGTACACAGGCGAAATCATCTCACTCGGGGTAGCATGTTCCTGGACCATCACAGCCCTCTTTGCCGAAGTAGCGTCCAAACGCATCGGCTCGCTCCCCCTCAACGTCACGCGCATGGCCATGTCGCTGGCCCTGCTGGCATTAATCTTATGGCTCACCACAGGCCTCCCCTACCCCCAATTCACCAATGGCCAAACCTGGCTATGGCTGTGTCTCTCGGGCGTGGTAGGCTATGTCTTTGGCGACTACTGTTTGTTCAACAGCTACATCCACATGGGGTCGCGTTTTGGTCAGCTTTTTATGACCCTATCGGCCCCCACCGCAGCCATCACCGGACGTCTGCTCCTGGGCGAGCAGATGCTCCCATTGGCCTTCCTGGGCATGTTCGTCACCCTTTGCGGTATCGGCATCACCATTCTGGGCAAGCCCGACGACAACCGGCAGGCCGGCATCAAGCTGCGGCTCCCGCTCAAGGGCATCCTTTTCGGCATCGGCGCCGGTGTCGGCCAAGGTTGCGGACTGGTATTGAGCAAAGTGGGCATGGAACACTATAATGCCAACATCGCCGCCCTGGGCATCGACCCCTCTTTTATCAATCCCCAAGCCATGTTTGCCCTTCCGCTTTCCACCATCATGCCCTTTTCCTCCACCATGATACGCGGCCTCATCGGCATTATAGGCTTCAGCATTGCCCTGCTCATCTTTAGCAAAGGGGGCGGCCAGCAGCTCGTCCATGCTGTATGCGACCGCAAATCGATGCTTTGTGCCCTCTGCTCATCGTTTTTTGGCCCCTGTGTGGGCGTCAGCCTATCACTGATGGCTACCCTCTACACCTCTACAGGCATCGCGCAAACCATCATGTCGCTCACCCCCATCCTCATCATCGCCCCTGCGGCATTCTTCTTCCACCAGCGCGTCACCTTCCGCGAAATCCTTGGTGCCCTCATCTCTGTCGCCGGCGTATGCCTGTTCTTTATGTAATCAGATAAAGGGGTAAGAAGTTATATTTTTTATCACGTAGGCACTCAAAAAGTCCTCACGCTAATTCAACACTTATTCACCATGAAGCATCTATTCCCTCTCATGCTTGCTGTAGCCATGCTGATGGCTTCGTGCTCACAAAAATACATCGTACAAGGTCCGCAAGGCGGACTTGCCACCAAGTTGGTGCTGCCGCAGCACTTCAACCCTGCCAGCGACAGCTGCGATGTGGTCATCCTGATGCATGGCATCTTTTCCAGCAAAGATTATCCTCCCATGCCCGGCATCGCCAAAACGCTCTCCAAACAAGGCATCGCCACCATCTCGCTCGACTTTGGCGGCCATGGCAAGAGTCAGGGGCAGATGCAGCACATGACCATTGCCAACGAACTGGCTGAGGCGCGCGCCGTGTGGGACTATATCCACTCCCTCCCCTATGTGCGCAACGTATCCTTGTTGGGCCATTCGCAAGGCGGCGTAGTAGCCAGCATGCTGGCCGGTATGCTCGCCCAGGATGGCACGCCCCCGGCATCACTCATCCTGCTGGCACCCGGAGCCGTCATCAAGGACGCTACTCAGGCAGGCCATTTCTTCGGCAACCACTACAACCCTGCCGACCCGCCCGAATACATCAAATGTTTCAGAACCTATAAGCTAGGGCGCCAATACATGCTCACCACACCCCACCTCGACATCTATGGAGTTTCAAGCCACTACCAAGGGCCGGTATGCATCATCCATGGCACCCGCGACGGCATCGTACCCCTCTGGTGCAGCCAGCGCTACCACTCCATCTACCGCCAGTCCAACCTTCACCTTATCGAAGGCGAAAACCACCTTATGGTATCCCACCTTCGCCAAACAAAAGCCATCATCACCCAATTCCTCCTCTCTCAAAAAAACTGAGGGCTCATATTAGGTGGGGGCTACAAATTCACCGATTAAAATAATATCCAATAGTGATTTCTAGGTAATCCAGCATTTTCAAAATCAGCAAACCTCAAACCAATCCCTCTTCACAACATCCTCTATCTCTTCGCCATCAGCCAGATAGTGCACTTGCATGCCCGTTTTTGCCGCCCCCAGGCAGTTCTTGCGGCTATCGTCTATCAGCAACGTCTCATCCGGTCGCATGCCGCCCAACTGCAACACCTTTTCAAACGTCTCCACATCGGGCTTGCGGCTATGGATTGTGCAAGAGAAAAACAGCTGATCGAAACCCAGTTTCGAAAAAGCCATGCCGGCACGCTGGTCCATATACCGGCAGAAATACTCGGCATTCACCACGTCGCTATTGCTCAGCAGAAAAGTTTTCACGCCACGCTTTCGCAAATCCATCACCGTTTGCACATGACGCACATCAAAATCATACACAACCTTATTCCAAGCCTCCCACAGCAAGTCGCACGGCAGCTCATAATGCCACACCTTGCAGGCCTCGGCAGCAAATTCGGCGGGTGTTATCAAACCTCGGTCATATTGCTTAATCAAACCCGCCTCGTGCAGCTCGTCATATCCTTGGGCTGAAGGCAAGCCGAATTGGTGCAAAGCCTGGTTTATCAAGTTCACATCAATCTTAATCAGCGGCCCGCAGAGGTCGAAAATAATATTTCTGTATATCATATAAGGCGGGGTCTATAAATTCATTTTTTGACCTAAAGATGGCATAGTGCTATGGCCAGCGACCGAAGAGGAGCTAACCCTTTGTTCCTCCTTTTAGGTTATTTAACTTCTTTTACAGCCTCATTTATCAAATAGTTTTCGAGGACTGATTTCGGTTGCAAAGTTACACTTTTTTCTTCATTTACGACAATAATTAATCAAAAGATAACTAATATTTGTGAAGGGGGTGGTGATTATCAGTTAGTTAGCAATAATCCAATCTTTATGTAATCTTACTATTTGACCTAATCGACACATGTTATATACCGGGTTGGTCATCGCAATATTGGCTTTTGCCCGCACAATTCCTACCCCTCGAAAAATCAGACCATGCATTGTTTGCTCCATAAATCCGAACACATGTTCGACGCGGCTTCTCGTGGATGATTTCTTTCTGTTGT
>JAGHRY010000255.1 GCA_018066145.1 Candidatus Colimorpha merdihippi | reverse complement strand
GGACAATACCCAAGAGCGCCCCGTAAGTTTTTTTCGTTTCGAAGACCTACGTATCTATGCTAAAGCAACTGAGTACAGCACATGGCTTATCAACAATCTAGGCGAGCCCGCCAACGAGAAACAGCGTAGCCTTGTAAGCTCTTTCTGCCACTCTTCGTATGATATCGCGTTGAATATCGCCGAAGGTTCTTCCCGCAACAAAAGCCAGTTCGAACATTGTTTGAAAATCTCTAAAACCGCTATTCGCGAGTGCATCGTTTATACTACTGTTGCCACCCAATTGGGACTTATGAATGAGGACCAGTACGGCCAGTCGCGTGAATTCCTTATGGAACTTACCCGCATGATTGGTGCTCTCATTATTTCGCTCCAGCGCGGCAGCCGCCGTCGTGATGAGTATGAAGCAGAGCCCGCAAACGACGAACCTGTTGACGAACTCGATGCTATCGACACTAATTTTTAAATGTATCCTATACTAGAAAAATTACACTATACTGCGACCGGCAATTTCTTTCTAATTGCCGGTCCTTGTGTTATTGAGGACGACCATACACCTTTTGAAATCGCCCGACAACTGGCAGATATTACAAATCGTCTTCGAATCCCATTTGCCTTCAAGGCTAGTTACCGCAAGGCCAATAGGTCGAGACTTGATTCCTTTACCGGCATCGGCGACAAGGAGGGTCTGGAGATCCTAAAGGCTATCGGAAGCCAGTTCGGCATTCCCGTGGTTACCGACATCCATTCTGAAGAGGATGCCGACATGGCTGCCCCTTATGTTGATGTGCTGCAGATTCCGGCCTTTCTTTGCCGGCAGACATCGCTGCTGCAGGCCGCAGCCCTTACGGGTAAGTGCGTTAATATCAAAAAAGGACAGTTTCTTTCACCCGAAGCTATGGTTCACGCTGTAGAAAAGGTTCGACATTTCGGCAACCCAAATATTATGCTTACCGAGCGTGGCACTACTTTCGGATATCAGGATCTTGTAGTCGATTTCCGCGGAGTGCCTACCATGCAGCGCAATCATGTCCCTGTGGTTGTGGATATCACCCATTCACTACAGCAACCGAACCAAACGTCAGGTGTTACAGGGGGTAATCCCGGCATGATTTCCACCATTGCCCGTGCAGCTGTGGCTGTGGGCTGCGATGGGATTTTTATGGAAACTCATCCCAATCCTGCCGTGGCCAAGTCTGATGGCGCCAATATGCTTCGTCTCGACCTGGCGGAAGAACTCCTTGGCACTCTTTTGCGCATTCACAAGGCCGTTCGCCCCATTTAGTTTTCGGAATCAATAACTGTTAACCTTACTCTTCCAATGCAACTTAATCTTCAAAAACCTATTGTTTTTTTCGATCTCGAAACCACAGGGGTCAATGTAGGACACGATCATATTGTCGAGATTTGTCTGCACAAAGTCAATGTTGATAACACTACCGAAACCAAAGTATATCGTGTTCTCCCGGTTGACCAACAAGGCAATACCGTCCATATACCCGAATTTACTACCGCTATTCATGGTATCAGCGATGCCGATGTGGCTGACAAGCCTAGTTTCGCCGACCTGGCCAAGGAAATTGCCGAATTTATCGGTAATGCCGATCTTGCTGGGTATAACTCCAATAAGTTCGATGTGCCGTTGCTTGTAGAGGAGTTTCTTAGAGCGGGTTACCCATTCGATTTGAAGTGTCGCAATTTGGTGGATGTGCAGAATATCTTTCACAAGATGGAGCAGCGTACCCTCAAGGCTGCTTACCGATTTTATTGTGGGAAAGAACTGGAAAACGCCCATAGTGCCGATGCCGATACCCTGGCTACATACGAGGTGCTGATGGCCCAGTTGGACAGATACCAAGGGGTGGAATATACCGACCGTGATGGCGAGGTATCAACTCCCATTGTAAATGATATGGATTGTTTGAGCCAATTCACACGGGTTAATCCTTGGGCAGATTTGGCCGGACATGTGGCATACGATGCCCATCTGCATGAGGTGTTCAATTTCGGAAAACACAAAGGCGAAACCCTTGAGGCTGTTTTCGCTAAGGAACCATCCTACTATGATTGGATGATGAAGGCCGATTTTCCCCTCTCAACCAAGGCTGTGCTAACCGAAGTGTGGAACCGTATGCGTGACCAAAAACTGCAAGATTTGAAACTCCATTTTGGCGGATGATACATCCTAGTTGAAAAGGATAACATGATAAATTGCACAAAAAAACATCCTCAGTCGTAGTCGGCTGAGGATGTTTGTTATATTGGAAAAATGTCACTATTTGATATCAAGGTTCAGCAATTCGCGGCCTTCAAGGGTGCCAATAATCTTGTCGCCAATTTTTACGGGACCTACGCCTGCGGGGGTACCTGTATAGATAAGGTCGCCAGTGCGCAGAGTGATAAAGCGGGAAACGTAGGCAATCAGGTGGTCGACATCGAAAATCATTTCGCTACTGTTGCCTTGCTGACGGGTCTCGCCATTGATTTTGAGGTCGAAACTGAGGTCGTTAATGCTCTTACCGAGTTCTTCCAATTTTACGAAAGGACCTACCACAGCACTGCCGTCGAAGCCTTTGGAAATAAGCCAGGGCATGCTGCGCTCTTTGAAACCGCGTTGGATGTCGCGTGCTGTGAAGTCGATACCGAGAGCTACCGAGTTGTAATATTTATGAGCGAATTCGGGGCGAATGCACTTGCCTAAGCGTTCGATACGCACGACAAGTTCCAGTTCATGTTGCACGTCTTGGCTGAAATCGGGGTAGAAGAAAGGCAACTGTTTGGGGTTGAGTGCACTGTCGGGCTTCATGAAAAATACGGGTTCTGTCGGGATTGCCGACTGCATTTCTTTGGCATGGGGCGCATAGTTGCGCACAACACATAAAATCTTCATATTGTTTATAGTATTTAATTATTTTTTTCTTTTGGGATCGGGATGGTTATCGTAATTGGTACCCCACGATGTCTATGCGTCGCGATTTGGCGGCATTCATACTGTATACCGACTTGGCGTTGAGGGGATTTCTTAATGGGTCGCTGGCTGCTACTTCTTCCTCTCCAGGGGCTCCGTTGGCTACCATCTCTAGTTTCAGCATTCCGTTGTTGAGATAGGGGAGGAGGGCTTCGTCGTGCCACCTCTTCAACTGGTTCTTGAAACAATCGATGCGACGTTTGGAAAGGTTGATGTTGTACAAACTTTCAAACAGTGGGCTTGCATAGCCGTCGATAGTAATGGTGATGGCGTGCCCAGCTTTGAGGTCTTGGTATATGAATTCTATCAGTTGCAGCATAGCAGCATGTCCATCAGCTAGTTGGTGGTCGAAGAAGAAATCTACTTCGTTCTGTATCGAATCCCATTTGCGACGGTCGGCCGGGCTCGACTGGGCTCCTTTGTATTCGTCGCGCCGTTGCAAATAGCTTCGGTAGGTGGTGCTATAATCCAATCGGGTGGTAGTATCGAGGGTTTTTGCAGTGGGCTCATCGTTATGGAAATAGAGGCTTAGTGGAAGAAGGTCAAGCGCACAATGTACGTTGGGGTCAATCTTGGCAGCAGGAAGGTCGATGATTTTCCGTATTCTCCGCCAACTGAAAAGGTCGTTGCAGCAGTTGCTGTCGTCTTTAAATAGCGACCCAGGCCTGTTGGATGCAAAAAAACCGCATGCTTCCACTTCTTCGCCCAGTGCTATAGAGTCTTGCTTGCAGCGACAGTTGCATGGTTGAAAGGTGAAAAACAAGTCGTTGTACTTGCTGTTTATCCCGCTACCCAAAGTCTGTGGCAGTTGCCAGTTGTTGCGGTATCCTTTAGAGCGGTAAATGTCGTAACCTCCCATGCCGTCTTTGCGGTTTGAGGAGAAATAGAGGGTTCCTTCTTCATTGCAATAAAAAGGGGTCACCTCGTTGCTGTCGCTATTTACGGGGGCACCTAAGTTGGTGCAGTTGCCTGGTTTGCCTTCGGAAATGATGATGGCATACCAGATGTCCATGCCTCCCAATCCGTCTGGCCGGTCGGAACTGAAATACAGGATGGTTTCTCCTGTGGGCAGGTAGCCGATGGCAGGATGGGTGCTGTTATATCCTTTCAGATTCACATTGCCCCCCAGGGGTTGCAGCTTGTTCCAGCGTCCTTGTTTGCGATGGGTGTAGTAGATATGGCTGACGCTTCCGCTGCGGGCATCGCTGCGGGTGATGTATATAATATCGTTTTTGACATCATAGGCCACATTGCCGTTGTTGTTGCCGCTTGCATTGAGGCCCCAGCGGTTAATCTCGCTATGTCCAATGCTGCCATCGTCGTTTAGTTTGGCCTGATATATCTGATTGAGCATAGGGTTGAATTCTATCAGATATTGGCGGCTGGGCTCTCCATCATCCATGGAAGTGTATAGCAATATGCTGTCGTCAACCACAATGGCGCCGGTTTCGCTGCCAATAGTATTGATGCTGTCGTTCAGATGAGTAATCTCATATCGTTCTTGGCCGATGGCTGTCAGGCTTAAGCAGGTCAATAAGATGAAAAGAATCTTGCGCATATTTGTCGTAGGGGGGTAAATGGAATCAATAAACGGGACATTTGATTGCTCGGGTTTTCTTTTTGCTGTCGGCTATTCGGTACACCAAGCCCACTTCCACGGCTCCAAAGCTGCCGCTAGCCGCTATCAGCCCGGAGGTGTTGGCATCGTAGCAAAAGATAAAAACCATTGCATCGTATTCGAAGATGATGTTGGCTATTAATGCATCGGTTTGGCGTAAAGCTAATCCGGTGCGCATGCTTATTTCGTGTTGGCCTCCTTCTGAAAGGTACCATTTGACGTCGGCGCCATACACCAGTTCGCGGTATTTCCCTTGGGCTTGAAAGTTCACTTGGGGGATGATTGACAGCAACTGCCAATGCCGATATTCGGCACGGGCAAATAGGCTGTAGCGCCTTTCGAGTCGCGTGTTGTCGAGGTGCGACCATGATATATCTGGGCGATTGAGGTTTCGTATGGCAAACCCCAATTTGGTCTGCAGCTCGCCACTGGGCTGACTGTACCATGCCGCGCCGAAACAGAGCAGGGGATATGAGGTCTGCTGCATGTCAAAATACTCAGATGGGTCTTCCATGTCGGCATTCGTCGGGTCGAATCCGGCCACTGCGTACCCACCTTCCAAACCAATAGAAAGATGGTTATTCCCATGCCTTCCCACGGAGGCAAATCCCGACAAAGCCAAGTGGGCCGAAGTGGTGCCGTAACTTAGTGTGCCTGCATTATCGTTAAAGACCGAAGCTCCCAGACTAAGTCCGTATCGGTTGCCGTCGATACGCAGCAGGGCCATTTCGCCGGTTAGGGCGATGGTTTGATACGGGATGCTTACGCTGGCCCATTGGTTGCGGTACATCATGCCAAACCTGCCCTTGCCGTTGAAAAATCCTGCATATGCGGGATTAAGTAGCATCGGGTCGGAATCCACATGCGAGAAATGGATGTCCTGGGCCCGAAGCGGCGCAAGGGTTATCAGGCATAGCAATAGTATGTACCATTTAGTTGGCATAGGGCGGAAGCGCGATGTCGGCAAAGTCGTTATTTAGGTATTTGAAATATCCGGCAATGCCCACCATGGCAGCATTGTCGGTGCAAAATTGGAATTTCGGGATAAACACTTTCCAGTGGTGCCGCTGCCCGAGACGTTCCAGCTCGCTGCGAAGCAAACTGTTGGCCGATACGCCGCCGGCAATGGCTATTTGCTTTACACCGCTCTGTTTTACGGCACGCTCCAGTTTTTTGATTAAAAATCCCACAATACATTTCTGGATCGAGGCGCATAGGTCGGCCTTGTGTTCTTCTATGTAATTGGAATTTTCTGCCAGTCGGTCGCGTAAGAAATAAAGGAACGAAGTCTTGATGCCGCTGAAACTGTAGTTGTTGCCGGGTATGTTGGGTGTGGCAAACTGGTAGGCATCGGGGTTGCCCTCTTTTGCCAGCCGGTCGATAATGGGGCCGCCGGGATAGCCTAAGTCCATGATTTTTGCTGCTTTGTCAATGGCTTCGCCAGCTGCATCGTCAATAGTTTCGCCCAGCACTTCCATTTCAAAATGACTCTTCAATAGCAGAATCTGGGTGTGGCCGCCCGACACCAACAAACAGATAAATGGGAATTGGGGCACCTGGCTCTCGTCATTCTCTTTGATGAAATGCGAAAGCACATGGCCTTGCAGGTGGTTTACCTCAATCAAGGGGATATTCAACGCTTGCGAAAAACTTTTGGCAAACGATACCCCCACCATCAGCGAGCCCAACAGTCCGGGACCGCGGGTGAAAGCCACGGCATCGATGTCAGTTTTTTCTATCTCGGCATTCTTGATGGCTGCGTCAACCACGGGCACAATGTTTTGCTGGTGGGCGCGTGATGCCAGTTCTGGTACCACGCCGCCATATTGCTCATGCACCTTTTGCGATGCGATGACGTTTGACAATATTCGGTCACCGCGCAACACGGCAGCCGATGTGTCGTCGCACGACGATTCAATGGCCAGTATGATGGAGTTTTGGGGATTCTTTTCCATGTAAAGTTCTGTTTGCGTGAAAATAAAATATGGTGAGGGGAGTGGGTTATAGTGTTACCATTTTCTGTTCCCATTCTTTGATAAGTTCGATATCTGCCGGAAGCCATTTGACCGAACTGAGCTGATCTTGCGACAAGAATCGGGCATCGGAATGTTCTTTCAATGTATACCGACCTGAAGGGAGTGTGCACAAGTATAACGACATGGTCATGTGGAATTCTGGGTAGTCGTACTCAATGGAGCGGTAGTATCTAACGATATTGATATCGGCATCCATTTCTTCGCGAATTTCGCGTTGGAGCGCTTCTTCGGGAGTTTCGTTTTCCTCTATCTTTCCGCCCGGAAATTCCCACCATCCTTTCCAGTTGCCATATCCTCGTTCTGCCGCCAGAATTTCATTTCCTTTTACTATTACGGCAGCCACCACTGAGATGCTTTTTCTGGGTTCTAAGTCGGTGTTTCCTATTCCCTTCAAATGTTTCTCGGCCTCTTCTTTCTTGTGAAAAAAAGTTTCTGGCGGGCCGTATACGCAAGCCATGCTATCGCGATCGATGTTCATTGTTCTTTCCCCTCCTTATTGTTCGTCAGTGGTGCAAAAAAGCATCGGGTAACGTTGTTTTACATCAATGGCCTTGCCGTCTTCAAGCAGACAATGGGTGCTTTCGCCGGTAAATACCACTTGCCCGTTCGTCCGACCCACATAAGTGAATGAGAATTTCAGCGTCGATACCTTTGCCAGCCGCACTTCCACAGCAATTTCGTCTTGGAAGGTGGTGCTCTTCCGGTAGTTGCAGCCCACGCTCATTACGGGCGACACCACGCCGTCGGCCTCCATGCGTTCAAATCCGTAGCCCAATTGATCCATTAGGTCCACGCGGGCCTCTTCCATGAATCGTATGTAGTTGCTGTGGTGTGTAATACCCATGCGGTCGCACTCGTAGTATTTTACCTTATGGATGTAAGTTTTCATAGCATTATTATAATAATCAATAATATTAACGACATTTTTCGGGCTTTGTTGTGTCCCAATGTAAAAAATATTCTAAATCATTCTGCACCTAGGCTCTGAGCAATATCCACTTTCAATTCATCGAATTTGTAGAAACGGTGTCCGCAATCCTCTTTCCACACCACTTTTGCGCAGTTGGGATATCGGTCCAGCAGGCAGTGGTGGTCGCCCAGCAGTTCGTCATCGATGCTCAAGGCCAGGTGCAGCTGCCCGTTGCGGGATTGAGCCCGTTGGAACACTTCTTGGTCGAAAAGGGCATATTCCTGGATTTTCTGAACGATGGGTCCTTGCGGAATGGATGGGTTGCTGTTTGCCAACAACTTGATGGTTTTCAATATGTCGCTAACGGGATTTACGCACCATACGATTCCTTGGTAAAACCTCATGCAGCATAGTGCATAATAGCCTCCGGTACTGCTTCCAAGTATGGCTTGGGGCTGTTCTTTTCCAATAATGCTTTTCAATTGGTCATAAATAACCTTCGGCGACAACCTGTCGTAGTCAAAGGTAGGGGCGACAATCTCCCAATCGGGAAACATCATTTGCAGTTTTTGCGCTTTCATGGCGTTACCCGTCGAACCATATCCGTGGATGTATAGAATCTTCATTTTGTAAGCGTGTTTTCTATTGTGAAATTCAATTTGTTGCTTTTGTATTGCCAGATGCAACTATTATGCAAAGATATGAAATTTTGGCGTAATGGAAAAAATAAACTGTTGTTTACTTTTTGTCAACTCAGCATCCCAGTACTAAAATTTCGAAAAAAATGTGTATTTTTGCATGTTTTTTCGGGGGAGGCTGTCCGAAAACTTAGACCAGGGCCAGCATTTACACAGGCTATAGGTGACTAAATCGTAGACAG
>JAGHRY010000298.1 GCA_018066145.1 Candidatus Colimorpha merdihippi | reverse complement strand
ATAAAAGTTGTGCATATCGATAGTCTTTTGTAATAACTTGATTTTCACCACAAAAATACGAAAAATTATTGACATACACAACTTTTTTTGAAAGAAATTATTAACAAATCAATTCATCCAACAGGTTTATAAATATGTCTGCTATGGAATGCACCGAAAGAGCGCTCACCGAACAGGATCGAAAAAAGTTAAAGGCAGAACGCCGGAAAGGCTACATCGTGGGTTTCTGCACCTCCTTAGTGTTTTTTGCGATTACCGCTATCTGCTATTTGTTTGAGGTTCGGCCCATGGTGGTTTACTACTTGAGTGGCTTTACTCTGCTGGCAGGATTGGCAGTGGGCATGATGGTCAACCGCCAGGTGAATGCCGACTTGAGGTATGGGCGCAAACATGTGTATGTGAAAGAGATTAAGGAGATGAAAGTCCTGAAGGCTGAATACAGCAAATGGACGCTGGCTTTGCCATGGTCGGGGGCATATTTCATGGATGGTCATTACTTGACAGCTGGCAACCTCAACTATCCGATAACTGATGCCGAACGCAATGCGTTAGTGGGGCAGACCCACTGCGAACTGCACTATGCGCCACGCAGTTTTGTGCTGCTGGGCGTGCACCCTGTTGAAGAATAGGGCTGCAGCCGGCCGCAACTACTTTTAGAAATAAACACTATTATGAATAAAAAAATCCTTGTTATAACAGCCCTGGTGCTGACTGGGCTGATGGGTCAGGCACAGAAGACGTTTGTGGCCAAACCCAAGACCAACAACCAGTATGTAAACGTGTTTATAGGCACTAACGGCATGGGCCACACTTTCCCTGGTGCCACTTACCCTTACGGAAGCGTGCAGCTGAGTCCCGATACCGACACGATACCGCACAACGTGAATGGTGTTTACCAGCCTCGCGCCTACGATTACTGTGCCGGATACCAGTATAGAGACAACACCATTGTGGGTTTCAGCCACACCCATTTCAGCGGCACAGGCCATAGCGACTTGGGCGATATTCTCATTATGCCCTATACCGGCAAAACCCAGCTGAACCCGGGAACTAAGGAGAACCCCGACAGCGGATACCGGCAGCGCTACAGCCATAGCACCGAGGTGGCGAGACCTGGCTACTACAGTGTGACACTGGCCGACGACAACATTGAGTGCGAACTGACGACCACGGAGCATTGCGGAGTGCAACGCTATACCTACCCCAAAAAGGCAGCTCAGAAGATTGTCCTCGACCTCAACCACGGCATCTACAACTACGATGGCAAAACCCTGTGGGCGCAATGCAATGTGCTGCCTTCAGGCATCATCACGGGGTACCGCATCACCAATGGCTGGAGCCGATCGAACTACACCTTCTTTGCCATCAAGGCCAACAAAAAACCGCAGCACTATGGTTGCAAAGACTTGGCCAATCGCAACTACAACGGCTTTTGGGGCAAGTTCGACACCGAACACGATTTTCCCGAAATGGGTGGCCGCAAGCTAGTGTGCTGGTTTGACTTCGGCAATGTTGGAAACGAGCCGTTGGAACTACTGGTGGCCTTGTCGGCTACCAGCATGGAGGATGCTATAGCCAACCTGGAACACGATTTGAAACTGTATGCTCAAGACTGCTCAGACAACTACTTTGACTGCATGGCACAGCACAACGAGCTGGCATGGACCCAACGTTTGGGAAATTTTGAGGTCCAGGGTTCCGACGACCAGAAGTCTATGCTCTTCACCTCGCTCTACCACACACTCATCAACCCTTCGCTCTATGCCAATGCCGACGGCACCTATCGCGGCATTGACCAAAATGTGCACCGCAGCAGCCGCACCAACTACACGGTATTCTCGGTTTGGGACACCTACCGTGCCTTCCACCCCCTAATCACTCTTTTGGATACCACAATGGCCAACGACATTGTGGCCAGTTTCTACAGCCACTATTCACAAAGCCCCCACCACATGCTGCCCGTATGGAGCCACAATGGGTGTGAGAACTGGTGCATGATTGGTTATCATGGCGTTAGCGTGGTGGCCGATGCGTTGAGCAAGGGCATCAACGGCGGCATTAACACCCACCAGCTGATGCAGGCCATGGACAGCTCGGCCAATTGCGACTACTATGGCATCACCAGCATCTACAAGCAGCTGGGATTTGCCCCTGTGGATAAAATCGGCACCGGTACCAGCGTTACCCTAGAGAATGCCTATGAGGACTGGTGCATTTATTATACCTTGCTCAATGACAAGAACGTGGACGACTGCTGTCACCGTGGCCATGCCGAGGATACTGAACGCAAGGAGCAGCTGAACTATTGGAGGCAACGTGCCCTCAGCTACCGCAATGTGATAGATACCACCATAGGTTTTGCTCGCGCTCGCTACAGCAACGGTAGCTGGAAACAGCAATACAGCCTACTATCCACCAGCGAATTGGGTTTGGTTGAGGGAAATGCGTGGAACTACTCTTTCTATGTGCCACACGATGTGAAAGGACTGATAAATATGATGGGAGGTGAGAAAAAATTTATTGCAAAACTTGACACCTTGTTTACTATGCATGTGCCCGATGAGTTTTTTGCCGAGACCGAGGATGTGACACGCGAAGGAATGCTTGGCGGTTATGTGCAAGGCAATGAACCAAGCCACCATATCCCTTATCTGTACATGTGGACTACCCAGCCATGGAAGACCCAATATTGGGTTCGTGAGATTATGAATAAAATGTATCGCAACAATATCGATGGATTGTGCGGAAACGACGACTGCGGACAGATGAGTGCATGGTATATCTTTACAGCTATGGGGTTCTATCCCGTGTGCCCAGGTACCGGCCAGTATGTGATAGGCGCACCTTACATGCCCTATATGAAAGTGACGCTTGGCAATGGCCATGTGCTTGAGATTAAAGCGCCCAACGTAAGCGACATAAACCGATACATACAGCAGGTTAAATGGAATGGCAAGCCTTATGAGAAATGCTATGTCGACCACATGATGCTAATGCAGGGCGGCACGATGGAATTTGTAATGGGTCCAAAACCCAATAAGAAACTATTCCAGGCAAAAGGGCAGAAACCATATTCGTTGAGCAGTAATCACTAATCGATTTGTACCTCACTCAATACTACACACCAAGCAAATAAGTTGGTGAATTGAAAAAAAATATGTATTTTTGCATCTACGAATATGGGGAATATTCGTTCATTCGTCTGCTTAATATATTGAATAC
>JAGHRY010000268.1 GCA_018066145.1 Candidatus Colimorpha merdihippi | reverse complement strand
TATTAATATATTAATTTATAGAAACAAAATAATAACAATTGATATAGTTTGTTTCGCATTGACAATCAATTCAATGCAAAACAAAACCATAAATTGCATTCAATCTGCAAATAACGGAAAAAAAAATGATATTTGCAAATTTTTTTTAAATTTCCGCATACTATAAACAGGGAATTGTTGATATGTTGGTTGTGTCGGCTCAACAAAAAAGCAATCTCAAATTATTCATTTTGGTTTACTAGTAATGCGATAATTTTTGCTCAACTATGGTTATATATTTAACCCGTTGGCGGAATTAATTTAAAGCATATTTGACATGGCCAATGGGTTTGCCTTCGAGATGATTGAATATTGTAATGTAGCGAAATACGCAATCTTACTGATGATTCTGGCAAACAGTCCCTGTGGCTGTTTTGCGAAGTTCCGACTCAACATAAACTCCCCACAAACTGAGAAAAATCAGTTTCTATACGCTTTCTGGCCTTTGCAAAAGGGATAAAGGTCGGTTTCCAATCCTTCTGATTCAATCTGTAGGGAACTTCCAAGCGAATGTTGGCCGATTCGTAAAGATCCAGCTGCATTGAGGCGCTGATATAGCCCCTATCACCAAAGAGACTGCAGTCGTGATATTTATATTTGGAGTAATAGTCATTTGGTAAGCTAATATTGCTGTAACTGCATAATAAAAAGCACCCTACAGCGTTCAAATGTTATGAATAAAAATGCATTTTCTGCGGGAGTCCAATTGTCAAGAAAAATGGACACAAGCGTGAGCGCCAAATGTACAAATGCCATGCCTGCGGCAAACAAATTCAAGAAGGCCCAAGGATTTCTGATGAGCAGCTATGGCAGGAATATCTGTTTGAGAGGCGCACATATTCAGATCTGGCCAGGATACATAGCTGCTCAATCAGCACCATCCAGAGTCGCGTTGAGAATGTATCGGTAGTGTTCCGTCCACATTACCCCGCTGCAGCTGTAGTCGTTATAGACACAACGTACTTTGGCCGGATCATTGGGGTAATGATATTCCAAGATTCGGGCACGGGGCAGGTTCTATTGCGGAAGTATGTAAGGAACGAGACCAACAAGGCATACCTAGAGGGTTTGGGAGAACTGCGCATGCACGGCACAAAGGTCTGATGCAGTCAATAGACTACTGTCCTGTCCAAATGTGCCAGTTCCATCAGATTCAGATCATCAGGAGGTATCTGACCCAGAACCCTCACCTCATCGCGGCTCGGGAGTTGCTACATATCTGCGTCAATATGAAACCATTGGGGTCTACTGGCTTTCTGGAGAAATTCAATGCATGGTATGAAAGATGGGATGAATGCCTGAATGAGAGGACTGTGCTGAAATCAGGAAAGGAAACCTTTACACACCGAAGATTACGGAAAGCGAAACGATCCATTGCAGATCATCTTCCGCGGCTCTTCCCCTATGAAGAGTACCCTGAGCTTATGATACCAAAAACAACCAATAAGCTTGAGGGAACAAACTCTGAGATGAAAAGACTCATTAGAAACCACAACGGTCTTTCGGGGCAACGTCGCATAACGTTTCTTGATGGGTTTTTGGAAACATGAGGGAGCAATCCAAATAAAGAAGGATGACACCATTGGAATCATCCCTTCTTCATTTGTTTTGTCCATCAAGTTATCTCTGGCGAGTTGCACCCCTGCAGAGCCCGCTTCCTTTTCACCTGACACTGCAAAAAATACAACTTTTTTCCGGAATAGACAATTTTTTGCTGAAAAAACAGCCTACCAAATGACCATTAGACCTCTTTCGGCCAATCATTTGACTGCAGAATCAGATGCCACACTACAGGATAGGGTCTTCTCATATTATATGAACTGGCTTACCGTCTAGCTTTTTTTTGCAAAACTAGTCATTTTTTCTCAAATGGCAATATTTTTTTCAATTGCCGGCTTTAACGCGGCAGCCGACCGCCGGCCATATTCAGTTATTGTCCGCAGTTGCTTGACCAACCGACAAACCAAACTACGGGAATTCTACGGCGTAGCTTCGCTCTATAGGAACGGACAGACCCCGTAGAATCCCCGTAAAATGAGCGTCGTTAGGGCGAACTCGCTTACTGTTGATTTGAAGTTAATGGAGTTTTGAAGTTGGGAGTTAGACAGTGGCCGCTTAATTAACTGCATTAGCTATTAACCCCATAAGCTCCATATAAAATCAACAATTGTATCTAGAATGGATTTTTGATGCATAACACAAAACGTCGTTCCAGATTCTAGATTTGGGCATTTTTAAGAAGCTTCAACACTGGTTGCTATTAAGTTAAATTAGTTGGGATACACATATTTAGCACAAAATCTACCTCGGGTGCGTCGAGACTGATTTTGTGCATATCTATGGCTGGACTGGCTAGAAAATCTAGAATGATTCTAGATTTTCTAGTTGGATTAGTTCATCCAAAGGGTAATTATAAATCGAGTGCTGGTTTACGTTGTTCCCAGTATTCGCGGGCATACTGCTGCATGTCGGGGTGGGAGTCGCGCTCGTCGATGATTTCGAGTCCGAAAATGGTTTCGATGATATCTTCGAGTGTGAGGATGCCCTGGAAGCAGCCGTACTCGTCGATGATGGCGCAAATCTGTTCCTTGTGGAGGATAAGGGAATCCCAGATATCGGACACAGACTCTTTTTCGTTGTAAAATTTGAGGGGGCGCTTGATGTTGGCGAGGGTGATTTCGAAATGGTCGTCGGCGAGATTTTCAAGTGCCTCGCTCCGGAGGACATAGCCGGTGAGATATTGGTCGTTGTCGGAGAAAACGGGTATACGCGAGAAGGGGGAGAAATTTTTATTGCGATAGAACTCCTTGAGGGTCATGTTTTCGGGTGCCACAGCAGCTACGGTATTGGGGGTCATGATATCCTCGGCCTTGACATCATCGAGTTTGATGACATTTTGTATAATCTTATTTTCGTCTTCGTCGATAACTTCCTCGTCCTCGGCCATATCGGCCATAGCAGCAACCTCCTCGCGGCTCACGGCAGCCTCGTCTTCATCCTCGGGCGAGAGGGTGCGAGTAAACTTTTCGACAAGCCAAACGATGGGGAAAAGTATGATGATGAGGGTGCGGATGGCGGCAGTGGCAAAGCCCATGAGGTGCTTCCACTGAGAAGTGCCGATGGTTTTGGGGATGATTTCGGCAAAGACAAGGATGAGGATGGTGGTGACGGCCGAAACAACGCCGAACCACATGCTGCCGAATACCTGGTTGGCCTGTGCTCCAACACCCGCTGCACCGATGGTGTTGGCGATGGTGTTAAGGGAGAGGATAGCGGCAATGGGGCGAGCATTGTCGGTTTTGTATTGCTTGAAACGGATGGCCGGCTTGTAGCCCTCGTCTTCACGCATATTGACGTATGATAGCGGGGTGGACATGAGGGTGGATTCCAATATAGAACATAGGAATGAAATGGCCATGGCCGAGAAGAGGAATATGAGGAGGAGGGTCATGCGGGGGATGTTTGTTGATTCGAGGTTTGTTGATTTTGTGATGAGTGGTTGGTGGACTGTGATTGGTGACTTCCGCCATCAGACTACTGTTCACTGATTAGCGGCTGCAACTAATCACCAATCACCATTTATTTAACAGATATTTCGTCTATCATGAGCCATGCGGGGTGGCCGGCATAGGGGTGAGATTCGGGAAGCTGGGACTGGCAGTGGATGCGGAAGCGGAGATACTGAACCTTGGGGGCTTCGGCTTTGTGGAAGAGGCCGCGGCGAGGAGCGAAAAGGCGCTCGATGGAGATGCGACGTTTTTGCGACGAGGGGTCGGAGTGAGCGTTAGCGGGGGTAAGCTGGACCCAAGGGGAGTACTGGGTGCCGTTTTTGGACCATTGAACCTGCACCTGGTTGGGCTGGAGGACCCAGTCGGAGGCGGCATGGCAGAAACCAAGGGAGACCTTCTGGAGGTCGACGGGCTCGGTGAGGCGGACGGTGACATCAATGGAGTCGCGCCCGAGGAATCCGGCCCACCCTTCGGCATAATTGCCAGCAATGCCAAGACGGCCATCAAAAAGAGCCTTGGGAAAGCCGCCAATGTAAGAGGAAGAAGGACGATCGGCAGGCTGGGAATTGTCGCCATAGACGAAAGCGGAGACGGAATCGACACAGTTGGCGAAGGGGTTGGGGAGGGCAGGCATGAGCTCGTTGTCCATAAGATAGGAGAAATTGCAATAACGCCAAAGATTGACACTATCGGATTGGTCGGCAGGGAATAGGACGAAGCCGAAACGATGGTATTGGTCGCCGCTGATGCGGTAGGGCGGACGGACGCCAGGCCCGCAGGTGGCGGTGCCCAAGCCCGCCTGGGCGTAGTCGATATTGACAACAAAATGGTCGGCAGGGAGGAGGTCTTTGATGCGGCGTGACTGGGCGATGACAGTATCGTCGTATTGCCGGATGCTGAAATTGAGGGGGGAATCGCTGGAAGAGCAGAAGCTAAGGAGCTTGTCGCCCAAAGCAAAGGAGGTCCAGAAAGCAGACCTATTGCCGCTTTCCTGGGGGACGACGTGCAACTCGCCACAAACCTCTTGAGGCTCGGCGCAATGGCGGCCCTGCCAAAGGGCTTGGCAGCGATCGGGGTAATTCTCGTAGTAATTGCCCCACCACTGAACCTGATGGCAGGAAGAGTCGATACCCAGCTGAATGCCCAATTTAGGCAGGGTGCGGTAAGAGCCGAAAGGATCGACGGCATAGCGAAGCTCGGTAACGCCGGCGGGATTGGACTCGATTTCGATGCCCATAGAAATGATGCGGCCTTCGGGGCTGAGAAGCTCGTATGTCATTCGAGCCATGACGGAGCCCAGCTTGTCGAACACATAGCAGGAACGGAGCTGAGGCTGAAGATTGGCAAGGCCCTCCCAGGCATGATAGCCATAGCCATCGACGCGGTCGTTAAGGGTAGGCGGGCGGAAGAAATTCCAACGGATGGGGTTGTGAAGGAGCTGAGTGCCCTTATACTGGAACTGGGTGATAGCACCATTGGCAGCATCGATCTGGAGGGAGAAAAGATCGGGCATACCCATGGTGACAATGGCGGAAGCGGCATCGTAGGAGTGGACCATCTTGGCGGGAGAAACGGAAAGGGTGTCGGGGCCGAGATCGATGTAGTCGAAATCGGTCATCTCGAACTCGTCGTGGCTATTCTCGGAGAAAATCCACGAAGCTACGGAATCGTAAGGGTCGTCGACCTCGTAGCTATCGCCAGTGAAATTGAAACGGATGAAGATACGCTCGCCTGGAAGGGGGTTGAGCTCGGGCATGCGGAAACGAAGACGACAGCTTTGTCCGGCAGGGAGATGGGGATGAATGGTATCGGCATAAATGCTATCGCGATGGGAAGAAAAGATCTTGTAATGGCAGATGAAATCGTTGGCATCGCGGAAATTGAAATCGTTATGGAGGGTATAGTACTGTTCGCCGGAGGGGAGGGTGATTTGGCGGACATTGAGATACTGATAGACCTGCTGGACCTCGTTGGCATGGGCATGGGGTTTGCGATCGCTGCCGACTACGCCGTTGGCGCAGAAAGCATCGTCGTGGCGGATGCCTGGCAGGCTGCCCAAATCGCCACCCACGGCATACCAGGAAACGGGAGACTGGATGGCAGCAGCGATGGAATCGTTGGCAGCCTTGATGGGGAGAACGGAAAGCGAGGAATCGGCGGAGCCGGGGATAAGAAAACTTTGGTCGACCCAATCCCAGATGAAGCCACCCTGAAGCTGGGGATACTTGCTGATGGTATCCCAATAATCTTTTAGGCCGCCCATGCTATTGCCCATGGCATGACAGTATTCGACCATGATGTAGGGGCGACGACGGCTGAGCTGCTGGATTTCCTTCTTATCATAATCGACAAGAGGGGCTTCGGTGCGTTCGTAGCGATCGGCACGCTGACGCCACTCTCTACAATAGTCGGAGAGATACTCGACACTGGGGTACATGATGCCGACGATATCGGTATTCCAGTCGAGCTCGGCACGCTCGTAAGAGATGGGGCGCTGGTTTTCCTTGGCCTTGAGGAAGCGGTAAGCCTTTTCCATAGCCACACCATTGCCGCACTCGTTGCCGAGAGACCAAACGATAACGGAAGGATAATTGCGGTCGCGGTGGAGCATATTGTTGACACGATAAATGATGGGGTCGGCCCACTCTTCCTTCTTAGCCAGACTGTGTTCGCCATAGCCCTGGGCATGGCTTTCGACGTTGGCTTCGTCCCAGATATAGAGACCATAGCGGTCGCAGAGCTCGTACCAATACTCGTCGTCGGGGTAATGGCAGGTGCGGACGGCATTGATATTGAGGTGCTTCATAAGCATAATATCGAACTCCATCTCCTGGCGGCTGACATATTGGCCGGTATAGGGGCTATGCTCGTGGCGGTTGACGCCGCGGATAGTGATAGGCCGGCCGTTGACACAGAGCTGGCGGGTGCGCATAACAGTGTCGCCGACATAGTACTCGGCCTCCTTGATGGCCACATTGCGGAAACCGACCTTGCTCCCGAGGGTTTCAACAAGGGTGCCGTTGGCGCTTTTAAGACGAAGAATCAAAGTATACAGATAGGGGGTTTCGGCGGTCCAAGGACGAACCGAAGGGATGATGCACTCGTGGCCAGGGTAGAAAACGAACCAGTCGTGAACCTCGATTTTCTTCTCCTGCCGGAACACACTCTTGCCCTCGGCATCGAGAAGTTCCATATCCATAGACATGGGAGAAGTGAGGGTGGTGGACAAATCGATATTCAGATCGAGGAGACCGTTGCCGGACTTTTCGTCGATAGAGGCAATAACCTTGTAGTCGCTAACAAAGACTCGAGGAGTGGAATAAAGGCAGACGTCGCGGGTGATGCCGCTCATGCGCCACATATCCTGGCATTCGAGATAGCTGCCGTCGCTCCAGCGGATAACTTTGAGAGCCAAACGATTGGAGCCAGAATGGACATACTTGGTGATATCCCACTCAGCGGGAGTTTTGGAATCTTCGCTATAGCCTACGCGGGTGCCGTTGACATAGAGATACATAGCGGAACGAACAGCGCCAAACTTGATAAAAACACGGCGGCCATGCCAGCTTTCGGGCACTTGGAAATCGGTGACATAACAGCCGGTGGGGTTGAAATCGCGGGGAGCGTAAGGGGGATTGGAAGGGAACTCGTTGTGGACATTGGCATAGACGGGGATGCCGAAACCTTGGGTTTCGATATTGCCTGGCACCTTGATATCGTCCCAAGATGAAGCATCGAAATCAGACTGGAAGAAATACTTGGGGCACTCGTCGGGGTTATCGACAACACGGATTTTCCAGATGCCGTTGAGGCTACGGTAATAGGGGGAGCGGTAGTAGCGGAGTTCGGGGATATCGCCTTCATCGGCATAAGGAATAATATTGACATGCGGAGCTACCTTATTGAGGCTGAAAGTGTTTAAATCGTCCCATGCATCTTGTGCACAAGCGGGTTGTTGAATAATCGCTAAAAAACTAATTACTAGCGTTATAAAAAGATAATATATGTGTTTCATAAATAAAAATATCATGCAAAGATACGATTTTTTTACGAATATGCGTTTTTTTTTAGTACTTTTGCACAACAAAACAACATTTAAGGCGCTTTGGAAAAACGCACCGAAACAATAAAATATACGAAATCAAATGCTCGGTCTAGTCATACGCACAACAGGCAGCTGGTACAAGGTGCTGCCACAAAATGACACCTCAGAAACGGTAGACTGCCGGCTGCGCGGCAACTATCGCTTGCGTGGCAACAAGCAGACCAATCCGGTGGCCGTAGGCGACCAGGTGGACTACACCCTGCAAGCCGATGGCACGGGAGTGATACAGGAGGTATGCGACCGGCGGAACTACATAGTGCGCAAAGCCACAAAGCTGAGCAAACAAACCCATGTGATAGCTTCGAATATTGACTTGCTGTGCATTGTGGCAACGCTAGGATTTCCACGCACTTCGACCGGCTTTATCGACCGGCTGCTGGTGACGGCAGAAGCCTATCATATACCCGCATGCATCATCATGAACAAGTGCGACCTGTATGATGAAGAATTATGGGGGCTGCACAACGAAGTGCGCGACATATATGCTACGGCTGGATATCCACTATATGCCGTGAGCGCCCACGAAGGAACCGGCGTGGAGGAACTGAGAAAGCTGATTGCGGGGAAGACGGTACTATTTTCGGGCCATAGCGGAGTGGGTAAATCGGCATTGCTGAATGCCCTAGTGCCCGGATTGGAAGCTAAAGTAGGCGAGGTGAGCGACTGGAGCATGAAGGGAAAACACACGACAACCTTTGCCGAAATGTATCCGGTAAAGATGCCCATGGCAGATGGGGCTGAAGAGAAGACATACATCATTGATTCTCCCGGCATTAAAGAGTTTGGCATGGTGGACATCAACCTGGGAGAGCTGTCGCATTTCTTTCCTGAGATGAGAGGTGTGCTTCACGACTGCCATTTTGCCAACTGCACCCATCGGCACGAGCCGCATTGCGCTGTAATACAAGCCGTGGAAGAAGGTGCAATAACCGCGGAGAGATACAACAACTATATAGGCATATACGATCAGATTGAAGGAGGAAACGTCACCCGATAACATGTTGCATTACAATAATACAATGACCCATAAAAAGAGAACTACCGCCCTGGTGCTGCTGGCCATAATGCTGGCCGCATTTGCAACGGGCTGCAGCAACAAAGGAATACACATGCCCAAACACCGCAAACGCCGCCACTGCAATTGTCCGACTTTTGCCCAATACACCCAAGAGAACCCCGACAAATGCGATGGACCAACATTCGATTGAAGAATACAAGAGGACACTTGGCAATTATTTGCCGACGCAAGCTGTGGATCGGGTATTCGACTATATGGACCATTACTGCGTAAGGCTGCACATCACCCGGGAGCGACGGTCGAAACTAGGTGATTACAGATGGCCCCAACCGAGGCACAACTACCACGAAATAAGTGTAAACGGGAATTTAAACGAGTATTATTTCCTATGGGTGCTATTGCATGAGATGGCCCACCTGAACTGTCACCAGCGGTATGGCTCCGAGGTGGCGCCCCACGGCCACGAATGGCAGGAGGAATACCGGGTGCTGATCATAGATTATGCCGACTGTTTCGCTCCAGATTTGCTACCCTTGCTGAAACAATATTGCAGCAGGATACCCTTGAGCCATACAATCGAAACAAAGATAGAGCAACATCTGAAACACCACGATGCCAATTACATAGCTACAACTTGCACCCTGCTGAACGAACTTACTCCAGGAGCCACATTTCGCATCAAGGCGCGACCGGAGCGCTGTTTTCGCGCCATAGAAAAACGGCGTACGCGGTGGCTATGCGAGGACATCCGCAACAAGCAGAAATTTCTGGTGAACGGGAATGCGGAAGTGGAGGAATGCTAACCTGCTTAACGTCTAGAAATTGCGACCTTGAAGCATGGGGACGAAGTGGGCATCGCCATGGTCTTCAATCCGCCATTGGGAAGGGTCTTCGCCATCTTTAAAGATACGAAGCATACGCTGTGCCCCTACACCTACCGGAATCACCATCACTCCGCCAACTTTGAGCATCTGCATCAAACCAAGCGGAATTTCGGGAGCACCACAGGTGACAAGGATGCGATCGTAGTAGAAATCCTTCATTTCGGGCAACCCATTGAAACAATCGCCCAAAAAGCAACGAGCCTTGTAATTGAGATCGGAAAGGAGTTTCTTGGTTTTACGAAAAAGCTGAGCCTGACGTTCGACCGTGAATACCCGGCCGCCCATTTCGCACAAAATGGCTGTTTGGTAGCCGCTGCCGGTGCCAACTTCGAGAACGGTCATCATGGGGTGGAGATCGAGCAATTCGGTCTGCCAAGCCACGGTATAAGGCTTGGAAATGGTTTGCCCGCAGTCGATGGCAACGGCCTGATCGACATCATAGAGAATGCGGTCGAGCAAGGTATCGCCAACAAAGATATGACGAGGAAGCTTACGCATAACATCCAGAAGACGTTGATTTCCAATGCCACGGGAGATGAGGCTTTCTACCATTTGGCGGCGCCATGCCACATATTTGGGTTGATCGGGAGGAATCATACTTGTGCTTGCTTACGAAATTGATTTGAAATGGCGAAACCATGACTGAAATGCCAAAGGTACGCGCCGAATAAATAAGGAGCAACTAAGGCAGCCCTATTGAAGTGAGATAGGGCTGCCCAGACTCCGGTATTATATTTTCCAGCCTTGAGCCTTGAGCTGAATGGTACTATTTTGAGGGGTTACCATAACGGCTGGCGAACCTTGTTCGGTAATGTGGCCGATGATGTGAATTTCGGTACTATTCTTGATCTTCTCGTAGTCTTTCTGATCAATGGTGAAAAGGAGTTCATAATCCTCGCCACCATTGAGGGCGTTGCTAACGGGGAGCATATTCTGACTCATTTCGGAACACACTCGGGTGTCTGGTAATCGATGGGGAGGCGTTCTTCGTATACTTCGCAACCACATTTGCTCTGCTTGCAAATGTGCAGCAATTCGCTGGCAAGACCATCGCTAACGTCGATCATAGAAGTGGGGACAATTTCTTTTTCGGCCAGAAACTTAACGATATCGGTACGCGGTTCAGGCTTGAGATAACGCTCAAGTACATAGTCGTAGCTATCCAGATCGGGTTGGAAATCGGGGTTGGCCTGATAGGTAACCTTCTCACGTTCGAGAATAAGGAGTCCGCTGTAGGCGCTGCCGAGATCGCCGCTGCAGCAGATGAGGTCGTGCATTTTGGCGCCACTGCGATAGGTGATTTTGTCGCTATCAACTTCGCCAATGGCCGTCACGGTGATAACCATACCCAAACGGCTGGTGGAGGTGTCGCCGCCTACAAGATCAACATCATAGCGGTCGCAGCAGAATCGTATGCCGGCATACAGTTCTTCTAAAGCCTCCACCGAGAAACGATTGCTGACAGCCACACTCACCAACACCTGCTTAGGAGTGGCATTCATAGCGCAGATATCGCTAAGGCTGATGGCAATGGCCTTATAGCCCAAATGACGCAAGGGGGTGTAGGTCATATCGAAATGGACACCCTCAACCAACATATCGGTAGTGACTACCGTTTTCTTCTTTCCTGTACCCAAAACGGCACAGTCGTCGCCAACACCTTTGATGGTGCTTTTGTTGTGAGAAACAAAGCCTTCGGTAAGGCGGTCAATCAGGGCAAATTCGCCCAAAGTGTCGAGCTCGGTACGGCCCTCTTGATACTCTAAACGTTCCATTTACTATTATTATATTGACGTGCAAAATTACACATTTTTTCTCAATTGAAGACAAAAAAAACAAATAGTGCAATAATTGATAGTATATCTCGTTAATGGAAACAACTCATCAACAATTGAAAATCCATTATGAAAAAGATTCTTTATTCTGCAATGATCATTGTGGCCCTGCTGGCATGGGGCTGCGAAAAAGAAACGAATCCCGACAATCCCAACGATACAACGGGTACTGTCGAGCGCAAACCCGACATCACACCTTATTTGGGGAAATACCTCTTGACCCGAACAACAGACTTGTCCATCACGATACAGAACATGTTCACTTTCCCCATCAATAGGGACCTGGATGCTGAAACCCTCACCATTGCTGCCAACCCTGCTGTTGAATACGGCGTCATTCTCACCAGCACCGACGGCATGTTTCTTCATGGCACCGTCGACACCGTGGGTCTGCACTTGGAAGACGAAATCTACACCCTTTCTGTCGATACCACCGTCGCCAACATTCCCTTCAATGCCGAAATTAGCGCGTCTCTGACCCACCCCCTTATTCCAGCACCTGTAGACGGAGTGCTTGACTGGACCAGCGTAGCATCCGGAACGGTATCGCTAGCAGTTCCCATCTTAGGAACCCTCACTGGCACAATTACAGGCGAAATGCGTTATCGTTCGGTGTTCCAGTCCAAATAATCACCAAAGCTAATGATATATGACAAGGCCGGCATAATTGTGCCGGCCTTGTTTATGAAAAACCACATTTGATAGTTGAAACTGGCAATAAAAAAACAGGGCTCTATCGAGTCCTGCTTTTTTGAGAGGGTGGGAGGTGGGGTTCGAACCCACGACCTTCGGAACCACAATCCGGCACTCTAACCAGCTGAGCTACGCCCACCATCTTGATTCAAAAATCGAGTGCAAAATTACACACTTTTTTTGACATAACAAAATTATTTTGAAAAAAAATTGTATCTTTGCCTTATGATATCGAAGAATAAATTAAAGGAACTTGCTGTATATAAGCAACAAAAACGTTGCGACGAAGACTCACTTTTTGTTGTTGAAGGCATCAAAATGTGCGATGAAATACTGGCTGCAAATGTACCTATTAAGGTAATCTGTGCCACTTTTTCGTGGCTTTCCACTCACTCCAACCTGCCATCATCAGCCGAAGTATTTGAGGTTGACGCAGATAGCCTCGAACGATTAAGCAGCATGCGTACACCCAATGAAGTATGGATGTTATTGGAACGCAATATCTTAACCATCAATTCGAATAATCTGCAATTCGACAACAAACCATCGCTCACCATCGTTCTTGACCATTTGCAAGATCCCGGCAATATGGGCACCATCATACGCACGGCCGACTGGTTTGGAATCCGCCATATCGTATGCAGCCAGGGTACGGTATCATGCTTCAATCCTAAAGTAATCCAATCTACAATGGGTGGTTTGTTTCGTACCAAAATCGAGTATGTCGACCTTATAGAATACCTTTCCAACTGTGGCAAACCCATTTTCGGAGCTTTGCTTGACGGCGAGAATATATGGAACTCCCCTACCCCGCTCCGGATGCCCGATCAAGGCGCCATGCTGGTGATAGGCAACGAAAGCCGAGGCATCTCGCCAGAAATACAGAAACTGGTTTCGCAGCGGGTGCTGATACCAAATATCGGTGGTACGGCCGAAAGCCTAAATGCCGCTGTAGCCTGTTCCATATTGATAGCCCACCTTCTGGATCCCCGGAATGTATAACGGCCGATTCCCATATACTAACACACCATGAGAAAAATATTATTGCTGATTGCTTTTGTGCCGATTATTTGCGCCTGCAGCCACCACGACCTGCTAGAATCGCCCGATGGAAAAATCAAAGTCCGCACCAGCTACCGCTTCTGGAATCCGGTAGACATGCGCATTATGATAGACAACACCCTTTTCCTCTTTATCGACAATATGGGCCTTACGATTGAGGATACCAACGATCAATTCTATGGCAACTATACTTTTATCGATACCGTGATATACTCCCAGGGCGACACCACCTACCAGCTTCCTTGGGGCGAAAACACCACCCTCACCAACCGTTATAACGAAATGCTTCTGGTAGGTCACGACGATTATGCTTCCACCAAAAACATTCGTATTCGCGCATATAACAACGGCGTGGCGTTCCGTTATGAGTATGAACTTGATACTAATATTTATCTCGATTCAGAATTCGATAGCGAGCACAAGCCTCCTGTTTACTACCTCAAAGGTGAGTCAACCGTATTTAGGTTTCCTTCTGACGGCACTTGTTGGTCTATTCCTGCCAATTTCGAAAGCTACGAATTTGCCTATCGACAACAGTCGCTGAGCGAAACCAGCGACGCCAGCACACCTTTCACTTTTCGGCTAAAGAAAAACAAACGGGGCTACCGCTATGGAGCAATACACGAAGCCAACCTTCGCGATTTCCCCGAGATGGCACTTGTACGCGACTCCATCAGGCCCAACAACATTGCCTTCGCCTCGTGGCTCGCACCCAGCGCCGATAGCACTATCGGATATCACATTATTCTCAAAGAGAACAAATTCGTCACCCCTTGGCGAACAATTTCGATAGGCCGCAAAGCGGTAGACTTGATCAACAACGACATGATTCTTCACCTGAACGAGCCCTGCGTCCTCCCCCACCCCGATCAATACCGGCCAATGAAATATATCGGTATCTGGTGGGGTATGCACTTGGGAATCAACAGCTGGGTGCCGGACGAACGCCATGGCGCCACCACCTCCAATGCTTTGCGCTATATCGATTTTGCAGCAGCCAACAACATCGATGCTGTGCTTTTCGAAGGATGGAACCAAGGCTGGGAAGAATGGGGAGGCTCTCAAGTATTTGATTTCATTAAGGCTGCACCCGACTTCGACCTCGACAGCATTTTGGCCTATGCTAGCAATAAAGGGGTAGAAGTAATCATGCACCACGAGACCGGTGGCAACATTCCCAACTACGAATCACAAATGGAACACGCCTACCGATTCTGCCAAGAACATGGCATCCATGCTGTGAAAACTGGATATGCCGGCGGGTTCCCCAATCGCGAAATCCACCACTCCATGTATGGTGTGCAGCATTATGCTTTAGCCATGCGTACCGCAGCCCATTACGGTCTTGCGCTGGATGTGCACGAACCAATCAAACCTACCGGACTGCGCCGCACGTACCCCAACCTGATGTCTGCCGAAGGCGCTCGCGGAATGGAGTGGAATGCATGGAGCGATGGCAATAGTCCCGCCCACACCACCATCCTCCCTTTCACACGTCTGCTGGCAGGTCCTATGGACTATACCCCAGGCATTTTCGACATCACTTATGAACGAATTAAGAACAACCCCGATTGTAGAAAATGGAATCAAAAAGATGCTCGCGACTGCCGCGTGCACACCACCATTGCCAAACAAGCAGCCTTGTGGGTGGTCATTTATTCTCCGCTAGTGATGGCCGCCGACCTGATTGAGAATTACGAAGGGCACCCCATGTTCCAATTCTTTCGCGAATACAACCCCAACTGCAGCTGGAGTCATGCCTTGCAAGGGGAGCCTGGGCAGTTTATCGTTACCGCTCGCCGGGCCGACAACATCTTCTATTTGGGTGCCATCACCAACGAACAAGCACGCAATCTCAAAGTGCCACTGGATTTTTTACCCAAAGGACGCAAATACCTTGCAACAGTATATGCCGATGCCGACAACGCCCATTTCGAAACCAATCCCACAGCCTACAAAATCTACACCAAGAAGGTGAAATCATCAACAAAACTGCGCCTGCATCTTGTCCCTGGCGGGGGTGCTGCCGTTACGTTTTCGCCAATAAAATAAGGTATTATAGCACCAGCAGCTTCACCATGCTGCTATTGCCGCCTTCCAATACAATACGCACATAAAACACGCCATTCGCGGGCGTATTCACCACCATCATGCCATTACTTACGCTAATGGTTTCAACCTTTCGGCCCAAAGCATCGAAAATTGTCACATTGGCCCTATCCGCCGGCAGGCGTAACCGGCTGCCTCGATGGGCCGGATTGGGATACAGCCTAAGCGAAACAGCATCTGCAGTCAGGTTGTTCTCAACTGTATTCGAAGGATAGCAACGTCCGAAATTCGGTATTCCATATCCTCCCATTTCATCCACCGCATCAGCCATGTTTCCCCAAGCACGCACACTATCGCACAATTGCTGGGGAGTCCAATCAGGATATCGCTGCCATAGGCATGCCATCATGCCAGCCATAATGGGTGTGGCCAGCGAGGTGCCATTTACTCTGTTCAACTCACCTGTGCGGGTAAAACACGCCACATCGGCTCCCAATGCCAACACATCCGGTTTGGTCCGGCCATCGGCAGTAGGGCCGTGAGAACTGAATGGAGCCACCCCGCCGCCTCGCATTGTTGCGCCAACCGTTAGCACATGCTCGGCATCGGCAGGCACATTCAAGTGCTGGGGGTTGGCAGCCCCATCGTTGCCGGCAGCATTTAATATCAACATCCCTCGCGAAAAAGCAATATTCGATGCTATTGTCATCGGGGCGGTGTTTCCATCAAGGTCTTCCAGGGTATAGCTTTGGTAAGAGCTATCGAAGTAGAAATAGCCGAGCGATGAAGTCACTATATCTGCACCCAAACTATCCAAATACTCGGCGGCAGCCACCCAATTGTATTCCTCCAAAGGGGTTTCGCTAAGGGTGTTTTCGGTTCGGCAGAGCACATAGCTGGCCAAGGGAGCAGTCCCCACATATATTCCCGGCAAATAAGCAGCCATAGTCGACAACACAAGCGTGCCGTGAGCATGTATGCTATACACATCTTCGCCGCCCCACACAAAATCACGCGAAGCAAGCAAACGCCCACTTTGGCGGAGCGAGTCGAAGGGCTGGATGGTATCCACTCCCGGAAAACCCACATCGCATACCCCTATTATCAATCCTTGGCCTTGATAGCCGTCTTTGTGGAGCGGTATTCCCCCCAATTGGTCAATTTGGGTTAACCCCATACCATACAAAGAATCGCCTATGTTCCTCCATTCGTTGGGCTCGTAATGAACGACAGGATAGGTATTGTCTTCAACCGGACATTTGACAGTAGCAATGTCGCACAACTTCACATCCGTAACAAATGGGAAATTCCATAGTCTGCTGCCCGAGACTTCGTCGGGGGTAAAAACCGTCACACCATTCAGCCATTTCGACTTATTCTGTACCACGTAGCCTGAGTCAATGAGCGTTTGTATATAGCTCTCGCTCACAGGCAAATCCAAACTATCGATTGCAATACCTTGCAGATGTCTTCGTTCCAAAGCCCTGGGGCTCAAATACGCTTCCGGGCGGGTTATCTCGTATGCGCTTCCGGCTTTATCTTTCAACGATACCCAGTATTTATACACAATCCCTTCCTGAGCATGCGTCATGCCGCCCAAAAGTATGATAGCTACCGCAGCTATGATTCCTTTCTTCATCTTATGTTGGTGTGTTGTTTATTCGTAATGCTTCCCACCAGCTTGCCGATCCTTTGGCATAACCGTCAAGCCTGTCGGCAGAAGTGCTGATGATTATTAATTCTCTGGTTTATCATCAGTAACACTGAATTGCTGATACCAAAGTTCGCAACCCCTGTCGGTAATTCGCTCATAGTATATGCCCAAATCATCACCTTGTCGGGTCATCGACGAATAGGCCGACGGTCCAGGGAAAACCTCCACAGCCAATTGCCATGTCTTGCCTTCATCGTAGCTGGCAAAAATACTCACTTTCTCCCGATTCATCGAGTTGGGTATCGAATGCAGGAGCACATTTCTCTTGCCGCCTTGGTCGGTAGCCGACCAACGTATCATGTCGCCGTTGCAAGCATTCGTGGTCATTTCGGGCCAGGTGCCCTGTGCTCCCCAGGTAACGCCTCCATCCGACGATATCACATAGCCTCTGGCGCCATGCTGGCGAACGCTCATCAATATTTCCCCATCTGCCAGTTCCACCACTTTGGCTTCATCACCTCCTTTGAAAGCACATTCCGACACTTTCCAGGTTTTGCCGTTATCATCAGAGTATACCACAAAATTGTCAGGCACCTGCTCACTTTTCCTGCACAGCGCCGCCACGAATAGTATTCTCCCTTTATTTGCACCTCGTTCCAAGCGCAACCCATTGCCTGAAGCTATAAAGCCTCCTTTGTAATTGCGGCAAATAGGGTTGCAGGCATTCTCTCCCCATACCAGCGAGGTTATGTCCTGCGGTTTCGACCATCGCTTGCCATTGTTCCTGCTGCGGCATATCAATATGCGCTCGGGATCTTCGGGTGTCGACTGCCAAAAGCCATTATGTCCGCAGAATGCGCACAGCACATCGCCGTTTTCGCACACCACCAAAGCGGGGTCGCCATACCCTTTTTTATAGCCTTGGCCTTGGATGATATAGGCGGGTTCCGTCCATGTTCGTCCGCCGTCTTTGCTGTGGCGGTATACGATATCTATATCTTCGGGCAAATCGCCTTCATTGTTTTTCCGGCGATCGTTCACGGCCAGTAAGGTGCCGTTGGGCAATGTGCATACGGCAGGTATGCGCCAATTCTTCGACCCATAGTCGCCCGGAGCATACAGCTTTACCATCGTACTACTCTCAATTCCGAATTGTCCTTCATTCTGATCAACCGTGGTTTGGCATTTCCCCACGAAAGCCAATCCGGCCACCAGTACAATCAAACAGCATATTTTTTTCATCATAATACAATCTGCTAGCTAATTTTGATAACGAAACCGCCACCGGGCGCCATTCTCACCATTAGGCTTGCACCCTGCAACCTGGCAGTTTCGCGTATGTAATCGCTTCCTTTCCGATGAGCATTTGCCCCATCGCGATAAATCTCAACTGGATGCGAGCCGCTCACCAGCGAACTCAAGTCTATCTCAACCTCACGGGCGGTCCAATTAGTGATGCCTCCTATGTACCATACCGAGCCTTTCCGACGCGCCGTAACGATGTATTCTCCCACTACTCCTTCCAGCACTCGGGTTTCGTCCCATGTGGTAGGCATCTCGGCTATGAAGCGGGTGTATTCCGGTTCTTTCATATAGTTTGTTGGGGCGTCGCACAACATGTTCAAAGGCGACTCCAATACCACATACAGTCCCAATTGGTGGCAACGGGTGCCTTGGCTCATCGGCTCACTCCAGCGGGGATGATAGCAGCCTTTGGCAGCATTAATCATAGCACCTTGTGTGTAGTCCATCGGACCGGCAGTTTGTCGTATAAAGGGTATTTCGGTATCGTATTGCACCTGGTTCCACGATGCGGGCGCCCATTTCAACTGTTCCAAACCCGCCACTCCTTCAAAGTTGATCACGTTGGGATAGGCCCGGTTCAAGCCCGCAGGCTTGAAAGCGCCGTGGAAATCGGCCATCAGGTGATACTTCGCACACATGGCGGCAGCCCGATAGTAGAAATCGGTCATCAGCTGGTCGTCGCGATCCATAAAGTCAATTTTGAAACCCTTGATACCCATTTCAGCATAATGGCGGCACACATTCTCCATATCGCGTTCGAAGGCATAATATCCAGCCCACAATATCAGTCCCACATGATGGTCGTTGGCATAGCCCACAAGCATTTCTAAATCAATCTCGGGCACCACCTGCATCAGGTCGGCCTGTTTGTTCACAGCCCAGCCTTCGTCTAATATAACATATTCTATACCGAATTTTTCGGCAAAGTCGATATAGAATTTGTAAGTATCATTATTGATGCCCGATTTGAAGGGAACTCCTTCTATATTCCAATCGTTCCACCAATCCCAAGCCACTTTGCCGGGCTTCACCCAGCTGTAGTCGTCCAGCCTGCATTTGGGTCCAAGTATATAGCTGAGCTTGTTCATGGCCATCTCGGCATCGTTCTCAGCCACCATGGCTATACGCCAAGGCATCTCGTCTCCCTTGGCAATCCGGGCTATGTAGGATTCACGCTCTACCACGCGCAGCTGAAGGTTGTTGTGTCCCCCTTGCCTACATTCTCTAGGCAAGGGTGCATGCTCGCCTTCCAGTCGCCCTGGATGCCCCATACCCTTGAGATAGAGGCCGGGGAAGTGTTCCAGGTTGCTCTCGGTAATACCCACTTTGATGCCATGCGAGGCATGCACCATCAGCGGCAAGAAGCATAGGCGCTTGGTATCCAACTCCGAGAGTCGGCCGTTGGTATAAAGGTTTTCAAACGAACTCTCATACTGATAGTTGTGGTCGTCTTCCTTGTAGCGGCTCACGTAGGGAACTGTGGCCTGGTAGTCGTCGGCAAAGTTGTATTCCACCTTTTCAAAAAGCACCACCATATCCCTTGTAGCACGATAGCGGTAGGCAATGCCCGAATTGTAGGCACGAAAATCCACATATAGGCCGTCTTTTATCTTTAGGGTTAGCTCATTACATTTGCTGTGAATACGATCCTGCGAGGTAAACGGCGAGGCTATATCCTCTTCGCATACATTGCTGGCAGATTTCTCCACCACCATGTCGGCAGTCGCCGTCTTGCCCATCTGGCGATTCAATCCCAGATGCGAAGGAAGCAGAATCGTGATGCCGTCATACACAATGTCGTAGGTGAGCTCATTCTCGGCCGTTGACACTATATGGGTAACCAGCTTGCCGTTGGGCGACTTCAGCGTGAAATATTTTTCTTTGGCTTGCACGCCGCAAACCATAGCCCAAAGCATTAGCAATACGATTATTTTTTTCATGGTCGTTTAATCGAAATGATGTTGATTTGTTGAAGCGAGTTTTGTTGATTTGAAGGTGTGGCAGCACTATCATCACAATTTCCTTGCGCCGTCGCCAATCACCACGGGTATCACTTTGCATTCAACGCCGAATCGTGCCCGATAGGTCTGCTGCACTTCGGTCACAAACGCGTCATAGCCATCGTTGCGCACCAGGTTGATGGTGCATCCGCCAAAACCGCCTCCCATGATGCGCGATCCGGTAACGCCCAGTCGGCGGGCCTCGTCTACCAGAAAGTCTATCTCTTCGCAGCTTACTTCATAGTCTTTGCTCAACCCATCATGCGTCAGGTACATCTGCTTTCCAACAGTTTCATAATCGTCTTTTTCCAATGCATCGCACACTGCCAGCACGCGATCTTTCTCTCCCAGCACATAGCGGGCACGCATATAATCCTCTTGGCTGATTTCATTTTTCACTCCTTCGAGCATCTCCCATGTGGCATCACGCAAGGTTTCTACTCCCAGCAGCTTGGCCACACGCTCGCAGCTGTTCCGGCGGTCGTTGTAGGGCGAACCCACCAATTCATGCTTCACGCAGCTGTTCACCAGCACCAGTCGGTAGTTTTCGGGATGCCAGGGGAAGTAGGCATATTCGCCCGTCAGGCAGTCGAGGCGCACCAGGCTGCCTGCCTTGCCATGCATCGATATAAACTGGTCCATTATGCCGCAGTTCACCCCCACATATTTGTGTTCGGTAGCTTGGCCGGCCAACGCCAGCGCCATTCTATCCAATCCGCCGCCAAACATATCGTTTACCGCGGTTGCAAAACAGCTTTCCAATGCAGCCGAAGAGCTCATGCCTGCCCCCAGCGGCACATCGCCAGCATATACGGCATCAAAACCTTCGGCTTTTACGCCGCGCTCCATCAGTTCGCGTACCACGCCGTATACATAGCGAAAATGGGTGGTTTTCGGGCCGTCGTTATCATCCATATCAAATTCGCAATAGCTCTCCAAATCCACAGCATATAGTCTTATCCATCGCTTTCCATTGGGACGCACCATAGCCATTATACCTTGGGTTACGGCTCCTGGGAATACAAATCCCCCATTGTAGTCGGTATGTTCGCCTATCAGATTGATTCGGCCCGGAGCAGCATACATGTTTCCTAATTCTTCGCCAAAACGTTCCTTAAAACTTGCTATGATTTTATCCTTCATA
>JAGHRY010000234.1 GCA_018066145.1 Candidatus Colimorpha merdihippi | reverse complement strand
GTATCTTACCGTCACCGGCACCACCGCTACCCTCACCGGTCTTGAACCTATGACCAACTATCGTGCTTGGGTTCAGAAACTCTGCACCGGCGATAGCAGTATGTTCTCCGATGGTGTTACCTTTGGTACCACCATGTGCGACGTTTATCAATCATACTTCAGCTACGATTCCACTTGGTCCGCCAGCACCAGCACCTATGCTCCCATGGGCTATAGCTTCTACAACTATGGTTTCGTTCAGACCCTCGTTGATTCTGCCCAGTTGGCAGGCCTCGCAGGCAACATCACCGCTATGGCTTTCAACTCGGTCGATGGCACCCAGGGCAGCTACTACACCAATATGGATGTTTACCTGGCTAACGTTCCCGAATCGAACCTCACTTCTTGGATTACCCCCGACGCTACCCACCAGTTCGTTCAGGTAACCCATAACGCCGACCTTACCTACACCGATGGCGGCTGGCACCTCTTCGGCCTCGATACCTCCTTCGCTTGGGATGGTCATAGCAATCTCCTTGTTACTGTTAACCGCGGCCACGGCAGCTACGCTAGTGGTGCTAGCTTCAATGTACACAACACTTCCAATACCCGCACACTTTATGTCTACCAGGATGGTTCGGCATATTCCTTCAGCAACATCAATAACTATTCGCCCTATTCTGCTTCTTATGTTGGCGACTTCCAGTTTATCTCTTGTGGTGCTGCTACCACCTGCCCCGCTCCTGTAGTCACCTCTGTTACTCAGGACTACCACTCTGCTACCGTTGTTTGGGCTGGCGAAGGTACCGATTACGAGGTTAATATCAAAGAAACCCTCACTCTCGATTGGCCCGCTACCGATATTGCTGTTGCCGGCAATACCTACACTTTCAGCGGCCTCGCTCCCGCAACCAGCTACACTGTCCGTGTTCGCCAGAACTGCACTGCCGATTCTCTCGGCTATTCCGAGTGGGTATACGCTGCTGTCGTTACCGACAGCCTCCCATGCTTCGCTCCCACCGGCCTCGCTGCCAGCAACATTACCAACGCTACCGCTTCCATGTCTTGGACTCCTCAAGGTTCCGAGTCTCTCTGGGATATCCACGTTTGGTTCGCTGGCGGTCTCGACAGCATCTACCGTGTCAACACCAACCCCGCTACCGTGAGTGGCTTCATCGCTGGCATTACTTATAATGCTGCCATCCGCGCCATCTGCGGCATCGACGAGCTCGAAGGCGATTGGAGCGACACCATCCAGTTCACCACCGCTACCTGTCCCGATGTTACCGGCCTCGCTGCCAGCAACGTCACCTTCAACAGCGTAACCCTCAACTGGAATACCGATGCTATGGCTCAAAGCTGGATCGTCGAGTACGGCTACCACGGCTTCACCCAGGGCGCCGGCACCACCGTTACCGTCAGCACCAACACCTATGTGGTCTACGACCTCCTCGACGAGATGGCCTACGACTTCTATGTGAAGGCAGTCTGCGGTACCGACTGGAATTCCGAGAACTGGGCTAGCGTAACTGCTACCACTGCCGAAATTCCTGCTGGCACCTACACCGTCACCGTCAATGTCAACAATCCCGCATGGGGTTCTGTCACCGGTGCCGGCACCT
>JAGHRY010000162.1 GCA_018066145.1 Candidatus Colimorpha merdihippi | reverse complement strand
ATTTTGTATATAATAACTAAATTTATATTTTATGCACAGAAAATTAATAGTTTACATGGTTCTTGCGATGGGCTTGATAGGCTCGCTCAAGGCCCAAAACATTACGGTGACCTCTGCCGCAGGGCAGGATGTGGCCACCTTTGTCCGCAATAATCTTTGCGGTAAGGGCGTGTCGGTTACCAATGTTAAGTTCAGCAATGTGAGCGGTGCCATCAGCACCGACCAGATTGGCACCTTCCGGGCCAACGGATTCGGCGGCCTGCAGATGGATTCCGGTATTGTGATGACTACCGGCAATGTTGATGTGGCTCCCGGCCCCAACTGGTCTGGCGGCGCTTCCCAACCCATCACCGGTTTCTATTCCGACCCCGAGATGGAACCCATTGCCACCGGCACCATCAACGGTTGCGCCACGCTGGATTTCGACTTTGTGGGTCTCACTTCCACCATCTCGTTTATGTACACTTTTGCTTCGGAAGAATATCCCGAGTATGTGTGCTCTAGCTTCAACGATGTGTTTGCCTTCTATGTGACGGGTCCCGACCCCCAGACTTTGGAGGAGCGCACATGGAATGTGGCCGTTATCCCCAACACCGTTACCGATTCCACCCCCAATGGCATTGCCGTGGCCATCAACACCGTCAACCCCGGTGTGGCAGGCACTTCGGGCGGCTCGGGCATCGGCTGCGTGTATGACTATGCTACCTACTACAACGAGAATACCGATACCGCCGGCATCGAGTACGACGGCTACACCTCCAAGCTGATGGCACAAACCAACATCGTGCCTTGCGCCCTCTACCACATGCACCTTTCGGTGTGCAACGTGGGCGACAACTCCTACGACAGCGGCGTGTTCCTGGAATCAGGCAGCTTCTCCAGCCCCTCCACCCAGCTGGGTTTCGATACCCGCCGTGTGGATACCGTGCGCGTGGGCTGCACCCGCGAAGTGCCCTTTGATATCAGCCGTTCCAACTATACCGATGGCGTTTGCCATGTTACCTTTGGCGGCAACGCTGTGTATGGCCAGGATTTCACCTGCGAAAATGAGAATGGCGAAACGCTCGACAGCACCAGCTCCTTCTATATCTCCCGCGACGAGATTCACCACATCAACCTTATCGGTTTGAGCACTGCCGTGCTCAATGGCACCAAAACCATCGACCTCTGCATCGAGACTTCGGTTTGCCCCGATTTCCCCGACCTGAAGGTGTACGATACCATGCATTTCGTTATGTCGCCCACCGCTCAGGTGAGCGCTCACGACACCCTTATCGAGGCCAACCACCTCTGCACTTTCGTTAGCGTTCGCGCTAGCGGCGGCGTGCCTCCTTACAGCTACCAGTGGGTTCCTGCCGACAACCTCGAAGATCCTACTGCCGCTTCCACCGCTGCCTTCATTACCGAAGACTGCACCTACCAGGTGATCATCACCGACCGTTTCGGCTGCTCCTATGACACTGCCACCGTTACCGTTGATATCCACACCAAAGAGGGTATCGACGATGTTCAGGGTGCCAGCATTAGCGTTTATCCCAACCCCGCCGAAGGCCAGTTTGCCATCACCGCCGACGATATCCTCCAGGTGGAGATGTTCAACGTGAGCGGTCAGAAGGTCTTTGCCTCCGATGTTCGCACCAGCCAGGTGGTTGTCAACACCGAGAACCTCACCGCCGGCACCTATTACCTGCGCGTGGTCACTTCCGAGGGACAAAGCACCCATACGGTTATTGTTAAAAACTGATTGTTGATTTGTTGATCTGATTTTTGTTGATTATGCCGGGTGGCTTCTGCCCCTCAAATCAACGATTCAACAAACATCAATTC
>JAGHRY010000115.1 GCA_018066145.1 Candidatus Colimorpha merdihippi | reverse complement strand
TCCTTCACATAGCCCGCTACGTTCCTTCGTTAGCTCCACGATGGTCGCTGGCCTTCAGCTCTGCACAGCAATCTGCTCAAAATAAGCCTTAAAATCATTAGAAATCAATTTTTAGATGTTACCTATAATTCCGCCCATCCTTACAACGTCCTTCCTTCGTTTTTCTTGCGGGGTTCTTGCGGGGTTGTTGCGGGGTCCCTGCGCCATATACCCCGCAACAATATCGCATCATCCACGCGGCATCCCCAACACAACCTCACATTCAATAGGGAACAATCTGAATAATGTCATTTCCCAAAATTGCTTGTCATTTTTTTCCACGGGCTAAACTAAAAAACTTGTCATGCAGATGGCGGCAAGCAATCCATGACTAACACCAAATTAGATGAGTAGTAGGATGGATTTTGCAGTACTAAATGAAAAAAAGATTTGGATAAGTGAAGAAAATTTTGTTATTTTGTAGTTTGAAAAATGTGTGCATTCCACTTCGGAATACACATTGAAGCAATTGATTATTAACAGAATAACTATACAAACACCGATTATGAAAAAGTGCGCAAAGGTATTCGTATCACTCTTGATGATGGTAGGTTTGACCGCTATTATGGGCTCTTTTACCGCCTGCAGCTCGTCAAAATCTTCCTCAAAAACCACCATGTACCCTACCAAGAAGTACAAAACTAGCAAACCCATTAAGGACAACTACTCCATCCGCGGAAACAACAAAAAGAACGGTTCGACCTACCACTCTTATTGATTCAGTAGCCGTATGAACCATCTTTTCCTATCAGCTATGCGCAAGGCCTGGGGTTTTGTGCTTTGTTTTGTTTGTATCCTTCTTGGATGGCCTACCCAAGCACAAGGCTATAACATCAGCGGCGAGAGCAGCCTCAGCGGAGTGTTTACGCTTACGGTTTTCGACGGCGATTCTTCCTCACACACCTACACCTATAAGGCAAACAAGGGAATGTTCCTTTTCAGCGGGCAAGTAGAGTCGCCTGTATTGGCGTCGATACAACACCCATCAATGAATAAGCCCTTTTACTTCTATATCGAAAATTCCGAAATCAGCATTGCTCTTAATGCCACTCGCCCAGAACTGTCGATGGTGAAAAATTCGCGCAGCAACAGCGAGTACCGCTATTTGATGGAACTATACCGGAATGCCGCAGAACCCAATTCGTTCCTAACCCAATGGGTCAAAGAACACCCCAACTCCATTTACACTCCCTGGGTGTTGCATGAACAGATGTCGAATATCGACGAAGGCGTGTTGAGACAGCTTATCACCCAAATTTCTGGAGAAGGTCGGCACACCTTCCACTATACCCTTCTACGTCGTTGGATGCGGGAGACCCCTGCCGTATCCGAAGGAAGCGAGATGCCCGATTTTGCTTTTCTCAACACTCAGAAGGAGCGCCAAACCTTCAGCCAGGTACGCAATAATAATGGCAATACGCTGATTATCTTTAGCGCCACATGGTGCGATCGATGCAAAACAGTGGAGGATCAGGCTCAAAGGCTGTCGGAAAGCAAAAACATGCAAGTTCTCACTATCAATATCGACGACAATCCCAATGGCTGGGACGCTCACTACTTGAAACAACTTTCAGTCGACCATATCCCCTACATGATTATGGTGGATAAAAATGGCATTGTACAAGCACGCGACCTACGCAGCTGGGAATTGCGATAGAACTCCAAATTTCAACTGATACTATATTTATTTTACATCCACAAAACACTATGAACACCCAACTCTACCCAATGAAATTTCTGCCCCTTTATAAAGACAAGGTGTGGGGCGGCAACAAAATAGCAACTCTTGGATTTGACTACGCTCCCCTACCCAACTGCGGCGAGCTTTGGGCCCTTTCGGCAGTAGAGGGAAACGAATCAGTAATAGCCAATGGATTCTTGGAAGAAAGCACCATCAACGAAGCATTAGAGATATACATGGGCGAGCTGATAGGTGAAAAAAACTACTATCATTTCGGTGACAATTTCCCGTTACTCATCAAGATTATCGACGCCAACGACAAACTATCCATCCAAGTCCACCCCAACGACCAATTGGCCCAAGAACGCGGCATGGAAAACGGGAAGACCGAAATGTGGTACATTATGGAAGCTGAGGAAAACGCAGAAATCGTGGACGGATTCGAACGCGCTGTCACTCCTAAAGAGTATCAACAGCTATTGGCAGAAGGAAAACTTGACGAGGTGTTACATATCGAGAAGGCACAAGCAGGCGACATGTTCTTTATTCCCGCAGGCCGTGTCCATGCTCTCGGGAAAGGGTTGCTTTTGGCTGAGGTTCAGCAAAACAGCGACTGCACCTACCGCATATACGACTACAACCGACCCGACTCCAACGGCAAGCTACGCGAGCTGCATACCGACGAAGCTCTGGACGCAATCGATTTCAGCCAATTGAAGGATGGGAAAACCCACTATCAATATAAAGAGAACAGTACCGAAAAATTGGCAGAATGCCCCTATTTCACCACCAACCTCATTCCGCTAACCAAACCTATGCGGAAAGATTTCACCAATCTTGATTCCTTTGTATTATATCTATGCGTGGAGGGTATTGCTGCAGTAAAGACCCTGGAGAACATCGTGCCTATGCATGCCGGCGAGTGTGTTTTGGTACCAGCCATTGCCGATATTGTTGAGCTATATTCCGAAGGACCTGCAAAACTTCTAGAAATATATATCGACCACGAGAAATGGATAGACAACGGAATTAACCATGCCACCGACCATGACTGGATGGCACAATTTATTGGAGAATAAGTGTTTAAAATATGGCAACCAAAAGACTGTTAATCGTCGCAAACGGATTCCTCTGGCTTGCTGCAGGTATTAATATTTTGCGAATAGGAATACTGGCAATACTTGCTGACAGCGGAATCAAATGGTTATGGAGCCTGCTTATTTTTACTGGATTTGCCACCATGTTTGTTAAATTAATGAAGCGCAATACGCTTCGCATAAACAGTTTTAAGCAAACACGTGTGCCTTTATACAAGTTCATGACCCTAAAATCATACATAATTGTTATTGTAATGATAAGTTTGGGTATCACGCTTAGGAAATTCACTCATTTACCTGAATCCTTCTTTGCGTTTTTCTACACAGGATTAGGCAGCGCGCTAGGACTATGCGGACTGTTATATCTGATTAATTCTGCTAAAAAAGATCAATGTCTCTCGAAATAACGAGATTAAATAGACATACTGTGCTCAACTATTATTAATCCTCCACGGAATTCATGATCTGGATTACCTCGGCCACTTTATCATCTATGGGGAGGGTCCCATCAATCCAATGGATAGGAACACCTTGCCGTTCCATTCGGCGGAACCAGGTCATTTGCCGTTTTGCGAAACGCCGAATATCGGTAAAAAGATCGCGATACATTTCTTCGTAGGTACACCCTCCATTAAGGAATGTTGTAACATGCCGGTATTCCAACCCGTAGCGCAACAGACGTTCCTCGGGTACACCATTATTGAGAAGTTGTCTGACCTCCTCTATCATACCCTCCTCAAGGCGCTGGCGCAAACGAATGCCAATACGTTCGATTACCAATTCGCGAGGAAAACTAACCCCTATGATGACATGACTCATGTCGGGCATATGCGGATATTCGTCGGGATGCTGAATGTGGTATTCCTGTATTTCTAATGCGCGAAGAAGACGGTCGCGAGTTTCGGTATCGGTATGGTTGTGGAGTTTGATATAGCCGGACAAACGCTCGATTAGCTCTTCATCGCTAAAGGCTTCCATTCTCTTCCTAAATTCAGTATCAATAGGAGCATCGGCCAACTGATAGCCACGCACAACAGCATCGATATACATGCCCGTGCCACCACATAAAATTGGCTGGCGACCACGAGCAACAATGTCGTTAAAAGAACGGATGAAATCATTTTGAAACTGGTATACGTTATACTCGTATCCAGCATCGTGAATATCGATAAGATGATAGGGAATATCGACACCATGTATATGATAATCGGCCAAATCTTTGCCGGTACCGATATCCATTCCACGGAACACTTGTCGCGAATCGGCACTAATAATCTCACCGCCGAGCTGGAAAGCCAGTTCGGCGGCGAGACTTGTTTTACCACAAGCCGTAGGACCTGTTATGGTAAGCAGTTTAGTCGTCTAAGAAATAGAGTTTGCCCAACTGTTTGTCGAACTCGTACTCGCCGAAATCGGCCAAAGCTGAGCGGTTGATAACGAACTTATAATCGATGCCTTTCACCACAATAGCTTCAACATTGGTAAGGTGTTTCTGACCAATCTGGACTTCTTTGAATACCACCTTGGCTTTGTCGAGAATATTGCCTTCGGGATCGAATGCATTGTCGCGATCGGGGAAGTCTTCTTTATTAATGCGGCGCTGATAGAGCATATTCATAGCTTCTTCCCAAGAAATGGCGAAGGGTTCTTTGAATCGCTCATCGATAAGCATCGGAGCCTGTACACCATTGATGATGGTCTGTATCTCGCCTTTCTGGGTGTTAATCATTGCCACATCAATCGTAGCCTCGTCATGAACGATTACAGCAACATCCTTGTAACTGGAGTCGACGGGAGCGTTGACAAGATCGATATAGGTGCCATCTTCGTTCTGCTTAACAAGAGCGGTATCGGAGGCAAGATTGTTGACGATACGCTTAGAGATATAGTCGGAGCGGAGGACGAGGAATTCAATACGACGGTTGAGCTGATGTGCTGCCTCTTGATGCTCTTTAGAAGGAAGGTCGTTAATGAAATCGCATTCAAGTGTGGTTCCAGCTGAGAAGGTGTAAGGAACACCTGCCACAACGATAACCACATCGCGATCGAGTGTGCGGGGAACACGCTCGGCATAGCCCTTAGCAACCATGCGGTCGCGTTCGATACCGCGGCTGGCAAGATAGTCTACCACACTTTGAGCACGGCGCTGCGAAAGAGTATCGTTGGTGAGTCCAATAAAGGGACGGCAGTCAGTATGTGCACGAATTTCGACAACCACATTGGGATTGTTGACCATTACGAGATAAAGATCCATAAGGGAGTCCATAAACTCTTCTTTCAGATCCCACTTGGAGAGGTCATAGCGAATCTCGGGCAATACTACAGGCTGCTGAGGCACGGGCTCCATACGGAAATCGTGAACGATGTCCTTATCGACATTATATCCTTTGGTGCTCTCGGAACCTTCAAGGGTGAAATAATCGACTTTGGATAAGTACATCTTATATACCACCTGGCCTTTAACCTGAGAATTATTGAACTTATAGAAACCTTTCTTGTCGGTATAAGTTTCAGCTTCTGAGCCATCGGAGCCTACAATCTTCACCTTGGCGCCTTTGATAAGCTGCATGGATTTCTCATCACGTACAGTACCTTCGATAGTATACAGCAGCGGAGGCAGCTGAAAAGAGAATAAGTTGAGGGTGGGCAGGGGCACTTTTTTACCTTTCTTATCGGTATTCTTATTGAGGGGATCCTCGAAAGGACGGTTGGACGAGAAATAGCCGCGTTCCATCATGGGGTTATCTTCGTTTTCGGGATAATAGATGATGCTCATCTCGTCGTAAGAAGAATTGATGGGCACACCCAAGTTTTGAGGTTTGGAACAGACGCGCTTGCCAATATTAGTTTTGAAAATATCGTAGCCGCCGATACCAGGAAGACCGTTGGACGAGAAATACATAGTACTGTCGTCACGAAGCACGGGGAATGCCTCGCGGCCAGGAGTGTTGACGATGGGGCCCATATTGACAGGCTTTCCGAAATCATCAGCTAAGGTTTGGCGTGTTGCCTTCCAAATGTCATAGTCGCCCTCTCCACCAGGCATATCGGAACAGAAATAAAGGGTAAGTCCATCGGAAGTGATTGCAGGATAGAGGTAGTTGTAAGTGGTGTCGCCAAGGTTGATCATTACAGGAGTAGACCAATCACCAGGTGCGAGTTCTTCTTCTGCAGAATCTTTGGATTTGTCATCCTTCTTGCCAGATTTTCCGCTCTTGCCAGACTTGTCGTCCTTGCTGGATTTGGAAGGAGCTGATTTTTTAGTAGCTTGGGATTTTTTTGAAGACTTCTTTTTCTTATCAGCAACAGCCTTGGTGGCAGTATAGATAGCGCATTCGTGACTTTCAAATTCAACAATGTCGCAACGGGTAAAGTAGATAGTATTACCATCGGGAGAAAAACATGCTTCACCTTCATTGTTAGAAGTATTGATTTTGCCGCTTTGATCAAAAGCCTGAGGCACATCGGTCCAACGCTCGTTACGGTCTTTATAAACAGTGTACAGGGATGAGAAATTTTGGCCAGTCCAAACATCCTTGCCTTGTTTCTCTTCGGAGCCATAACGAGAAGATGAGAATACGAGCGTATTGGTATCGGTACCCATAAAACGGGGAGTCCAATCATTGTAATCGGTGCTCCAGTCCACCAATTTGGTGATGACATGGCGACTACGATCAGCAGCCCAGCGAGTAACATCGATTAACGACTTTTTGCGAGACATACCCAACTTATCTCCCGGAACGAGTTCGAGGAACTTGTCGTAATATTTGTCTGCATCATCAAACTTGCCATTAAAACGGCACATCTCTGCCATGTAGAAGTAAATCTTGGGTTCTACTGAGTAGTATCCACCCTGAATGAGGCGAAGATAGGTGTGCTCGGCCTTGGGGTAATTGTACATGAGGCGATAGCATTCGCCAATTTGGAAATAGATACGGTTTTTCTCAGCCTTGTTGCTTGAGACGCGTTCGTAGGCCTTTTGATAGCTCTCAAGAGCAAGGATGTATTGCTTGTTCTTGAACTGCTGGTCGGCTTGGGTGGCCACACTGTTTTGGGCCATGACAGAACCTGCGAAAAGAATGGCTACTACGAGT
>JAGHRY010000031.1 GCA_018066145.1 Candidatus Colimorpha merdihippi | reverse complement strand
ATTACGCACCTCAAGGATTTAGAGTATTGCCACCTGTAGTAAAGAATCTGCTCATAATCAATGTGATCTGTTTTCTTGGAACGATGGTGATGCAGAAATATGGATTGGGAAATTATATCAATCTGCTGCAACTCAACAATTTGCGCTACAATGGAGTGCTTTATGGCACTCAGCCTCTGCATTTTTACATCTGGCAGCCGATCACCTACATGTTCCTTCATGGAAATTTCGAGCATCTCTTTTTTAACATGTTCGCTCTTTGGATGTTCGGCAACACTTTGGAAAACATTTGGGGCGCACGCCGATTCCTGTTCTACTACCTTTTCTGCGGTGTAGGTGCTGCTATTTGCAATTTGCTGATTCCCGGCTGGCCTGTGTGCGTGGGTGCCTCGGGTGCCGTATACGGACTGCTGCTGGCATTTGGTATGATTTTTCCCAACGAGCGTATTTATCTATATTTTATCATGCCCATCAAAGCCAAATGGTTTGTGATAGGTTATGCTGTGTTGGAGTTGATAGAAGGTGTTTTGGTTACTGATGGTATTGCCCATTTTGCCCATTTGGGCGGTATGCTTTTCGGTTTTCTGCTTCTTATGTATTGGAGGAAACACCCATTTTCACGTTTTTAGAACGATTTCGCGATTATGAATGTTCTTATCCTAAATGCCAGTCCCCGCAAAGGGGGCAATATCCACCAAATGCTGGATATTATTCATGATGAATTGAGCAATAGCGGCGCTACTATTCAGGAGGTGTTTGTGAATACCTTGGATGTGAAGCCTTGCGTTGCCTGCATGAAATGTAGAGAAACACACCAATGCGTGATGCCTGAGGACGATGCCCACCGAGTGCTGGAATTGATACGGTGGTGCGATGCGCTGGTAATAGGATCCCCATGCTATTGGGGCAATATGCCAGGAAAACTGAAACTGCTTTTTGACCGCATGGTGTATGGCATGATGGGCGAAAACAGTTTGGCTGTTCCCATTGCTATGCACAAAGGGAAGCGCTGCATTTTGATTTCCACTTCCAGCACGATGTATCCCATTAACATTTGGTTCAACCAGACGAGAGGCGTAATCAAAGCGTTGCGTGAGATTATGAAATGGAGCGGTTTTCGTACCATAGCCACTATCGAGAAAGGCGGCACATACAAAAAGCCCTCAGTAATATCGCCTCGCCTACGCCGCCGCTGCATTCGTGCGGCCCACAGATTATAGTCCAAAGTACATCCAATCGGTAGTAGGCCCTCGACCCTAGGAAATATTTTTCAGAAAGGCAGTGCTTAAGAGCGCTCATTCTCGTAAAGAAGGCCCTCGATTGTTAACTCAATAAAAAAACCGCCCCATTTTTGGGACGGTTTTTTTAAGGTATTATAGTGTTGAACTAGTTGCCTTTCTGAAGCTGCTCGATGCGAGCCTTGATGGGTTTCAGTTCGTCATACATCTCCAAGCGAGCGTAAACGGTGTTCAAAGCATTGAGGCAGTTGTAAAGGTTGGAACGGTTTTGGCCTTGTTCTTCAGCGCTGAGAGCATCGATGAAGCCGATAGCATTGGTGAAGTAAGGGATCGACTGGCGGAAGAAGTTCTTGGACTCGTCAAGATATTTCTCGTACAAGCCGGTCTCATCATCTGGGGGAACATTGTTGGCAGCGGTCAGCTTATCAACAGCGCGGTTGTAGAGCATTTTGCCCAAACCGAAGTTAGCAAGAAACTGGTTGGGGAGGGTTTTAAGAGATTCCTGATACTGGTTCTCTGCATTGGTGAAATCCTCAACACTTTCGTAAGTGGCACCAGCAGCAGCAAGAAGCTGAGCGTGGAGTTCGGGCTGAGCAACGGTTTTCTCAAGAGCCTTCTGGATTTCGGCATTACCCTGTTCCATACTGCCTTTCATCATGTAAGCCTGAGCCATCATCATGTTGGCATTGTAATCATCAGGACAATTCTTGGCATAGCTCTGAGCCACTTTGATAGCCTCAACAGTGTCGCCATCCTTCTGATACATCTTGAAGAGGGTGCTGTAAACCAGGTTTTCTTTGGTTTTGGTCTTCACAAGAGGTTTGAAGTATTTCTTGATAGCATCGTTGTTGTTGGCATTCATAGCAGCTTTACCAGCGAGCATGTATGATTCCATTGCATACTCTCTTTTGTTGGCCTCGTTGAACATTTTGATACTCTGTTCGCAGAGCTGCATGCTCTCGTCCCAGTTTTGAGCCTGGAAAGCATTGATAGCCTTTTTGTAGAATTCGTTACCAATATAGCTGAGGATGGTACCATTACCCTGAGCATACTCCTGGTCGGTATCAAGTTCTTTGCAGCGGAGGGCGGCAGCGGTGCACTTGTTGAGCCAATCGGGGTCGAGATCTTTGTATTTCGAACGGGGTTTGTCGACTTCGCCACCAATCTGGCTATAAATCAAAGCAGCATAATACCAGGTTTTGGCATCATTCTTGGTTTGTTCATGTTCGCAAGCAGGGTCGATCAGTTTCTTTGCCTTGTCGAGATAGCCACGGTTCTGGGCTTCGCGAGCACTAGAAACGTTCAGTGACTGTGCGCTGACTGCAGTTGCAATGGCCAAAAGAGCCATCATTAAAACGATTTTTTTCATCTTTGTTGATTTATTAGTGTTTTATTATTTTTATCTATTAAGTATTTATACAATGACTATTATTGCAATTATGCATTATCGTTGTTGGTTTCTTCGACATTGTTTGCATTCTGGTCGTTGGATTCGGCATGAGGCATTTCGATATTTTCTACCGACTCAGTGCCATCAACGTTTTCGTTTTCCTCCTCATTATCAGTAGGAACCTTGGTGATGGAAGCAATAAAGTCTTTGCCGCGCAGAGATATCAGTTTCACGCCCTGGGTAGTACGGCCAGAGAGTTTGATGTCCTTTACTTTGGTGCGGATGGTGATGCCCGAGCGGTTGATTATCATCAGATCCTCTTCGTCATTCACATTGATTAATGCGATAACGCCACCTGTCTTATCCGTAACCTTCATCGTCATCACACCCTTGCTGCCGCGGTTGGTCTTGCGGTATTCGCTCAGCTGCGAACGTTTGCCCATACCTGTTTCGCTAACCACCAGGATGTTTTCATCCTCGTTGTTGGAGGCAAGCATACCAATGATGCAGTCGTCTTCGGGCTCTAAGGTCATACCCTTCACACCCGAAGCGCCACGGCCCATTTCGCGGAACTTATCTTCATCGCAACGTACTACCTTGCCTTTTTTCGAAGCCAGCAGAATCTCGCTGTTGCCATCGGTAAGTACGGCGTCGATAAGTTCGTCGCCTTCGCGGATACCAAGAGCGATGATACCTTTCACGCGAGGATGCGAATAGCTTTCAAGCGAAGTCTTCTTCACCACGCCATTCTTGGTGCACATGACGATGAAATGGTTCTGCAGATAATCCTCGTCGCTGAGGGTCTTCACGTTCACATATGCCTTCACCTTGTCGTCGGGTTCGATATTGATCATGTTCAGTATCGGGCGACCCTTGGTGTTCTTTTCGCCTTCGGGCACCTCAAAGGCACGCATCCAGTAGCAGCGGCCTTTCTCGGTAAAGAACAGCAGGTAGTTGTGGTTGGTGCACATAAAGATGTGCTCAACGAAATCTTCGCTACGAACTGCGCTTCCTTTCGAACCCACACCGCCGCGGCTTTGAGCACGGTATTCGCTCAGCAGCGTACGCTTGATATAGCCCTTATGGGAAATGGTAATCACCACCTCGTCATCCGGAATCATATCCTCAACACGGAAATTAGACGATTCATACTTGATTGCCGTACGTCTATCATCACCATACTTCTCACGAATCTCATTCAACTCTTCTTTAATCACACTCATCAGCACATTTCTATCACCCAGGATTTCCTTGCAACGAGCAATAAAGCGCAATTTCTCGTCATATTCATCTTGCAGTTTCTGGCGTTCCATGCCGGTAAGCTGGCGCAGGCGCATCTCGACGATGGCTTGAGCCTGCAATTCGCTAAACTGCCAATTGTCCATAAGTCCTTGCTTGGCCTCTTCAACAGTTTTGGAAGCACGGATGAGCTTGATGATTTCGTCGATGATATCGATGGCTTTCAAGAAGCCTTCGAGGAGATGGGCACGTTTTTCGGCCTCAGCCATCTCAAACTTGGTGCGGCGGGTAACCACCTCTTCTCTATGTTCGACGAAATTGCGAATCAAGTCTTTCAGGTTCAACAGCATGGGACGGCCGTGCACCAATGCGATATTGTTAACAGCAAAGGAACTCTGCAATTCGCTGAGCTGGTAAAGCTTGTTGAGAATCACATTGGGAACCACATCGTGGCGCAGCATGTATACCACACGGATACCATCCTTGTCGGACTCGTCGCGGATATCGGTGATACCCACGATTTTGCCCTCCTTGACGAGCTGGGCCTGGCGCTTGATCATTTCGCTCTTATTAACGCCGTAAGGTATGGTGTGGGCAACAATGATGTTGCGATCCTTATTATCCACATCAATCGTGCAGTCGGCTCTCAGCACCACGCTGCCGCGACCAGTGTTATAAGCGTCGCGCACGCCGTTGTATCCATAGATGGTACCGCCGCCGGGGAAGTCGGGAGCCTTAACGAACTGCATCAGCTCATCAATGGTGATGTCGCTGTTGTCGATAAAGGCAATACAGCCGTCCAACACTTCGCCCAGGTTGTGGGTAGGCATATTGGTGGCCATACCTACGGCAATACCGCTGGAACCATTCACCAGCAGATTGGGAATGCGGGTGGGCAGCACGGTGGGTTCTTCGCGCTCGTTGGAATAGTTGGGCATCATGTCGACAGTATCTTTCTTGATGTCTGCCAGCATATCGCTTGCCATCTGTTCCATACGGCACTCGGTATAACGCATAGCTGCAGGGCTGTCGCCATCGATGCTACCGAAGTTACCCTGGCCGTCGACCAAAGGATAGCGCATGTTCCAATTTTGGGCCATGCGCACCATAGCGCCATACACCGATGAGTCGCCGTGAGGGTGATACTGACCAAGCACCTCACCTACTACGCTTGCCGATTTTTTGTAAGCAGTGTTGTAGTACATACCCATGTCGTTCATGGCAAAAAGAATACGGCGCTGCACCGGCTTCAATCCGTCACGAACATCGGGTAGCGCACGCGACACGATTACCGACATTGCATAGTCAATGTAGGCTGTTTTCATTGTAGTTTCAATGTCTACGCGCGTGATTTTTTCGTTTTCAGAAATCATCTTTTATATATATTATAT
>JAGHRY010000196.1 GCA_018066145.1 Candidatus Colimorpha merdihippi | reverse complement strand
TAATATATGTAAATCTGCTTATTAAGCATAATGATGTTATACGAAGATTTACTGCACCAAGCCCAAAACCTGCCGGCAGCCGCTATAGCCGACAGGGTGAACGATACATTATCCCACGATGGATCGGCCGTAGTGATGGCCCCTCCCGGTGCCGGCAAATCCACTCTCCTGCCCCTTACCATTCTACTGGGACTTCAGCCCAAAGGAAAAATACTGATGCTCGAGCCCCGGCGCCTGGCTGCTCGCCAAATAGCCGAACGCATGTCGGCGCTCCTTGGCGAACCCGTCGGGCAAACCGTAGGCTATCGCATTCGTTTCGAAAGCAAAGTGTCGGCACAAACCCGCATCGAGGTTCTCACCGAAGGAATCCTCACCCGCATGCTTATCAGCGACCCTACGCTTGATGGGGTAAGTGCGATTATTTTCGACGAATTTCACGAACGAAGCATCCATACCGATTTGGCTATAGCGCTCACACGCCACCTGAAGGCAATCATCCGGCCCGACTTGAAAATGGTGGTTATGTCGGCAACCATCGATGCACAACCCATCAGCAAGGCATTGCATGCCCCCATCGTCGAATGCCAAGGAAGGATGTTTCCTGTAGCCATTCACAACATAACACAAGATATTGATTCTCGCGAGGTTGCAATAGCTACAGCCGAAATGGTAATGAAAGCCCACGAAAGACACGAGGGCGATATTCTGGTGTTCCTTCCGGGCCAAAACGACATCCTGCGTTGCCAAGAATTGCTGTCTGAGGCATTAGCACCAACCAAGATATGCCCTTTATACGGCAATCTGCCCGCCGAAGAACAACGCAAAGCCATTGCCGCATCAGCGGCAGGCGAACGCAAAGTGGTGCTAGCCACGCCTATTGCCGAAACCTCGCTCACCATTGAAGGAGTGAGGATTGTAGTTGACTCAGGATTATTCCGCAAGCTGGTTTTCGACCCGCGCAATGGGCTTAGCCACTTGGAAACCACAACCATCAGCATGGACATGGCCACCCAACGTGCCGGTCGTGCCGGCCGAGTAGCCGAAGGAGTATGCTATCGGCTATGGTCTACGGCGCTAGAACATCGGATGGAGAATATTAGAAAACCAGAAATTGTCGAGGCCGACCTTGCCCCCATGCTGCTTGAAATAGCAGCGCTGAACGAAGGTGCTGCGAATACACTCCCCTGGATTACACCTCCACCCCCAAGCAGCATAGCCCATGGGGTACAATTGCTGCAGAACTTGAATGCGCTGGATTCCGAACAAAACATCACCGCGCTTGGTGTGCAAATGGCCCAACTCCCCTCCCACCCTCGCATTTCAAGCATGATGCTGCACGCCTCTACCAACGAAGAGAAATCTATTGCCTGCGATATTGCGGCTCTAATAGAGGAAAAAGATCCTATGACAGACAGCACCATAGGCATCGATATGTCGTATCGTATCAACGCTTTACGAAAAGCCCGCGCATACGGAAACCCGGGTAGATGGAACAGGATAGTGCAGGTTTCGCACCAGTACCACACTATGATTAAAGTGAAGGGAAGCAACACCCCTGCAACCCCGCATGCCATTGGCGCATTAACAGCATTCGCCTATCCCGAAAGGGTTGCCATGGCCCTCGACCATATCGGCACATACCGACTAGCCAGCGGCGAACAAGTGAAAATCGATAATAGCGATCCGCTCACCGCTTTCGACTGGATTTCAATAGCCTCAATGTATGCCTCTGCCTCCAATAAAAATGGAAATGTATTCCTTGCTTCACCAGTTGATATGAACGATATCAAAGAGTTGTGCCGCAACAAAGACATCGCCTGCTGGGATAGCAAGATGGGTGCCGTTACCATTCAGCAAGAATGCCGCATAGGCAAGCTTACCGTGTATTCGAAACCCATAAGAAACATCGACAATGATTTGATTTCCAATATTGTGTGCGAAGCCGTCGCCAAAGAAGGATTGAGCATCCTGAATTGGGACAACGATACTATGGCACTACAGCGCAGGGTGGCACAGGTAGCCCAATGGGCCCCCGACCTAAATCTGCCAGATATATCAACTGAAAGTCTGATGGCTGATGCCAAAAGCTGGCTGCCACCATACCTGAACGATGGAAACAAAACAAAATGCACAGCAACCGAACTGCACAAAATCAAATTAACAGAAGTCTTATGGGCACTACTTAGTTATGAGCAACAAAAAGCGGTTGACCACCTGGCACCCACACATATAACAGTACCTACAGGCAGCAAAATCAAAATCGATTATCGAGCCGGATCGGAAGCCCCCGTGCTGAGCGTTAGGCTGCAAGAATGCTTCGGCTTAAGCGAAACGCCAAGAGTCAACAATGGAAAACAACCATTATTGATGGAACTGCTGTCGCCCGGTTTCAAACCGGTGCAACTAACGCAAGACCTGGCAAGCTTTTGGAAGAATGCCTATTTCGAAGTCCGCAAAGAACTACGAAGAAGATACCCCAAACACTACTGGCCCGACAACCCCTTAGAGGCTGAGGCCGTGCGTGGCGTAAAACGGAAATAACGTATTCTGCTTCAATTACTCAGGATAATACTCAGTAAAAGAATGATCGTCGTATAAAACAATCATTTTAACCACTTTTTTCTTATGCACAACCTCTTTGGGTGCCGATTGCTGTTCGTTTACGACATTTGCCTGTAGTGATGCAGACATTTGGTTTGCATTTTCTACGCGATTCTCAGAAGGTTTAGATTCCTGGTTCTGATGAAGAGAAGCAGGATGTGTTTCGGATTCCGCAGTAGCAGCAACAGGAGTTGCAGTGCCTGGTTGCGACTCCGAAGAAGGTGCGGCTGGCGAAATGGCAGACTCAACATTATCAGTACTAGTACGTTGATTCGGCGGGATAGGCTTACCGCTATTTTCATCGTCTTTAATTTCAGGTTGAGAGAACAAGTCAGTCTGAACGTCTGTACTTTTTTGCATACCATTGTCGGGTTGAGCTGAGGCAGTGGGTGAGGTCTGCACGCTCAATGGCAGACCGGCAAACATTTCACCTTGACCAAACATAAGCCAATTGATATTTACCTCGGGCCAACGCTTGATTACTTTCATCACAAAGTCAAGACTAGGATTATTGCGTCCTGATAAAATGTGCGACATGCCACTTGGCTGAATTCCGATTTCTTCAGCAAACTGACGTGCCGTGATATTCTTTGCTTGTAATAATAGGTTAATTCTAGTTACCATAATAATTACATTTGTATACATTACATTTGAG
>JAGHRY010000304.1 GCA_018066145.1 Candidatus Colimorpha merdihippi | reverse complement strand
CTGAAGGTCATCTATGATGCCGCGCATGCCTTCGGCGTGCAGGTGGGCGGCGAGAGCGTGCTCACCGCCGGTGACATGTCAACCCTCTCCTTCCACGCCACCAAGGTGTACAACACCGTGGAGGGCGGCGCACTCGTCTGCCAATCCGCGGAAATGAAAGAGCACATCGACCACCTGCGCAACTTCGGCTTCACGGGCGAGGTGGAGGTGGCGGAACCCGGCATCAACTCAAAAATGGACGAGATCCGCTCCGCCTACGGCCTGCTCACCCTCCGCAAGGTGGATGAAGCCATCGCCGCGCGCCAACAGGTGGCGCAAACCTACCGCGCCGCACTGGCAAACGTGCCCGGCATCCGCTGCCTGCAGGATATCCCCGGCGTGCGCCACAACTACTCCTATTTCCCCATCTTCATTGATGCCGCCCAGTACGGCCGCACGCGCGACGAACTCTTCGCCCTCCTCAAGGAGCGCGGCATCCTTGCACGCCGCTACTTCTCCCCCGTCATCCCCGCCTTCGCCGCCTACCGCGACACCCCCCCCCCCAAGGCCCCCCAAATCCCCGTGGCCCGCGCCCTCGCGGATTCCGTCCTCTGCCTCCCCATGCACCACGCCCTCTCCAAGGAGGACACCGCCCGCATCCTGGACGTGGTGAAAGGGTAAAGCATTTTTCCTTGACATACACCTGGTGTTTTGCTAATTTGCGAAAACAAAGCTTCATGAAATTCCAATCAATCAAAACCAACTTATGAAAAACGACGTACACACCTGCATCTATTGCGGCAAGGACTTTGACAAAGCTCCAGCTGAACACATCTTACAAAACTCACTGTGCACGAAATGGACATGTGACACCATTATGTGCGGAGAATGCCAGTCTCGATTTGGCGATGCACCAGATGTCGCCATGGGGGAGTTCTCAAAATTCTTTCGCGCTCCCCTCAATATTGGAACAGGAAGAGACAAAGAGAAGAAGGCCATCCTAAGCAATATCACAGATGACCAGGGGCACAAGTATGTCATAAAACCTGGTTTTCTGCCAGAACTTTTGGAACCATATATCGAAACATCGCATGATCGCGTAAAAATAATTTATTCTGCAAACAGGAAGGACCATGAACAGTGGGGGAAGCATATTGCAAGAGAAGCTGGTTACAAACTTGGAGACACCATATCCAAGGAAAAATCTTCCAACGGGCCTCAACAGTTGCACGGAAAGTTTATATTTGACTTTAAAAACATATGTGTCGCGCTTCTCAAATCTGCTTTTAATCTATTGGGGGCAAATGACATCAATTTGGCTCTCAATTCAGCATTCGGGCAAATTCGAAATGACCTTTTCCAATTAAATCACGAAGCTTGCATAGGTAGGGTTGCAAGTTATGCTCCAAGCTCCCTCCCTTATGACAATTATGCCTTTTTCGCTCATCAAGTCTATGTTTATTCAAAAGGAAAAACTGTTCTGGCACTAATCAGGCTGTTTGGAAGCGTGACATTTCACATGTTGCTTTCTGATAACTATCAAGGCGAAAACATTAGTTATTATTATGTAACGGATCCCTTGTTATGGAAGGCGGGCTATCACCCTGCTGATAGCGATCCAAGTATAGTCACCTATCTTCCCGAACAGCTTGACGCAAACTCCACATTTGAGAAAACTCAATTTTATAAGAATATATACAGCGGTTTTGATTTTTTTATGCGAAAATTTCTTTTCTGGGGTCACATCTACCCATTAACTCAAACTGACAACTCTGAAACGAATGAGATGCTTAAAGACATGCTTTCATGTTTGATTGAGAGCAAGTACGACCTCATATGTGAAGCTCTTCAAATGAGTGAAGCTAACAATGTGCATGACATTGCAAAAGCAGTGCTACGAGGCGTGATATGGGCGTTGAATAGCAATCCACCACCAGCGGAATAAACTGAGCAGCAATCACTCAACGAATGTTTCCTGACTAATCGTCTATTTCGGGACTCCTTGTTGCCGTTATGATTGAGTCTCACACAACCCTGTTTATAAATGTAATCTGGCGCTCATAACCAGCGTGCGGCAGCCATTACGCCCCGTACATCAGAGCCGCGCGTTGAGCATGGAGCCGGTTTGCCGGTAGGCGGTGTGGAGGGCGAAGGCGTATTTGAGAGCGTGCGGGGAGTGGCCGCGCTGCGAGAGTTCCAGGTAGCTGCGCGGGAGCGGGCGGTAGGTGGGGTGCGCGCAGTTTTCCACGATGCGTTCCTCGCGCTCCTCAAACGGCTCCGCACACTTAACGAAGTGTGGGGCAGCTCCCACCTGACTAACGACTACCTATCGACGTGATTCGAACCCGAGGCCTATACATGAAGGAAACGTCTGCATATTTTCTTGCACAGCATGAACATCTTCATAGCACGGCTTCTCAAGGCAGCCTTCATTTTCTGGCGCCTAACTATTTCCTGCGCCATGGGCGGCAAGGGCATCTGCTTCTGTAGAATCAACTCTCTAAGTTCCCGATAAAAGACATTGTGCGTATACTCTCTAAACACTCGGGCGATGAATTCATCCCTATGAGCTCTGTATTTTTCCAAATCATATTGATCCTCATACATGCTTATATCTCCTTGCAGTAGTTCCAGAGCCAAAAGCGTGCGCTTGCATTTATCACACCATCCGCAATTGACCTTCTTCTTACCTTCCAGGAAACGCGTATCATGCCCCACATTGTACGCCACTTGCTCAGCCCAGCACGCTTGCAGGAATTTCGGCGTCTCTGCCCAACGGCGGATATAATCCGTTTTTTCCACCCTTGTCATGTCTGGGTTAGAAAGTATTAAATTAAAATTCTCCGTACTACATAAAGGGGCATACGCAGATTCCATGTGTGAAGCATCATACATGGAAAACTCAAACTGGTGAACTGCATAACTGGATGCATATACATAATTGCCGAAAAGTTTTTGAAGAGCCATGGCGCAGGCGCATGTGCGCAGCACGAAACTATGCAACAATGACACACCATTTGCTATGTAATATGCATTGAGATTTGAATCAACAGCGCAAATCGGCAATTCCACAGCATCCGAGAATGGTTTCAGCCTTTCTACAGAACGGATCAAATTGTCACACCCCGATTGGAGGTCATGGGAGCCGAGCTGCCCGCTGTTAAACAGCGTGAGATGCGTGACATGGTACCCATCCTTTCCTTCCTGCCCAAAGTGCCGCAAAAAAGACGACATACTGTCCACGCCCAGGGAGCAGCCGCAGCCCACTCCCTTGCCGTGGTACAATACGGCATCAGACGGCTCCGCCTCTATGCGTATCTGCGCCTTGCCCATCATCCGGGCAAATATCGGCTGAATGGTGTTGCGAATGTTGAAGAGCAAGCGACGAGATATGGGGGCATCCACCTTGATGTCCTGCCCTGACTTGATGGCGGGCAGTAGGGTGAGCAAAAGGAAGCTATCCGCATAGTCTTCGCATAGGCTCTCACGGTATTCGGGAGCCACGGAAAACCACAGCTCTTCGTTCCAACCATGGGTTTCATCAAGAAGCCTTGAAATCAAATACACGCGGTCAGCCCGCTCCTCTATGTATGGATGTGATATGTAAATCATGGCAAAACTCTTTTTGTTGAGCCTACAGTATTCCCTATACTGTAGGCAAGCCATTTTTCCGAGAATTCCCGTCATAACGCGGAATGCGGGAGGTCCAGATTTGTTCCACAACTCTGGGACACGATGTCGTTCTTTGTGTAACGCATGTGACTACAGTGCCTACGGATGACGGCAAGGCCTACAGTATAGGGAATACTGTATGCAAGCAAAGCTCTGCGGCAGCCCCCCATCCACAGCCAAGTCTGCCGATTCTCAATACTTCGGATACTTCCTTGAACATGGGCGCGAAATCATACGCACCTGCTGTGTCGTTCTAGCCGTTTTCCACAGCGTCCCGCAGTCCAAAAACACAGCAGAACGAGAATCGGATGGCCTCGTCCAGGCTTTCCTGCTCTTCCGGTGACAGCACAGGGAGCAACACGGAAGATTGAGCCTCTGCCATCTGCCGCCCGGTCGAATAGCGGGTTTTCACGTCGTGTGCCTAATGGGCGTACTAGCGCACGCTCATGCCACCTCGCATCCCCTGCCAACAAAATGCATATCTCCGTCAGCAGCACCATCTCTCTGGCGGGACAAAAACGCAGCGATACCATTTCGCTCTTGACATGGGTGCAGCAATGTTGTAAACTCTAGGTACAATGTTGAGGAATGAACTGAACGCTATCGCCTTGAACGTGGATGAAAAGTCTCCGCGGCGCAATGAGGCTGCCCTGGTAGAACGCCAGCTTGCCTACACACAAAAAATTTTGGAAAAGGCGGGCCTTATAAGGGAATATTGGTCAAAAATCCCTGATGAAAACAAGAAATCTTTCCACCAGGTGATGGCCGACTTCATGGCTTTGATTTGGCGCTACTATACTTTTGACAATGCCACCTACCGGTTTTGGTTCACGGTCAATGATTGCATTGTTGACTACTTTGCACAAAAAATGTACAAAGTGGACATTGACACTGTAGCCTCACAGTACGAATGGATACGTTATCACCACGAATATGAAAAGGCTAACAAGGACCTTGTAAAAACTATATGTAACAAGCACTTGTTCCGGGAGTTTTTCCACAACCTGGGGTTTCCCGTAAGTGAGCAACTTGGGCATATTTCTTTTCACGATGGCTTGCTTGCTTGGTGTGATGAGGGCCATGGTTTGACATCCCTTGACAACTTGTGGAACAATGGCAGGGAAGAGGTTTTTTGCAAGCCGGAATTGGATAGTATGGGAAACGGTTGTTTTAAATTGGGATATCAAGATGGCAGTTACACTATCAATGGCAAACCATGCATGGAAGAGGATTTGAGCGCCGCTTTCCGTGAGCCTAAGTTGATTGAAGAGGTGGTAGTCAACCATCCCCTCGTAAAGGCGCTGCACCCTGAATCACTCAATACATGCCGCCTTATTACCCTTCGTTCGGATGACGGCAGGATTTCCCTTTTTCAAGCAATCATGCGGATGGGAGTGGGTGATTGTACAGTAGACAACTTGTATCATGGCGGCTTGGCGACAAATATCAAACCAGATGGATTCTTGCATGAGTTTGCCGTATATGACGATTATACAAAACCCAAAACGCCCAAGCATCCAGACAGCGGTTTTCTGTTTAAGGATGTACAGCTGCCGTATTACAAGGAAGCTGTGGACATGGTGATAGAAGCCCATTCTCAGTGCAAGGAGTTGAGGAGTATAGGGTGGGACGTGGCCATCACCAGTGAAGGTCCCGTATTGATCGAGGGGAATATTCATTATTCCATCAACCCTCTGTATGGCGGGCTGCGCCACGAGATGGTGAAGTACTTCACGCCTGCGGAGTGAGGTGCGACCCCAATTCCGGCCCGCACTCCGTACCCCCTTGCAGCCTCTCACCTGCGGGTGAGCCCGCCATCTACCGCATAGCAGGAACCGGTGATCCACGCTGCGGCGTCGGAGAGCAGGAAGGCTGCCAAATGGGCAACATCCTCCGGCTGCCCGTACCGCCGGAGCGGGTAGTTCTGCATATCCTTGGCGTGCATTTCCTCATCAAGGGTGCCGCGGTGGATGAGCGGGGTTTCCACCATGCCGGGCAGGATGCAGTTCGCCCGTATCAGCTTGGGCCCCAGCTCATGGGCAACCACCTTCATGTATGAAACCAGGGCACCCTTGCTGGCAGCGTACATGGCCTGCCCGGTCTGCCCTGCAACGGCGGAGGCGGATGCCATATACACCACGGAAGCCCCCTTGCGGAGCTTGTGCTGCTTGAGCAGCGCCGCCTGCAAGAGCATGGGGGCCAAGAGGTTGGTATCCAGGATGCGAGAGATTTCATCCCTCTTGAGGAAGGCGGTGGGTAGCGACTTGTTGATGCCGGCCACCATGGCCGCCCCATCCAGCTTGGGCAGGTCACCCGCAAGGAGGGCCAATCCCTCATCCGTGCTGATATCCGCGGTCACGGCGGTATGGCCGGCTCCTTCCAGTATGGCCATGGTTTCCTGCAGGCGCTCCCCGTTCCTGCCTGTGCAGACGAGAGAGGCACCGAGTTTGGAGCATTCAATGGCGATAGCCTTTCCGATGCCGGAGGAGGCACCGGTGACGAGGATGGTTTTCCCTGCAAGGGACATGGGGTTGTATGACATGGCGAGAAAACGGGGCTTAGATGTCCATTTCAATCATGCGGCAGAAATCCGGGGGGCCGAGGGCAATGATGGAGGCGCTCCAGATGAGCCCCTCTCCGAAGGCCGCCAGGCAAAGGGGAATGGTTTCCGTTTCCGGGCGCCGGCCAAGGTTGAAAGTGATATCGTTCGGGATGGTGAAGCTTGCGGAGTTGCCCAGGTTTTCCACCACGTTGGCAGGCATCTTCTCCGTGGAGACTCCCACCTTCTTGGCAAGCCGGGTGAGGACGAACTTGTTGGGCTGGTGCACCATGAAGAACTCCACGTCATCAAAGCTCTTGCCGCAATGCGCGAACAGCTCACCGAACATGGAGGGCACGCGGGTCATGACGAAGTTGAATATGTCGTCCCCCTTCATGCGGATGTGGTGGCGGCTCATGATGTTGCCGGTGCCGTCGTCCACCATGCGGATGGAGTCCTCGTTGGCCTGCTCCTTGAGGCCGCCTGCGGGCATGCAGATGCTCAGGGCGCCGGTGCCGTCCATCTTGAGGAACTGGTGGATATCCGCGCTGGGTTTGTTCTCCACAATGGTGACGGTGGCGGCGTCTCCCAAGAGGGGGTAGGACGAGCGGTCCTTGTAGGAGTGGGTGCGGCT
>JAGHRY010000170.1 GCA_018066145.1 Candidatus Colimorpha merdihippi | reverse complement strand
ATATATATTATTCTTCAATCAATTTCAGTTCGCCGGGTGTGACTTCGAAAATCTTGTGTTCGCATTGGGGTATCTCGGCAAAGATATTCTCCACGCGGCCGGGCTGGGTGTCGGTAAGGAACACCTGGCCGAAACGGTCGGTACCCACCAGATGGATGAGCTGTTTCACACGCTTCATGTCAAGCTTGTCGAAAATATCGTCGAGCAGCAGAATCGGCTTTTTGCCGCCCCGCTGAAAGATGTATTCAAACTGAGCCAGCTTGAGTGCCAACACGAAAGTCTTCTGCTGACCTTGCGAGCCGAACTTCTTAACCGAGAAATTGCCAATGGCCAAATCCAAATCATCCTTGTGGGGCCCAACGGTGGTGTATTGCGCATACTTGTCGCTTTGGCGCGAATCGGCCAGCTGCTGGTCGAGCGGAATGTCGGCCTGGGAAACATAGGTGAGCACAGCCTCCTCGGAACTTTCGGTAATCCACGAGAAATATTCGTTAAACAGCGGCAGAAACTCTTTCAGGAACGCCTGTCGCCCTTCATAAAGGAATTGACCGTGACGCACGAGCTGCTCATCCCAAATGGCAATGGAATTCTCGTCCCAAAAGCGATTCTCGAAAAACTGCTTTAGCAGGTGGTTGCGCTGTTCCACAGCCTTTTGATATTGAAGCAGATGATCGAGATAGCCTTTGTCGGTTTGGGAGATAACGCCATCGATAAACTTACGCCGCACTTCGCTTCCGCCATGAATGATATTCTGGTCGTTGGGAGAAATGATTACCAGCGGAATGCGACCAATGTGTTCGCCAAAGGTCTTATAAGGCTTCTTGTTCCACCGCATTTGCTTAGGCTGACCTTTTTTGTCGATACACGACACCAGCACCTTTTCGCCATCGAAATCATAAGTGCCATGTACGGCAAAGAATTCTTCGCCCTGGCGGATATTCTGCGAATCGATGGGATTGAAATAGCTTTTGCAAAACGATAGGTAGTATACGGCATCCAGCAGATTGGTCTTGCCTACTCCATTGTTGCCTACCATGCAGTTGATATTGGAGCAGAAATCGATATCGAGTTCCTGATAAGTTTTAAAGTTGCTGAGTTTGAAGTTAGTGAGGTGCATAGTAGTTTATAGTTTATTATTATCGATAGCGTTAGCCACAGCTTCCATCAGCCAGCGTGGGGTACTGGTGGCACCCGTGATACCCACTTCATTGATATTGGAAAACCAGCTCATATCCAATTCGTCGACATTGGACACCAGTTTGGTATTCGGCTGAACATTTTTGCAGTACTCATACAGATAGTGCCCATTGGAGCTGCCTTTGCCGCTCACAAAGAGCACAATGTCTACCGAACGGGCAAAATCTTCCAATTGCACGGCACGGTTGGCCACCCGGTTGCAGATAGTGTTGTATGCTATAAAATGGCCCACGGGGATGGACCCCAAAGCAGCCAGGATAGAGGTTTCTAAATTATGAATTAGCAGCGAGTAATCCTCTTTGCTTTTGGTGGTTTGAGAATAAAGACGTATGGGACGGGCAAAATCCACGGCGCTGAGGTCTTCGGGGGTGCTCACCACAATGGCTGTGTTGTTGGTTTGTCCGCAAAGGCCTATCACCTCGGCATGGCCGGGCTTGCCGAAAATCACCACCTGGCCTTGGGGAGCGAGGGTGCTCATCTCCTCATAACCCTTGCGGATTTTCTGCTGCAACGCCAGTACTATCGGACAGGTGGCATCGATAAGGCAGATGCCCAGCGCCTCGGCCTGCTTATAGGTAGAGGGAGGTTCGCCATGGGCCCGAATCAACACTTTCTGTCCGCCAAGCGAAGGCAGCTGATTGTGGTCAATCACCTGCAGTCCTTTCTGGTTGAGACGGTGAACTTCGGCATTATTATGCACTATATCGCCCAAGCAATAAAGTGTGCCCGTGCGAGACAGCTCTTCCTCGGCGGTGCCGATAGCTTTCACCACGCCGAAACAGAATCCAGCATTATCGTCAATCTTTATTTTCAAATCGTCTTTCTATTCTAATTAGTGTTTCTTATTGTCTTTTCGTATTTATCACCATTGCTGCCAGAGACTAGCTCAGGCATTGGTTTTCGGAATAGGCAGCTTCAAGCACGCCGTCGTATTCCTCGGGAGTGAGGTCGTTGAAAAAGAAATACACGGGATTCACCTTATTGCCGTTCTGTATCACCTCGTAGTGGAGATGGTAGCCCGAGGAAAGACCGGTACGTCCCACATTGCCTATCAAGTAGCCGCGTTTCACCTTCTGCCCTTGGCGCACCTGCACTTGCGAGAGGTGGGCATAGAGGGTTTGGAAGCCGTAGCCGTGGTTGATGATGATAGCCACACCATAGCCGCCCATGTTGCCTCCGCGCCCCGCCAGAGTGACGGTGCCGTCGCCGGTAGCGTACACCGGGGTGCCTGCCGCCGCCGTAAGGTCAACACCTGTGTGCATACGTCGGTAGTGGAGAATGGGGTGGTAGCGCATACCGTAACCCGACACCAGGCTGCATTGGTTTTTCTTAATGGGCATAATGGCAGGCATGGAGGCCATGCGCTGCTCTTTGGTGCCAGCCATTCGGTAGATATCGTCCAGCGAAACCGACTGGGCATAGAGGCGCTGTTCCAAAGTGTCGATACGACGCTTGGTGTCGATAATCAGCCTACTGCTGGCACGTCCTTCCAACTTGCTGTAGTCGGCGGAGGCGGGCCTGCGCTTGCTGCTGCTTACCGGAGCCGCGCCAAAAATAGTGCGATATACGGCGCTATCCCTATCCTCGATATCTGCCAGCACCCGATTGCATCGGTCGACGCTGTGGTTGAGCGATGCCAACGCACGGCGATACTGGCTGATGTCGGCCTCAAGCATACGTTCTTTGGGTGAATCAATAAGCTGGAATGCTATAATCGTAAAAATCACGCCCAATACCAAGCCAAGGGCCACTGTCGACGAAATCCGCTTCAAACGGTCCTTCAACGTAGCCTCCACCCGCTCGTATGAAAGCGTGTGGGGATTAAAACGGTATATGTATTTCTTCTTAAACATGCGCCATTAGAGGTCGATACCCTCTTTAATGTAATCGTTCAACGCATCGACGAAGTGCTTCATTGCCTTTACGTCGCGAGCATAATAACGAAGCTTTATTTCGGGGATGTACAGTTCGGCTACCACACGTTCGCGGTGAGTTTCTTCCTCCTCGGTTTTCTCATTAATGCTATCATTTTCGCCATTCACGAGCAATCCGCTGCCGAATTCTTCATAATTGCGGCGCTGCACATGCTGGTGGTGGTGAGACGATCCGGAAGACTCGCTGAAACTGGAATCGGCATAGCTGTCCAATATCATCGATGAGATATTCTCATAAGGAACCTGTCGAAAAAGGAAGCTGAGACTGGTGAGGGGATACACATCGAAATCAACGGCATCGCGTGCTGCCACCAGGAATTTGGGATACAGCCAATAAGTGGAGCCCTGGCTGTCGCGCATCATGGGGGTCATGAGGGGCATCTGGATATAATTGAAGATACCCATATCGAAATATACCTGCTTGAAGGTGTTCGACAGATTCTTCACCGACACCTCTCTCGAATGCCATATACGACGGCTGGAGCAGAGATTGGTAAACGGAATAACCACATGCGAGAAACGATTGTACTGTTCTTCAGAACAGAGGTTGGATTGATGGAGCTGCAATTCGCGGCAGTCGTGACGCAAACGCGAGATTGACGATTTGTACGACGTCATCACTTCTTTCTGATAAGTAGTGGTCTTATGACGCTTGTGAGCCAGAGCCTTCACGGCTTCCAGAATCTTTTCGCCTTCTAAAGCCTCCATAGCCAAGGGAAGCACATTCAGATAGGACTCAAGGATTTGAGACCGCAATTCGTCATGGCATTCGCTCAAAGCCTTTTCGGCACGTTCCATTTCTTTATTAAAATCAAACTCTTTGCCAAAAACAAAATCCCAGTATGAATTTTGCTGTTTCTTGCGCATCAATTTGCAGTATTCGCGGTATGCATGGCTTGAGGTGCTGCGAATAAAGAATCCCGTACCTGGAGTTCCGCACTCCATATACTGGCCAGTCTTATACTCAGTCTCGTATTTGCCTCTAACGCCAAATGTGGAGGGCTGATAGTGGTTCGACACCTTCACATACATGTTTCTGGCAGCCTTCTTACGACTTTTAGTCAACAGTTTCATTTAGTAGCGTTTTAATGTTCGATTTTGGGCGATGGGTGCTGTCCGGGGCACTTGCCTCTATCGGCAGGCTGCGGGCAGCACCTTTCGCCCTTATTTTTATTGGTTAATTAATTTTCAAATCTGATGCTGTTAATCCAACAATTAGCCATGGATGGCGCAACCGTAAGCAGCCTCGATAGCCTCCATCACGGCTTCGCTCATGGTGGGGTGGGGATGGATGGCACCAGCCACCTGCTTGGCGGTGAGGCCGTTCTCGCGTGCGGTAACGATACCGGCGATCATCTCGGTGACATTGTCGCCGCACATGTGGCATCCCACGATTTCGTCGGTATTCTTGTCGATGATCATCTTGATGAAACCATCGTTGTTGCCTGCTGCGGTAGCCTTGCCGCTAGCTTTGAAGAAGAATTTGCCCACCAGCACTTCCTTGCCGGCTTCGGCAGCCTTCTTTTCGGTAAGACCTACGCTGGCCACCTCGGGGGTGATGTAGGTGCAGCCGGGGATATTGGAATAGTTGACCAGTTTGGGGGTGTGGCCGGCCATGTGCTCTACGCAGCAGATAGCCTCAGCGCTGGCCACGTGAGCCAATGCGGGACCGTGCACTACGTCGCCGATAGCATAGTATCCGGGAACATTGGTCTGGTAGTAGTCGTCAACGCCAATCTTGCCGCGCTCGAAAGCGATGCCGGTTTCTTCCAAGCCCAGGTTTTCAAGGTTGGTAACCACGCCTACAGCACTCAGCACCCGGTCGCAGTCTACCACCACCTCGGTGTTTTTCTTCATGTCCTTAATGGTAACATGGCAGATATCGCCATCGATGTCCACTTTCTCGACGCTGGCGCTGGCCATCACCTTCATTCCCATCTTGCGGAAACTGCGGCTGATTTGGGCTGCGGTATCCTCATCCTCGTTGGGCAGGATCTGGGGCATAAATTCAACCAGGGTCACCTGCACGCCAATGCTCTGATAGAAGAAAGCAAACTCGCTTCCGATAGCGCCACTGCCGCAAACCACCATACTCTTGGGTTTGAAAGGCAGGGTGAGTGCTTCGCGATAGCCGATGATGTGCTTGCCGTCCTGGGGCATGCTGGGCATCACCTTGCTGCGGGCACCGGTGGCAATGATGATATTCTTAGCCTCGTATTCGGTCACCTGGCCTTCGGCATCGGTAACAGCCACTTTGTGGTCGGGCATCACTTTGCCAGTTCCCATAATCACATCCACATTGTTCTTCTTCAGCAGGAATTGCACACCCTTGCTCATGGTTTCGGCCACGCCGCGGCTGCGCTGCACCATAGCGGTAATGTCGGCCTCCACGGGCTGAGCGGCCACGCCGTAATTGGCAGAATGGTTGATGTAGTTAAACACCTGTGCGCTCTTCAGGAGTGCTTTGGTGGGGATACAGCCCCAGTTGAGGCAGATGCCGCCCACATTTTCGCGTTCCACAACAGCGGTTTTCATTCCCAATTGCGAAGCCTTTACGGCTGCAACGTAGCCACCAGGGCCACTTCCGATAACGATCAAATCGTAATTCATGTCTTTCTGTATTTGTATTTTAT
>JAGHRY010000229.1 GCA_018066145.1 Candidatus Colimorpha merdihippi | reverse complement strand
CTACTATTATTAGCAGCAATCCTTTGCTTAGGAGCCAGCTCGATGATGGCCCAGGTAAACAATGCCTGCCCCGGACTCCACAACCCCACCAATTTCAATGCCACCCCTGGCGGAAAGGGTTCTTGGTCCGCTCGCGTAGGCGACCGCGTTTCAGGCAGTGGCGGCAGCACAGGTTCCAACGTGCTCAGCACCTGCTCGCGCGCTAACAAGACCGCCATTCGCGGTGCCAACATTCTTTCCAGCACTTATTATTCTGGATATTGCCAGCACCGCTGCGGATCGTGCAACCACTGCACTCTGTTCGATGGCCACGACCACCGTTTCAGCATCTACACTTCGGCCGATGCCGGACTCGACGAGTTCACCATCAACAGCGCCGGACAAGGCATGCAGCGCATTCCTCCCGGACACAATACCAGCATCCGACTGGGCGATATGATGGCTACCGGCACCTGCGTCAACAGCATCTCTACCGATGGCAATAACAAAGGTTCCGAGGCATTATTCTACACCATGCAGGTAACCTCGCAGAATGCGTTGCTCTTTATCGACTATGCCGTTGTGGCGTGCATGTACACCCACACCCCCCAGCAGGCTGGCGAATTCACCATTCGCGTAGTTGGTAAAAACAATACTACCGGACAATGGAACAATTTCCCCCTCACCGACAGCCTTTGGTTTAACGTGCCCGCACCTCCCGTAAACAATGGTTCCGTATCGGATCCTTGGGTGGCAGGACGTCCCGGCCAGTCAGCAGGTGCCACGTACTGCGGCTACTGCTACAAGCCCTGGACCCGCGTGGCCATCAGCCTGCTGAACTACATATACGACTCGGTACGCGTGGAGATGTACACTTCCGACTGCATCTACGATGTCGACCCCATCTATGCTTATATCGCTGGTGACTGCCAGCCTATGACCATTACCACTTCGGGATGCCCCGGCGGTTCCTCCACCGCTATCGACACCCTGCGTGCTCCCGAAGGCCTGATTTCATACACCTGGTACGTATCTTCTACCGGCTACGGCGGCAACACCTCCAATCTCGATGTAATGAATGCCCTCCCCTTCCGCCAGGTGCAGGCTTCCAGCGCAAACAACGTATATGTATCGCAGCTTGCCGACTTCATCACCAATACAGGCGATACCGTCGGCACCACCACATACAAATGCGTTATGACCTCGGCTATGGACCCCGCAAAACCATTCCAGTCGGTATTGTATGCCACCGTTAGTAACACCAAGCCTATCATCAACGCCAGCTTCACCCCCAACTGCGACAGCACCGTATCCTTCGAAGGCCTTGGCCAGATTCGCTATCAGGGTCCCGATGCCCCCCATCTGGTCGACAGCATCACCCGCTGGGATGTATACGAAGGCAGTTCAGATGACACTCCTCTGATTGGAACCGTATACGGCAGAATCAGCTCCTTCAAATTCTCCGACATGAACGTGCATGCCGTGAAACTGACCATGATTACCGAGGATTCTTCCTGCTACACTTCCAAAACCTTCCAGGTGCAGCCCATTCTGCCTCCCAGCAACAACTACACTATCGACAAGCGAACCCTTTGCGTAGGCGAGCAGGCCACCCTCACCGACCTTACCGAGAATATTGTTTCTCGCCAGTGGATTTTCAATGATTCTGTCATCAACAGTCAGATTCCTGGCAATACCTTGAACAATACTGCCGTTGTGATGCGCAGCTTCGATTCTTTTGCCAATCCCCTAATGCTGATTACCACCAACCAATACGGCTGCAGCGATACCTCGTACGACACCATTTATTTCTTCCACGATCCCGAAATCCACTATAGCAACGACACCATCATCTGCAATGGCCACGAAACCCACGTGGTTGCCTCTACCCCGGTGTCTGGCTGCACGTTCGAATGGTACCGCCATCGCAACCAGGCTGGCGAACAGCCCATCTGCACTGGCAACACCCTGTTTGTCCGCCCCAACCAGCTGGTAACAAAATACTATTTGAAGATTATGGCACAGGCTGGCTGCGTGGCTTGGGATTCGGTGAATGTTCACCTGCTTACCACATCCATCACCATGAATCCTAAGAGCGGCAAATTCTGCCCCGGCGACTCGGTATCGCTCACCGGCAATGGAGCACTGTGGTATGAATGGTCGTCCTCGCCTGTAGACCCCGACCTCGAATGGCAGAAGAACAATCAGACTATCCATGTTCATCCCATGCAGGATACCCGCTACTACCTGGTAGGCTATGCTGCCGACAGCTGCGATATTGCTGCCATCAGCGTGCTTGTTCAGCGCGTCGAACTCCCCATCCTCGATTTGAATTACTCGCCCCATTATATCGACACTGAAGTACCCGTAGTGAACTTTACCGATAATTCTATCAACCGTTCCAGCTCGCAATGGATCTTCGGCGACAGCGTACGCACTTCGGGCCAGAGCGTCACCCACCATTTTGATATCTATATGGAGGGCAGCAACTGCGTTACCCTTAAGAGCATGAACGAACTCGGATGCGCTGCCGACACCAGTTTCTGCATCGATATCGACACTTTCGGTTTCTATCGTCCCAATATTTTCACTCCCAACAAAACTACCAACAACACCTTCTCGGTAATCTGCCCCAGCCAGATGGACAAATTCCATATTGCCATATTCAACCGCCGCGGTTTGCTGGTGTTCGAGAGCGACGACCAACACTTTGCTTGGGACGGCAGTCGCAATGGCGACCCCTTGCCCACAGGAGCTTATCCCTATGTGATCACATATTCCCGAGCAGGCTCGGTATCAGAATATCGAGTCAAGGGAACAGTTACCCTTGTTCGATAAAAAATAAGGGGTTGGCAATGGCCAGCCCTTTATTTTTCAATTTGGGGAAATTACATCAATAGTAATAATTAAATAATGAATTAATATATATTTATGCGCGAGCAATAAAAACTGCGAAGCGATATAAGGTTCATTCACAACATCCTTTTATATGATTAAGAAATGGCTCTCGAATGCTAGATACACTAGCCTCATGCAAAGTCTCATGCCTGCTATACTCACCGTAGTCATGGCAATAAGCTCAACCAATTTCAGTTGGTGGATTTCGATTCTTGCCGTAATCGGCGTATGCGCAGCTCACCTATCCACTAACCTCCTGGACGACTATTTCGATTATAAGGCCGATATGCTCAAGGACCGCGAGAAGGTGGTTCGCCGCGGCATCAAGGCCTACACGGCCAAATATCCCTACCTCACCGACGGCTCTGCCACTTTAGGCAAACTCCGCTGTGCCATCGCCATCATCTCTTTGATTGCACTACTTTGCGGAGTCATCGTGGCTTGGCAGCGTGGCTGGAGCATCCTGTGGATTGCGCTGGCTGCCGGACTCATGGGTTTCTTCTATTCGGCGCCCCCAATCAAATTCTGTTATTGGGGCATGGGCGAAGTAGTTACAGGTATCATCTTTGGACCCCTGCTGATGCTCGGCACCTATTGGGCTGCTGCTGGCGAACTCGACTGGAGCATCCTTTCCATTGCCGTTCCCGTAGGACTTCTGGTGGTCAACATCCTTTTCACCCACAGCATGATTGATCTTGAAGGCGACAAGGAATCCGACAAGCTCACCTTGGCCGGATTGCTCCACTATCCCAAAGCCAACCTTGTGATGAGTTTTGTGCTCAACTTTCTCCCATTCGTCATCATCATTGTCGCCGCCATTATAGGCTACTGCCATTGGGGATACATAGCCGTGCTGCTGGTGATTCCGCGTCCTATATGGCTCTTCTGGTCGCTGATCCAATTCCAACGCCAGGCCGATTTCGAGGCCGAACTGGCCCACCCGCGCAAAATGCTTGGACCCATGCTGCCCAATTGGGAGAATGTGAGAAAAACCGGATTAGACTGGTTTCTCATCCGCTGGCTTACGGCCCGCAATATCGTCAGCGGCTTCTGCTTTATCGTTATTGTTGTGAAAATTCTGCTACTCATCTTCTAATCTAAATAATCACTATGGCTAACAAAATATCACAGATGTGCTATCTGGCACAATGGTTTGTACGTGCCAAATTCTTCGGTCGCAGAGCGCCCATGCAGAGCGTTCTGTTTATCAGCGATCGCTGCAACCTTAGCTGCAAACATTGTTCGGTATACAACCATACCAATCCCCTCTCGAAAAGCTACGAGCAGATTAAAGAAGAATTGCTCTACTGCCTCTCTATCGGCTCTCGTTTTGTCGATTTCGAAGGGGGAGAGCCGTTCTTGTGGCGCGACGGCGACAAAACCATCGACGACTTATGCGATCTGGCTCACCAGCTGGGCTTCTACTCCTGCACCATCACCACCAATGCTCAAAAGCCTTTCCCCAACAGTCATGCCGACTCCATCTGGGTGAGTCTCGACGGCATTGGCAAATACCACGATAGCGTACGTGGCGAAGGCACATTCGAACGACTGGAGAAAAACATTGCCTCATCTAACCATAAGGCTCTCAGCGTTTCGATGTCAGTAAACACTCTCAACCAAGCTTGTGTCGAAGAAGTATTGGAATATGTCAAGAAGAGTCCGTATATCCATCAGATTTCCTTCAATTTCCACACACAATTCCCCGGCACTGAATACCTCACCCTGCCCCAAGCCGATCGAGAGCGGGTGATTGACACCATTATCGCATACAAAAAGAAAGGTTATCCGGTAATGAACACCTGCGTGGGACTGCGCAACATGAAACGCCTCGAATTCAAGAAACGCTGCTGGATGACCAACTACATCCTCACCGACGGCAGCAAACACCCCATTCCCGTTTGCGGAGAAGGGGGCGGTTGCGAGCATTGCGGCTTCTCCATGGCAGGCGAAATGGCCGCGCTATTCCAGTTCAACCCTGAAGTAATCTTCGCGGGCCTCAAACTCCGCGTTTAATCCCACGCCTACATTCCCAAATTGGGCATGGCATACAGTGATACACCTTTATCAATAACACAATATTCGTCTTTTCAAATCCAATAGCGCTGATGACAAATAAAACGATACTACTCGTACCCTTATTCTTCCTGTTGCCTTTGGGGGTTGGAGCACAAGACAAGCCTTTCAATCCTCCGCAACTGAATAAGGTGGCCGAATCTGACACACCAACCAATAACCCTATACTTTCGATGCAAGCACAGCTGCTTGCCAATGTATTGAGCGAAATGAATCGCGATATCCGACCGAAAGACCAGGCAACTATCAACCAATTCGACCTCAAACGCCTACGCCGACGCTACCATGTGCTTGCAACCATCGAGTTGTCTCCCGATGCTACCGACGGCAACCTAAAGCCATATCACCTCCGATTCAACAGCCGCACAGGACAAACTGCCTCGGCCTATATCCCCACACGCAAATATTTGGCATTCATCCAATCCGGCTTGGCATTACACATCGATATTTCTATACCGAAATCTATTTATTATAATTAAAACAATGAAAAAAATATCGCTATTATTTATTGCATTATTGGCATTTTTGAGCCTTCTGGCGCAGAATGTCCAACTGAAGCCTCCAACTATATCTGTTGCAAGCAATCAGCAGTCGATTATTTCAACACAAGGCATCTCAAGCACAAGTGCTTTCCTTGTTGCTGACCTGGTATCACAATTGACTCCCAAAGACAAACTACGAGAGAAATATGCATTTACCACCATCGACGATGAGCCTTATGTGTCCGCTTTTATCATTTTGGCCGAAGGGGTAACCCCCAACGCTCTTATGCAATATGGTGTAAAACTGACCCAAGCTCAGGCGAAACAATATACCGCCCAAATCCCCCTCAGGCAATTTGTCGCCCTTGCCCAGTCGGGACTTTGCTCATGGCTTGATGCAGGTATAAAAAGTTCGCCACGAAACGATTTGGCCCGCACGGCCACCAATGTCAACCAAGTATACAACGGCACTGGAACCGGACTCACCCAAGCCTACAAAGGCAATGGCGTGGTTGTGGGCATTATCGATGGCGGATTCGAATATGGCCACCCCACCTTTTACGATTCAACCGAAACCACCTACCGCGTGAAAAGAGTTTGGGACCAAAACGCAACAACAGGTCCTCACCCTACAGGATATTCGTATGGTAAGGAACTTACCACCCAATCCGCTATCCTGGCAGCAGAATACAGCCAAAACGACAACTCCCACGGCACGCATGTGGCCGGCATCGCAGCCGGAAGCGGCGGAATCAACGCACGCCAATACAGGGGCATGGCTCCTGAAGCCGACATTGTTTTGGTTGCCACTACCATGAGTTCCACCAGCATCTACGATGGCATCACCTATATTCAAAACTATGCCGCGTCTGTCAATAAACCCTGTGTCATCAATATGAGTATAGGCAGCCACGTGGGTCCACATGACGGCACATCCTCGTTCGACCGCCAATGCGACAATTTCACCCAACTTCACCCTAACGGACTTCTTCTTGTTGGTGCTGCAGGTAATGAAGGTAACGACAATCTTCACATCAGCAAAACTTTTTCTAGCAGCGACACCCTCCTGTATACCATACTCGACTGGGACGGTTCTTCATTCAATCATGACGCTGTTGACTTCTGGGGTTCGCCCAACACCACATTCGGTATCGAGGTAGGCATTGTTAATGCAAGCGGTGCGTTCGAAGATGCCTCCAGCCTTTATCTATCATCAAGCAATACCACACAAAACTTCACCCTTACCGATAACGATGGCGAATCCACCTCATTCACCGTATACGCTAGCAGCACCAATGCTTTCAACAACCGACCCAACATCACCCTTGTCCTCAACAGTTCCAACCAAACATCCAATAACCAGCGTATCTGCATTATCGTTTACTCCAACACCACCAATACGGTTCACGGATGGTGCAACCAAGGAACATTTATCAATGGCGGATTCTCCATCGTTGTGGATGGCAATAGCAACTACTCTGTAGGAGAAATAGGCGGCGTAGGCAATTCGATGATTACCGTGGGTGCCTACACTACCCGAAACAGCTGGCAGGCGCTCGACGGAAACTGGTACTCCGCTAGTTATTCAACTGTGAATGATATTGCGAACTTCTCATCCCTCGGTCCTACACTGGACAACCGATGCAAACCCGATATTACAGCACCCGGACAGTACATTTGCTCATCAAGCAACCGCTACGACCCCAATTACACCTACAGCACCAGTCCTTATGGTGCCTATTCCGTCACTTATAGCGGCCACACCGAATACTATTTTATGATGCAGGGCACCTCAATGGCTACACCCGTCGCTACCGGCATACTGGCGCTTTGGCTCCAATACGATCCATCACTCTCAATCGCTACTGCAAAACAACTGCTTCGCTCCTCTGCCATTACCGACAGCTACACCGGCACCATTCCCGCAAACGGTAGCAACACCTGGGGACATGGTAAGATAAATGCACTTGGCGGTTTCAACCACAGCACCACCACCTATACCATCACCACCGCTTCCAGCAATCCCGCCCACGGCAGCGTGTCTGGCGGCGGCAGCTATCCAGCAGGCTTTACAGCCACCCTTACTGCACTGCCCAATGCAGGTTATGCATTCGATCATTGGCAGGACGGCAACTCCAATAATCCCCGCACCATTTCTGTAACAGCTAATGCCACCTATACAGCCTATTTCGTTCAAGAAACAGTCGATTGCACTATTACCCATTTCCCCTGGCATGAAGGCTTTGAAAATGGCGCCGACTGTTGGCAGATTTACGACCACGATGGCGACGGCTACTGCTGGAGCACGCTCAATAATGCAGAGCATGCCCACTCAGGCAACAATTCGGTTTATTCCATCACCTATATCGACAATACCGACCTGCATGCCGACGACTACCTGATTACGCCCAAGCTGGCAATACCCTCTTCGGGAGTATACCAACTGAAATTCTATGCCAAATCATACAATGAGAACTTCCTTGATGATTTGCGCGTCAGACTGTGCGTTGGCGAATACACCACCACCTCATCTTTCAATATCGACCTTCTCACTCGCACTTCGGTGCCTGCCAGCTACACCCTCTACACGATCGATCTCAGCAGCTATGACGGACGCGAAGTATATATTGTATTCGAACATGTCGATAACGACGGCGTAGCCCTTATTATCGATGACATCAGCATCGAAGCAGCTACTACCTACACCATCACCGCCACTTCTGCCAACAACCAGATGGGTTCGGTATCGGGCGGCGGCACCTATGTTGCCGGCAGTACGGCCACCCTCACTGCCACTCCCAAACAAGGCTATCGATTCGTTCGTTGGCAGGATGGAAATACTACCAATCCCCGCATCATCACTGTTACTGCCAACGCCACCTATACAGCCTATTTCGAAGCTCTTCCTCCCCAATCGATCGATCAAACCGAGAATGCCAGCCCCGTGATTTCTGTCAACAGCAATGTAATCACCATCACGGGCGCCCAAGGCATGCCTGTACGCATCTACGACATGAGCGGCCGAATCTGGAGCGACGGCATAGCCGGTGAATCCAGCGAATACTCCATGCCTGCTGCTGGCGTATACATGGTTCGTTTGGGCGATGCACCTGCTCAAAAAGTAGTCATACTGTAGTATAAATCTTTACATCACCAAGGCGAGAATCTGCATCTGAATGGATGCGTAATTCTCGCCTTGACTATTTATTTTCAATCAATTATAAACAATAATTTTTATTTCAATCGGGGTATCTTTTGAGGTAACTCAGGGGTAGATGGGGAGTGGGTCCGTTGTTTGTTCGTTCTAGAACGGAGAAACAACGAAGCTGGAGCGGAGGCACTCCAGAACTACTTCGCCATAGCAACGATATAGCAAATTCGGCAAAATATTAAAAGGGCCAACTCCATTGGCCGCGGATTGCGACGAGGTTTGGCAACGAAGAAATACCAGGCATACAAAAAACCGAGCTCTGGGGAAGAACTCGGCCTTTGAATATCAAAAAAAAGAAAAAATTATTTGTTTGCTTTCTTCTTAGCTTTAACAGACTTATACTCGTTGTTCAAACCTTCGATAATCTCGTCGGTGATATCCATGGCGGGGTTGACATAGAGGGTAGGACTGTCGTTGAAGGTGTGGCGGAGAATCACGTCAAACTGCTGGTTGTCGGCATTATATTCGCGCACAAAGGCAAAAATGCGGTTCAGCAGCTCGATGTTGGAATCCATCTGTTTCTGCAGCACCTTGCTGGTAAGTTCGGCTTCGAGGGTAGATAGTTTTTCGGCACGCTGTTTCAGCTCGGCCTCCTTGGCCTGCTGCTGGCTCAGGGTCATGTTTTCGCCAGTTTGAATGAAATTCTGATAATCTTTCTGGAATTTCATCATCTGGTCTTGATAGCTCTTCTCCTGAGCCTCTTTGTAGCGGTTAAGATCTTCCTGAAGGTCGAGGGCATATTGGTATTTTGCCAGCAGGGTATCGCTGTCGACATAAGCCACTTTCAGCTGGCCATCTTCAGCGATGGCGGGCATCGAGGCAGAAGGATTATGTCTCGAAGGAGCGCCCTTGCCGGTGAAATGAAGGAAATACAGCACCACCAAGCCAATCAGAAGCACGATATTCAAAATCATCAAACTGATGTGGCTATGACATTTCTTTTGAGCGGGCTGGCACTCGTCGGCATTGCATTTGGGGGCTTCTGCCTGGGGGACGAACTGCTCCTTGGGAGTTTCTTCAGTGTTATTTTCAACGCTGTTGTCAACAGGCTGATTCAAATCTTGATTGATTTCCATTTATCTGAATGAATTTAAATTGTTAATCAAAAATAATTAAGCTTCCACTTCGCCAATGGTATCGATGGCACGCTGCACGCGGGCAATGGTTTCTTCCTTGCCGATAGTCATCACCAGGGTAAGCATATCGGGACCCACGGTGGTTCCTACTACGGCCAGACGCAGCGAGTTCATGATCTGGCCCATGTTGAGCTCGTTGCCCTTGATGTAATCCTCAAGCAGCGCCTTGTGGATGGCGTCGTATTCGAAAGGAACGGTATTGAGAATCTCAATCACTTTGGCCATGTGGGTGGTCATGCCGGGTTTCCAACGCTTGCTAACAGCTTTGGGGTCGTACTCGGTAGGAGCCACAAAGAAATAATGGGTCTGGTCCCATAGTTCGGCGGGGAACGAGATGCGTTCCTTCATCATTCCGCACACCTTTACAACATAACCGTGGTCGGCGCTGATGCCATGTTCCTTCAGCTGGGGCTCGAACATCTCGGCAATGCGCTCGTCGCTGCACAGCTGCAGATATTCGTGGTTGAACCATTTGGCTTTTTCAACATTGAATTTGGCGCCGCTCTTGCTGATATGTTCCACAGAGAAAAGTTTGATCAGCTCGTCCATCGACATCATTTCTTGGTCGTTACCGGGATTCCAACCCAGCAGGGCCAGCATATTCACCACGGCCTCGGGCAGATAGCCTTTTTCGCGATAGCCGCTGGAAATCTCGCCGGTGGCAGGATTGTGCCAGTCGAGGGGGAACACGGGGAAACCCAGTCGGTCGCCGTCGCGCTTGCTCAGCTTGCCGTTGCCGTCGGGTTTGAGCAGCAGGGGGAGGTGCGCAAACTGGGGCATGGTATCCTCCCAGCCAAAAGCCTTATACAGCATCACATGCAGGGGAGCAGAAGGGAGCCACTCTTCGCCGCGGATGACGTGCGAAACCTCCATCAGGTGGTCGTCGACGATATTGGCCAGGTGGTAGGTGGGCATGCCATCGGACTTGAACAGCACCTTATCGTCGAGCAGGCGTGAATTCATCGTCACATCGCCGCGAATCATATCGTGAACGGTAATATCGATATTGTCGGGGAATTTGAAACGGAGCACATAAGGCTCGCCGCTTTCCAAACGGCGCTGCACCTCGTCGGCCGGGAGCGAAAGGCTGTTTTCCATCTCGCCGCGGGTGTTGCAGTCGTACTGGAAGGTTTTCTTCTGAGCCTCGTATTCTTTACGTTTGGCATCCAAAGCCTCGGGTTTGTCGAAAGCATAGTAAGCCCAGCCGTCACGAATCAGCTGGTCGGCATACTGGCGGTACATAGGCTTGCGGTCGCTTTGGCGATAAGGGCCATAGTTGCCACCCACATGCACACCTTCATCGAATTGGATACCCAGCCATTCCAGAGCCTCAATGATATAGGCCTCGGCACCGGGAACAAAACGGGTTTGGTCGGTGTCTTCGATACGCAGAATCATGTCGCCGCCGTTCTGGCGGGCAAATAAGTAGTTGTAAAGAGCCGTGCGGACTCCGCCGATATGCAGCGGGCCGGTAGGACTAGGTGCGAAACGTACGCGTACTTTTCTCATAGTATTATTGTATTTTTATTAGTCGGATAGTATATGCGTCATCTTTCGGGTGCGAAAGGACGATGGGTGTATTATATCTTTTTGAAATCGAGTTGCGAAAAATGTTTGTTTCTGCCCAGATAGTACTTCACCAGAAGCAAATCGGGCAACACGCAGCTCACCTTCTTCTGCTCAATGGCGGCGCGTTTTATTTTCAATTGGGATTTGGCTTTGCGGAAATCCCTATGAGCTTCAAAAACAGCCGACCACTCGGCCTTGCTGCCGCCCACCAGGAATTTCAATGCAGCCACCCAGTCGAGCACCCAGCGAATCGTAAGCACATAGGTGCGATAGCCCAAGGGGAGATTCTTGTAAAGCATCGACAGATTGTTGCGGAAATTGAGGTAGGTCTTGCGGGGATTGGTTTTGGGCAAGGTGCCGCCGCCCAGGTGATACACCACCGATTGGGGGCAATACTCCACATTATAGCCCATGTTTTTGGCACGCCAGCAGAAATCGATTTCCTCCATGTGGGCAAAGAAATCGCCGTCCAGTCCGCCGAGTTCTTTCCACACCTGAGCGCGAACAAACATGGCAGCTCCCGACGCCCAAAAAATCTCGCAGGCATCGTCGTACTGGCCATGATCTTTCTCCAAGGTGTTGAAAATGCGGCCGCGGCAGAAGGGGTAGCCGTAATTGTCGATAAATCCACCGGCAGCACCGGCATACTCAAAGGTGTCGCGCTGCGTGTCCATCAGCAGTTTGGGCTGGCAGATGGCGGTAAGCCTGTTCGACTCCATTTGGGCTATCACCGGCTCAATCCAATTGGGTGTCACCTCCACATCGTCGTTCAGCAGCACATAATAGTCGGCCTCAATCTGTTCCAAGGCACGATTGTAGCCTTCGGCAAACCCATAGTTTTTGTCCATCTGCACAATACGCAGCGTGGGGTAATGGGTGCGGAGAAATTCGATGGAGTCGTCGGTAGAGCCGTTGTCGGCAATCACCACCTCGGCATCGCCGGTTGTGTAGGCCGTTACCGAGGGGAGGTACTTCTCCAGCATTTTCTTTCCATTCCAGTTGAGTATGACTACTGCAATTTTCATGAGCGAATTGGTTGTTATTCTATCGATTTTAAAGGTTTTCTGAAAACAAGATTTGAGGCTAGCTCACATTCAGCGGCATGTCCGAAGGGCGTTTTCTTTTCCAGCGCTTATGCGACCAAAGCCAGTATTGCGGAGCCTGGCTGATGGTTTGTTCCAGACGCTTCACATACCGGGCGGTAATGGTGTATTGCGGCACCTTCGAGGGCTTGTCGCAGAGCAGTTCAAAACGCACCTTGTAATGGCCGCGTCGCTCTTTGGTCACCTCGTAATAGATCACGGGCAGATCATATTTGCGGGCAAAATATTCGGCGCCATACAGGAACGGTGTTTCCTGATGCATAAAGAGGGTCCAATAGCTCTTGTGCTCGTTGCTGGGCGACTGGTCGCTGAGCATCATGTAGGCACAGGGCACATGGTGTTTCTGGTAATAGTCAATAGTTTGCCGCACATTGTCGGGGCCTACGATTTCGGTGCCGAAACGGCTGCGCCGGCGGGTGATATAGCCTGCCACCGATTTATCGTTAAGTGGTTTTCCCACCCCGATGCCCAAGTGCATGAGCTGGAAATTGAGCGAGGAAACCATATATTCCCAATTGTTGTAGTGCGACGATATCAGCACCACGCTCTGTCCCTGTTCGTAATACTGGTTTACCAGCTGGCGGTTTTCGCAGCGGTAGCGGCGCATGATGCTTCGCGGATGGCAGTAGAGGTTGTGCAGCCCCTCCACCAGCAGGTCGCATATATGGCGGTAGTATTCCCGCTCGATGCGGCCGAGCTCGGCGCTGCTTTTCTCGGGGTAAGCATTACGCAGATTGGTGCGCGTCACCTGCCGGCGATAGCGCACCAAATAGTATACGATGGGGAACAATATGTCGGAGAGCAGTCTCACGATAAGGCAAACAAACTGTTAGTAACCGCGGCTGAACTGTTTTCCCACCTCGCCTTGGCCCTCTGCCTCCTCAGGCAGCTGGTATTGGCTGAGCATGCGTTCCCAGAAGGGGGTGTTGATCTCGCCCACGGCATTGCTGTTGAGCAGCTTGTAGAATCCCGAGCGCATGTCGTCCCAGAAAAGGAACACGCGGTTGGCATCGTTGCCAGGCAGGTTGTTGTAACGCCACAGCTGGTAAGGCAGGTAGTAGATGTGGCCCAAGCCTTGGTCGAGCACATCGTTATACATCGAACTTTCGTTGGTATGTTCCAAATTGCTTTGGGGTTTGGGATTGCCGGTAATGCGCAGCGCGCCTACGAAATTCTTTTCATCGCGCACATAATCCGGAGCGCCATACTGCAAATACACGCGTCCGCGGTCGGTGCGGTAGCCGGGAGTCTTGGGATAGCTGAAATGCTCGTCCACATACTCAAGGCGCTTGCGGTATTCGTTCCATTTCTCGCCGGGGGACAGCGGGTCGCGTGCCACCCAGAAATGGTACAGATACGACTGTTTGGCGGCAACATCGCCTTCCCTTACAATCTGATTTCCCGAGGCTATTTCCATGGTTGAAGCTATGGGGTAGAGTGCATCGATGTAATAATTCAGCTTCTCATTATCGGTAATCAGGGCGGCGAAAGAGGCGGCCACATAATCCGACGTCATGGCATCATCCTCCACATGGGGGTTGGAACGCTGGAAATTGAGGTCGGCCTTCATCAGCGATTCGCCATTCATGTTGCGCACCTCGGCCACCAGGGTATAGTTGCCCGAAGGCAGACGGGCGATATCGATGCTGGTGTAAATAGGATCGCTTGCCTTGGCAATGGGGCGGCTGAGGGTGTTGCCGAACCCGTTCAGGCGCTGGCCGTTTTCGCGCTTCATCAGATAGGTGTCGATGGTGTAGCCTTGGGCGCCCAGTTCGCGATTGAGGTTATACACCTCGAAATACATATTCAGCTGGCTTACGCTCTGGGGAACGAAATCGTTGATGTACGGCACCATATCATATCCGCCGCGCGACAGCATGTTCTCCTGCACCGTGGGTGTGGCCGAAGCCATCAGCTGCAGGTTGGAGATGGTGGGCTTGTCGCTGGAATAGTACACCACCAGCTTGTCGCGATAAACCAAAGGCTGCTGGTTGGAGTTCTTGTCGCGGAAATTCAGTTCGAGATCATATATGCCGTTTTCCAGCCCGAAACGCTGCAGATCGAAAAAGGTGAAGTCGTTTTTATCGGGGTTGGAAATAGCCGGACTCTTCAGGTCGTATTTCTTCACATACGCCACCGAATCGTTCTTGCGCACCACAATGGCCACCTCTACAGTGGCACGATACTGGTCCTGGCCTTCTTCTTTGGCAAAATTCAGGGTCCATGCATTGAAGTCGAGATAGGTCTCTATATAGGCCTGTTTAGTGCTGGGGAGGTAAAAGGATGAGTAGCCGAACATTACCGACAGCTGCTTGTTCTCGGCCATGGCTGCCAGTGCCATAGCCATTGTCAAAACGAGAAGTGCGATTTTCTTCATATTGTAGTCTTGTTCTGTTTAAAAATTGCCTTTAGGTGACTTCTAATAATTGGTTTTCAAACGATTTTTGATTATTGGCGAGCAGATTTCATATTTGAGTGAGGGCGCAATGCGGTGCATTGTAACCGAATGAAAATATGAAAGATGCCGTCTAGAATC
>JAGHRY010000174.1 GCA_018066145.1 Candidatus Colimorpha merdihippi | reverse complement strand
AATGTATTCTATTAAATATTTGCTAAAAATCGAATTGGCCTTATGCCCCGGCTTGTATATGGTGAAATGTCCATTCATGGGCACCCCAACCAGACGCACATCGCCCACAAAATCAAGCAATTTGTGTCGTGCCGGTTCATTTGGGAAATAGGGATCTGTAGTGTTAAGTACTCCATCATGCACCCGCAATTGGGCTGCATCCTTATGGAATGTGCGCTCCAATCGGCGCAGCTGCCGGCATCCCAGCTCTTTGTTCACAAACACCAAAGCGTTGTCCAGGCTGCCACCCTTAATCAGGTTGAGGTGGAGCAACGGCTCGATTTCGTGTAGGAAAACAAAAGTGCGGCACACCGAAATTTCCGAAGCGTATTGTTCGAACCGCTGGAGCGAAGCCTCCTGGCGCCCAATCACGCTCTTGGGGAAATCGATAATGCAATCGACCGAGAAATGGTCTGAGGGTTCGACATCATACACCGAACCAGTGTCCTTGTTTTCGAAATGGACTTTCTCGTCGAACGTGAAAACGCGGCGTTCGGCTTCCAGTTCGGCGATGCCCACACGCATAATGTGGTCGAACCAAGGCCGAGCCGAGCCATCGAGAATAGGCACCTCGCCGCCGTCAATCTCGATTAATGCATTATCAATCTGGCAGCCATGCAACGCCGACATCAGATGCTCGATAGTAGCGATATGGTGGCGGCCCTTGCCGATGGTGGTTCCTCGGGCGGTTTCCGACACTTCTGTTGCCAGTGCTGGCACGGTGACTATATTGAAACGATCGGTGCGACGGAATGATATTCCACTGTTAGGAAGAGCGGGGCGCACGGTTACCGTTACCGTACGTCCTGAATGCAAGCCCATGCCTGTCAGTCGAAATTCCTTGCACAAAGTTGTCTGCTTCATTGGAGTGGAATAAAATGGAAATCGGTCATGCGGAAAAGCGTGGCCTTTTGGTTTTCGTACCCGTAGTCGGCCCGGCTATGCGAGAACGACATCGGGCATATCATGCCGGCAGGACAAGCAATCACAGGCGAACGGAAAAAGTCGGTACCTTTTTGCTGTATACCACTGACAAAGAACAAAATAATATCATTGGCCATACCGGCATACACATTGGTAGGCTCGGTGCTGTAGCGCTTGGCAAATAGGTCGATAAAATCTTTGTGCTGGCTGTTGCTTCTGTCCCATTCCATGCAGAATGTGTGATAATTCAGATTCTGCAGCTGGGCGAAATCAACATCGTTGTACTGCACCGCCCAATCTTCATAAGTGAACAGATAGGGGGTCTTGCTCTTGAAAGCCGACAACTTGTTGAGCAACTGCGAGGCATAAATCCGGTTCTTGGACTTGTCCTGATTATACAGGCTCACCACAACCGACCGCTCGCCATTCTTAATCATATTGGTCAGCTTCGACTGCTGAGCCCAATCAACCAAAGTATAATTCAGATTGGCGTGGCCCTTCAGTTCGGCGGTAAGGGCATCGAGGGCACTCTTTTCGGCCTTGGCGCCAGAATGGATGATGTAAATCGGGGCTGTAGGCATCGAACTCGCAATGGCATCCACCGTGCGTTTGGCAAAAGCCTCGTTGGAAGGCATGCATTTGAACACATAAGGATTGTCCTTTACGATTTCGGGTCGGTCCGATGCGGGGTTGACCACAAACAGCTGCGCATCGCGGGCCAGCTGGGCAGCCTTTTCGAATGGCTGGCGAGTAAGCATAGCTATCAGCAGGTCCGACTGGGCCACGTTGTGCGTACGGAAAGCGCGCTCCACATCCTCGTCGGTGGTTCCTTCCACATCGACAACATTCAGCGTTACGTTGTATCCCATCCGCTCCAGCTTCTCCAAGCCCAGCAGCAAACCTTCGTAGAATTGGATGAACTCCAAACTTTTGTAACTGGTTTTGCCGCGCTGCTCGACATCAAACTTCGAAGTGGAAATCTTGTCCATCTGACTCAGATTGAGGGGCATCATTACCGACACCACCACACTCTGCGGATTGATTCGGGGGCGGATTGTAGCAATGGGGCCCAAATTGACCGGTTCGGCAGCCGCGGCCACAGTTGAAGCACTCGACTCGCTGGCTTTGGCATTTGCATTCACGCCTGCTGTAGCACCCGGAGCCACATATCCGTCCGACAGGGTTTGCCCCTTGCAAGGCAGCCACACGGTATCGCCAATCTGCAAGAAATGCACATCCTTCTTCGTCACAGCCTCAACCTCTTTCAAGCCATAGGCGCGGGCAATGGCATAAACGGTCTGACCCTGATCAACAACATGCACAAAATAATTCTTGCCGTTGACCACCTGTGTCTTATGCGAAACTTCCACGCTGCGGCCGCCGGGCATCTGGGCCCACAGGCTGGAAACCGCAGTCAGCAAAAATAAAAGCACAGCTACTCTTTTCACCATAACTCTATTATTGGTTGTTCGTATTTTTTTCTTTTCCAAAAGATTACTCCCATTCGATAGTTGCTGGGGGTTTGGAGCTGATATCGTAGCACACGCGGTTGACACCCTTTACGCGGTTGATGATATCGTTGCTCACTTTGGCCAGGAAATCATAGGGCAGATGGCACCAGTCGGCCGTCATGCCGTCAACAGATTCTACTGCACGCAGGGCTACCACACGTTCATAGGTGCGCTCGTCGCCCATCACGCCTACCGACTGGATGGGGAGCAGTATGGCGCCTGCCTGCCAAACCTTGTCATACAGGTCGTGATCACGCAGCCCCTGGATGAAGATATCGTCGACATTCTGCAGAATTTCAACCTTTTCAGGCGTAATGTCGCCCAGAATGCGGATGGCCAAACCAGGACCCGGGAAGGGGTGACGGCCAATGAGCTCTTCTTTGATTCCCAGCTGGCGGCCAACGCGGCGAACCTCGTCTTTAAACAGGCTGCGCAAGGGCTCCACAAGCTGCAGCTTCATATAGTCGGGCAAACCGCCCACATTGTGGTGCGACTTAATGGTTTGCGAAGGACCTTTCACCGAGCTCGACTCGATTACATCGGGATAGATGGTACCCTGTCCAAGCCACTTGGCATCGGTAATGAGCTTCGACTCCTCGTCGAAAACATCGACGAAAGTCTTGCCGATAATCTTGCGCTTCTTCTCGGGCTCGGTAACGCCGGCCAACAGGCTGTAGAAACGCTGTTTGGCATCAACGCCCTTAACATTCAAGCCCATGCCCTTATAGGATTCCAGCACACCCTCGAACTCGTTCTTACGAAGCAAGCCGTTGTCCACGAAAATGCAGTGGAGGTTCTGGCCGATAGCCTTATGCAGCAATACGGCTGCCACGGTGCTGTCAACACCGCCGCTGAGGCCCATCACAACCTTATCGTTGCCCAACTTGGCTTTCAGTTCTGCCACTGTAGACTCAACGAAAGAGGCAGGAGTCCAGCTCTGATCGCAATGGCACACATCCACCACAAAATTCTTCAGCAGCGTCAGTCCGTCAAGCGAGTGGTGCACTTCGGGATGGAACTGGATGGCATAAGTCTGCTCACCTTCGATCTGATAGCCAGCATTCTGCACGCTATCGGTAGAGCAAATCACCTTGTATCCCTCGGGCAAGCGCTCGATGGTGTCGCCATGGCTCATCCACACCTGGCTGCCCTGGGGAATACCCTTCATGAGGGGATTGGTGCTGTCGATAAACTGAAGGTTGGCACGGCCATACTCACGGGTTTGCGACTGCTGCACGCAACCGCCGCCGTATTTAGCCAAATATTGGGCACCATAGCATACTGCCAGCAAGGGAAGTTTGCCCTTGATATTGCTCATATCGGGCACAGGGGCATCGGCAGCATTGCAGCTATAGGGACTACCCGAAAAAACAACACCCTTCACATCGCTGGTGAGGGCAGGAATTTTATTAAAAGGATGAATTTCGCAATAAATATTGAGCTCGCGAATTTTGCGGGCTATCAACTGAGTGTACTGAGACCCAAAGTCTAAGATGATGATTGTATCCATAATAATCTAACTTTATTGGAAGCAAAGATACGAAAAAAAATTGATATAAATGAAGAATCAATATATATTATCAATTTTTTTGCAACTTGCAGCCCCCTTTCAATCCAATCCGCCTCCAACTTCGGCAACGTAGCCCCATACTCCATTTATTCGTTCATCAAATAAAACATGCCGAAGAAAAACCAACAATACGAACTTGCCCCCTGATATCTCAGAAACACGAAAATACCAATTGCTGAAAAATCGAATCGTTCTACTTATAAACAATACATATATCTGCTATTTACGAGGAAATAACACACAATTTCGAATATTCAATCATACGACTTTTCGCGCAATATTACAACCATCACATCACACGAAAGGATATTTAAATATTGTTAATACATCAATTAATTCAATACATCTATTTCATCTAAAATACACCTCCACTTTTACCAGGCAAAAAATCGACCCTCCGCCCGCTTGAGACCCATGGAACTCCCATGTAGGACCGAAGTAGCTCCGAGGTAGCTCCGACATGCGGTCGGAGCTACCTCGGCGCTACTTCGGTCCTACATGGGTGTTCGATGGGTCTCAAGCGGGCGGAGGGTCGATTTTTTGCCGGGTAAAAGTGGAGGTGTATTTTAGATGAAATAGATGTATT
>JAGHRY010000180.1 GCA_018066145.1 Candidatus Colimorpha merdihippi | reverse complement strand
ATATATAAGTATGCACACAATGAAAAGACATCTCTTACTGCTCGCTGCAGCAATGCTGCTCTCACTTACAGCTATGGCACAAGCCGACAAGGCCAAATTTTTCATCGAAGGCCAATTGTCCACTCCCAATAAAGTAGGTCAGCCATGGAAGCTTTACAACATTCGCAGCCAAGGAATTACATTCACCGACAGCGATACCATCTACGGCCACGACACCGACAAGGGCGTACAGCTGGTGTTCGATCACGCCACCACCATACACCCGCAAGGTTTCAACTGCGGACTCAAATTCTACCGCTGGCAGAACAATAGCGGACGCTGGCAGGTAGATAGCGAGGTGGAAAATGCCGAAGCCGCCTTCACCCAGCAGAAGGTGATGAGCATTATGCTGGTGCTCGACTGCTCTTCTTCTATCGGCGACGCCGACTTTGTGAAGCTGAAGAATGCTGCCAAGCAATTTATCGACGTGATTATCGACAAGTCGAGCGACGGCAATGTACACATCGGCATCGTGGGCTTCAACTCCATGAAGAATACACGCAGCCTAGACCCCCGCCCGCTTACCAAGGAAAGCCGCAAAGCCATGTTCCAGTTTATCGACACCCTGCAGCTCAACAACCGCACGGCTTTCTATTATGCCATCAACCGCGGCCTTGACAACATGAAACAATATGCCGCAAAACTCAAGATCGACCCCGACAAGAAGTATGACGGCAACTACGTTATCGCCTTTACCGATGGATACGACAACGACTCGTTCGACCCCAAAATCGGTAAAGCCGCCGAAGGTACCGACCACCGCTACTTCCAACACGTCAACCAGCGCATCATGAAGGAAAAGATTCGTGGTGCCGGCATCGAAAGCTATGTGCTTGCCATACGCGGCAATGATGTGGACCGCACCAATACCGATTTTGAACGCGTGCTTGGCGCACTCTCACACAACGCCAACAACGACAAATTTTACTCCCTCAACAATTTCGACAAACTACAAGAAGCTTTTGAGGAAATCGGCACCAACCTCATCAACAAGTGGCAAAGCCTTTACTGCTATATTCCCCGTGGCTATGACGGCCGTGTGCGCTGGACCATCGAGTGCGGCGATGTGGCCAAGAAATTCTTCATGGGTGCTACGGCTAGCTTAGGCGGACTGAGCTATGCCAGCGCAAGTATCAGAAACGACGACTGCCTTAGCTATCGCGGCGGACACGAAAAAGGCGGCATCATGCTGGGCCTGGGTTTGGACATGACATTCCCAATCACCGATCTGCTTTCGGCTGGCGGATATATCGAACTCAGCTATGCTGGCGGCGTGGGGTTTGCTTTTGCTCCCGAAGTGGCACTTTCGTTCCCAAACAATAGCGCTATCCTTTTCGGATTAGGCTATCGCGGTGCCGACCATTTCCACAGCAATGGATTTTTGATGCGGGCTGCTTACAAATTGAGCAACCCCTGGTATATTACAGCCAGCTATTCTGTTGGCCATGGCAACACATTTATGCTTGGTGCCGGATATACCATCTTTGGCCGCAAAGACTGATAGTGAACGTTCTCACACAAACGATACAAGCCTGCATAACATTGTTGTGCAGGCTTTTTTCATCACATCGCAAAAAAAATGTTAATTATTCCAAAATGAAGTGTATCTTTGCAGTTTAGTTATCCCTGCCGGCGATGCAACACCGACACACATTAATTCACTTACCTTCAAATAATTACACCAAACAAATAAACCTATTGGAAGAAACTATATCGCAGAAAGGTCGTGTGCTGAGCGAATCGGTGCTCAAAGTTGACTCATTCCTCAACCACCTCATCGAACCGCAGATTATCAGTTGGATGGGGGAAGAATTTGCCCGCCGTTTTGCCAACAAGGAGATTAACAAGGTTTTGACTATTGAGGCCAGCGGCATAGCCATCGGATTTGCTACCGCACAGCAGTTTGGTGTGCCCCTGCTTTTTGCCAAAAAGTCGCAGAGCATCAATGTGGGTACCGACGTGTATTCGGCTGATGTATATTCCTTTACCCATCAGTGCACCAACCATATCTTAGTGTCAAAACGCTATATCTCGCCCGACGACAAGATTTTGATTGTTGACGATTTTTTTGCCAACGGTGCCGCCTTGCGCGGACTGATAGAGGTTTGCCGACAGGCTGGTGCCACCGTGCAGGGTATCGGTATCGCCGTGGAGAAAGGCTTCCAACCCGGCGGCGCAGAGATTCGCCAGAAAGGTTTCCAGTTGGAATCTCTGGCCATCGTGGAAAGTATGGATCCGGCTTCAGGCAAAATCACTTTTAGACAATAATCGATAATGCCGATAGGCCTACTGGGGCTAGCCCTATTAGTCTTATTAGCCCAATCACCCCAAAACAATATCCTATGAGTACTTCAACTACCACCGAAAGCGTCTTTCAGCTCGACGCCAAAATTCCGTTCCTCAAAGCGCTGCCCATCGGTTTGCAGCATGTGTTGGCTATGTTTGTGGCCAACATCACCCCCATCATCATCCTGGCCAATGTGCTGGGGCTGGAGCAAGGTCTCTCGGCCTCGCTAATCCAGAATGCAATGATCATTGCCGGCATTGGCACCACCATCCAGCTCTATCCGCTGTGGCGCATAGGCTCGCGCATGCCTATCGTAATGGGTATCAGCTTCACCTTCCTATCTGTGGCCATCTTTGTTGGTACCACTTATGGCACCGGTGCTATGGCAGGGGCCATCATCGTGGGCGGTATTGTCGAGGGATTGCTCGGCCTGTTTGCCAAATATTGGATCAAGATTATCACCCCCGTAGTGGCCGCTATGGTGGTCACGGCCATCGGTTTCTCGCTGTTGCCCGTGGGAGCCAACTCCTTTGCCGGCGGTGTGGGCGCTGCCGACTTTGGCTAGTGGCAGAACTGGGTGGTAGGCACCGTTACCTTGGTCTGCTGCCTGGGTTTCAACATCTTCCTGAAGGGATACTACAAGATGATCTCGGTGCTGTTTGGCCTTATCGTTGGCTATATATTAGCGGTGTGCATGGGCATGGTCGATTTTTCGGCTGCGACCGCTACCAACAAGATTGTGGCACTGCCCACTATCCTGCCCTTCAGTCCCGAGTTCAACTGGAGTGCCATCCTGTCCTTCGTGGTTATCTTTTTGGTTTCGGCTACTGAGACCATTGGCGACACTAGCGCATTGGCAGCCACTGGTCTCAAGCGTCAGCCCACTACCAAAGAGCTTTCCGGTGCTATCGCTTGCGACGGCTTGGAAGTTCCGTGGCCGGTGTGTTTGGCTGCACCCCCATCACTTCGTTCAGCCAGAATGTTGGTCTTGTGGCCATGACTGGTGTGGTCAACCGTCGTGCTATTCTCACTGGTGCTTTGGTCATGCTCGTGGCTGGCTTCATTCCCGGCTTTGGTGCCATTCTCACCACCGTGCCTCAGTGTGTGCTGGGTGGTTGCACCATCATGATGTTCGGTAGCATCATCGTGGCTGGTATTGAGATGATTACCCGCTGTGGCATCGAAGGTTGCAACAAGACCATCGTCATCCTCTCGCTGGCCATCGGCCTTGGTTTCACCCAGGCATCCGATATGTTCAACATCTTCCCCGAGATTATCAAGAGCATCTTTGCCGAGAACTGCGTGGCCGTGGTATTCTGCCTGGCCGTCCTGCTTAACCTCATCCTGCCCAAGGACGAAGAGCAAGAAGCTTAATCACCATACTTGATACATAAAGACGGAGGTGCGGCAATGCCGCACCTCCGTCTTTTCTACACTTCGCAAGTTGGAGTTTCATTATTTCTTTTTCAGCTTTACTTGCAGATGAAATTGGAAATCATCGCGCTTAGGATTGCAGCCTGTACCTGTAATTGTATCATAGGCTGCAGCCGCAGTGTCGGCCACACCAGTGGGGTAATTCCAAGTGGTCAGAAAAACCGGCTTCCGTTGACGCACCACACCAGTGCTACGACTGCCACTATTGGTCGCAATCAATAGTCTGTTATCCAAGAACCAATTGCGCTCATCCATATAGTCGTAGTCGTGAGACATAATTGAGACATGGGGATATGTAGTGTCAATCACCCCTGCTGTGGTCTTTTGTGCCTTGCCATCCTCATCATACTCGGTTATCTCCGCCTCATAAGTTGGAAATACCTTGATAGATAAAGCCTGGCACATTACGCTAAGGCCTCGCACGGGGTCGCGGTCGGTGAAGGTGAGACCGATACTGTCTTGATTGTAGTAGTCGGTATGGCAATCAAGATTGAGCCACTTGCTTCCATCAGCATCGTAGATAACCAGGCCATCTTGTTCGCTGAAAACATATCGGCCTGTGAAGTTCACCGAGGGATCAACCGTGCACACCACATCCATGGTGCCATCCTTACGGAAGGTGAACTCACGATTCTCTAAGTCGAAGAAAGACCAGCAGTCAAGAGGTGTTGACTCCGCATCATCCGACAACATCACAATCTTGTCAACCACATAGGTTGTACCATCAGCCTGCTTGCAATTGGCAAACAGAATTAAAGCCATGACCGGCAAGGCCACGAGCAGCGAGAGGCTGCCAAATCGAGTTTTGTGTTGTTTCATCATTTTTATACGTTTTTGAGTTATACGATAGTCAAAGTTGTTGCCAATGGTGCTATACTCCCGACCCGAAAGCTGGTGGTAGAGCAACTGTAGATAGGTGGTAGCGTGCTCGCCCGACACCATCTGCTGGTCGGCCTGATATTCATGCACGCGTTTCAACTCCCGGGCATAGAGCCACACAAAGGGATTGAACCACAACGCCACTTTCAGCACTTCGCACAGCAGCACGTCTGCCGTATGGTGACGGCGCACATGCACCAGTTCGTGTCCAAGCAACTGTTCCACCTCTTGGTCAGAAAAGTTGCTGCAGCCGATCACTATGCTCCGCCCAAAAGAGAACGCAGGCGAATCACCCTCTATCACCGCCAGGCGATAACCTTCATGCTCTGAATAGGTCAGCCCTCGCAATTTGCCGAGCAAACTGGCAAGGCGAATAAGAAACACAAGTGCCATCACGCCAACACCAAGCCAGTAAATCCAGCTAATTATTACTATCATACTCGGTTTGGTATTGCTAGGCAACGTCGATTCGGCTGCTTCACCAGTTTGAGGCTTGGCTTCGACAGATTCGCTAGAGACAGAAGCATTAGCACCGACTAATTCCTGATTCGTAAAGATTGTGCGGTAGATGGTCGGTTCACCATCCTTTGGCAGAGTCACCTGCATAGGAACCTGCAGATGCACCAAAGGCAACAGCAGCGACAACACCATGGTGGACAGCAAGTAGAATCGCACCATCTGGTGGCGCACCTCATGCCGCATCAGCAGCCAATAACCCAACAGGAACAGAGCCATTGCCATGAGCACATAAAAAATATAATTGATATATTCCATAACACAGAATTATTTCTCTCTATTTTCAATATCTTTGCGAGTCTGCTCAATAAGCTGGCTCAAGTCATCGAGGTCTTGTGCCGAAATGTTCTTGTCTTTCAAGAAAAACGACACCAACGAGCTGTACGATGCGCTGAAATAGTTCTTCATCAATGAACCCAGCATCTGCCCAGAGTACTTCTCCTTGCTCACCAAGGGAAAGTATTGGTTGTTGCCATTAAACTCATGATGGCTCACAAAGCCTTTAGTCTCTAGGATACGAATGATACTCAGCACCGTGCGATAGGCCGGTTTGGGTTCTTCAACATTAGCTGCGATTTCGCCGGCAAATCCTTTGCCCAATCCCCATAGCGACTGCATCACTTGTTCCTCGGCTTTGGTAAGCGTGCCTGTTTCTTGTTCTTTCTTTCTTGCCATGATTACAATATTATTCTTTTGATTAATTTTTTAATCCTATTAACGACATTTTTTGACTAATATTGCGTCGAATGATTATTTTTTTAATCCAAAAAATCTAAACAATTGATAAACAGCCAAAACAAAAAATAAAAAAACACACATCCTGATGGACGTGGCATACAGACTCTATGTGGAGTAAGGGGAGATTGTCTCTTGCGTTATTCTTTTTGAACAAAGTCCACAGCAGAATTAATGACAGGCGTATATGCTGCTTTACTCTCTGCTTAATAAGTTTGCGGATGAAGTAAGAGGAAATAAATATCACATAGAGAGTCCCATTTCCTTATTCAAGAAATCGACTACTTCTTTCTTACCAACATATAATGGTTCTCACCTTCATCATAAAGAATCGAGCAATGCGTACCGCATCTTTCCAATTTCTTTTTCGTATTCCGGATTCCAAAACCTTCACGATCTTTTCCGCCACACACCATCAGCACTTTTGATTTAGAATACTTGACTACATTACATGGTGTAGACATATATGTGATAGTTTTGAATTTCCCCGAGAAACTGCTCAAAGCAACATCAGCAGCAGAACCACCGTTCGACAATCCAATCAGATGGATATGGCTCTTGTCTATCCCGCATCCCTGCTTTTCTAGATAGGGCATGTACTTGCTGAATATCCTGTTAATATCCTGATAAGAAAAGATACCTGAAAGATCCTTAGTACCAATACTCACCACATAGCACCCATCAAGTTCATCCAATATCCCCTGATACAACTCCCAACTTCCCAAATAGCCATGACAGAAAAACACGACAGGGTACTCCCGACCCTCATCATAATGCCTCGGCCGAGTGATATAAATGGCATCATAACCCGAATGCTTAAGTTCATTCCATAACTGTCCGAATGCGAACGAACCCGGGTGACTCAGATTGTTGTATGAAGAATACAATCCAATCAACTTCCCCTTCCAGAAATCTTCACGAGCATCGTCAAGCAGACTGCCACCAACACCATGCACACCACCTCCCAGAAGCGCTACCGCTTTGATTCCCAGATTGCAGACCTCCTTCTCGGGCAGCAAGGCATTAGCCAAATACACCGGAACCGGAGCATGTCGATAGTCTCCAGATTTCGAGATATAGTGTAGCTGCGTCCTTCCACGCTGAAAGTAATTAGGGATAGCGCAGAAGATTCCAACAACAAGAGACCAGCACAAGATTCTGTACACCGCCTTAGACGTTCGATGCAGCATCCAACTCTTGTTGATCAATATGCACAGTAATACGCACAAAAGCCTATACTGCCAACTGGCAAACACCATGATGGCGCAACCCACAACTAGACTGGAAACAATTTTTTTCATAATAAGTTATTCTATTATCGATTTTTCGCCAAAAACAGCCATACTAAGATGGCTAAAAAACTGAATACAAACCACAAATGCAACTTCGTTTACAACATTTACCAAATTAAAATCGGATGCCAAGATACGATTTCTTCTTGAGCACCAATTCAAAGGTTGCATAAAGCCACCTCCGGATTGGGGGTGGCTTTATGTTTTTTTGAATATTGTAGGGTATTTTATTCGGCCTGTTTGCGGAGGGTGAGTTCCACAGACTTGGTGCGGATTTCCTTGCAGATAGCATCCACAAAGGCATCGAGTTTGCTCTGACCAAGGTCGCCATCCTTGCGGTTCCACATGGAAACGAGCTGCTCGTCCTGCTCTTTCTGACCGATGAGCAGTGCGTAAGGAACTTTCTGCATACGAGTTTCGCGCAGTTTGTAACCGATCTTCTCGTTACGGCGGTCGATGGTGGCCTCAATGCCATTCTCCTGGAGGGTCTTGGTGACCTGCTCGGCATAGTCGAGGAATTTCTCGGAGATGGGCAGCACGCGGACCTGCTCGGGAGCGAGCCAAGTGGGCAGAGCGCCATCGTACTTCTCAATCAGCCAGGCCAAGGTGCGCTCGTAGCAACCCATGCTGGTGCGGTGGATGATGTAGGGGCGAGTGCGGCTGCCGTCCTTGTCGATAAAGTACATATCGAACTGTTCGGCCAGCAGTGCATCCCACTGCACAGTAATCATGGTATCTTCCTTGCCATAGACGTTCTTAGCGTTGATGTCTACCTTAGGACCATAGAATGCGGCTTCGCCTACATCCTCGGTGAAGGGGATGTTGAGTTCGGTGAGAATCTCGCGGATGCTCTGCTGGGTGGACTCCCAAGTCTCAGCATCGCCAATATACTTGGCGGTGTTGGTAGGATCCCATTTAGAGAGGTGCCAAGTCACGTCGTCCAGCAGGCCGAGGGTCTTGAGGCAGTATTTGGCCAGGTCGATACAACCCTTGAACTCTTCAACCATCTGGTCGGGACGCACGATGAGGTGGCCTTCGGAGATGGTGAACTGGCGCACACGGGTGAGGCCGTGCATCTCGCCGCTGTCCTCGTTGCGGAAGAGGGTCGAGGTCTCGCCATAGCGGCAGGGCAGGTCGCGATAGGACTTCTGGCTGTTCTTATAGACATAGTACTGGAAGGGGCAGGTCATAGGACGCAGAGCGAAAACTTCTTTATCCTTCTCTTCGTCGCCCATGACAAACATGCCGTCCTTATAGTGATCCCAGTGGCCGGAAATCTTGTAGAGGTCGCTCTTAGCCATAAGGGGAGTCTTGGTGCGCATGTAGCCGCGGCGGGTCTCTTCGTCCTCAATCCAACGTTGCATGGTCATAATGACCTTGGTACCCTTGGGCATGATCAAAGGCAAGCCCTGGCCGATAACGTCAACGGTGGTGAAATATTCCAATTCGCGACCAAGCTTGTTGTGGTCGTGATTTTTGATATCTTCCAAGTACTGCAGATAGGCTTCCAGGTCTTCCTTGGTGAAGAAGGCGGTGCCATGGATGCGGAACAGAGACTTGTTGTTCTTGTCGCCACGCCAGTAGGTGCTGGATGCGGAGAGGAGCTTGAAGCCTTTGATAGGGCGAGTGTTGAGCAGGTGTGGTCCGCGGCAGAGGTCCACGAAGTTGTTCTGCTTGTAGATGGTGATGGTTTCACCTTCAGGGATAGCTTCCAACAGTTCCACCTTATAAGGTTCGTTGCGCTCCTGCATCATCTGGAGGGCTTCATCGCGGGTCACCTCTCGGCGTTCCAGACGGGTGGCCTTCTTGATGATGGACTTCATCTCTTTCTCGATAGCATCCAGGTCTTCACGGCTGAAGGGGCGGAAGTCGAAATCGTAGAAGAAACCGTTGTCGGTGGCAGGACCAATGGTGATTTTGGCCTCGGGGAAGAGGTTCTGCACAGCCTCGGCCATAATGTGAGCGGTGGTGTGGCGCAACACGGAAAGGCATTCCTTGCGGGTTGTATCTAGCAGTTCAATGTCGCAATCGGTAGTGATGGTAGTTCGGAGATCGATAAGGGTTGACTCGTTATTGATCTGGGCGGCAACATAGTTGTTCAAACCGTCGGGGTTTACCATCTTGATGATGTCGATAATGGAGCAAGGCTCTGCAAACGACACTTCACCAAAGTTTTTGACATTTACTTCCATTGTATTTTCTCCTTAATATATAATAAGTTAAATAAAGTCGCGTTATTATTTCAAATATGCAAAGA
>JAGHRY010000201.1 GCA_018066145.1 Candidatus Colimorpha merdihippi | reverse complement strand
GAAAAATAGTTTTGCTAATTAGTATATTGCTGTTCAGTGGGTTGCTGAAAGCTCAAGATTACCCTTACCAGGACAAATCGCTGGATGTGAACGTCCGGGTGGAGGATTTGCTCAGCCGTCTGACCCTTGACGAGAAAATGGCGATGCTCGAACATCGCAATCCTGCCATCCCTTCGCTGGGGCTGCCCGCCTATAGCTGGTGGAATGAGGCTTTGCATGGTGTAGCGCGCAATGGATATGCTACCGTGTGGCCTATGCCTGTGGCTTTGGCTGCTTCGTTTAACACCGAGATGGTGTGGAACCTATTCAGCGAGGTGGCTATTGAAGCCAATGTCAAATATCGCGATGCCCGCACATCCGATACCTGTGTGGCGTTGCGCGAACCTACCGACTACACGGGATTGACGTTTTTTACTCCCAATATCAATATTTTCCGCGACCCTCGTTGGGGACGCGGCATGGAAACCTATGGTGAGGATCCGTTCTTGACAGCCACTATGGGTCTGGCTTGTGTGCGCGGTTTGCAGCATGCCTACGACCGCTCGTGGGAGCAGCCGAAGATTCAAAGCGCTAAGGATGAAAAATTCGCCACCTGCCGTATGCCCGGCAATAGCTTTTATGGAATCAATACCCCCCTTACCGCTGCCGCCTGCATCAAGCATTTGGCTGTGCATAGCGGGCCTGAAGGAGTGCGCCACGAATTCGACTCGCGTGTGAGTCCGCGCGATATGTGGACAACCTATCTTCCGGCTTTCGAGTATATCATTAACAATAGCGACGTACAGCAGGTAATGTGTGGTTATAACCGCATCAATGGGGATCCCTGCTGCACCAATAAGGAGCTGCTTATCGACATTCTGCGCAACAAATGGCATTACGATGGATTGCTGGTAACGGACTGCTGGGCGCTGAACGACTGCTGGGAACGCGATACCGTAATTCCCCGACACAAAACTCATCCCACAGCTGCTGCCGCTGCCGCTGATGCTTTTGGCTATGAAGTGGATTTGGAGTGCGGAAGCGGCCTGGAAGCCCTCCGTGTGGCTGTGGATAGCGGCTATATTGCCGAGAACAAGATTAATGAGCATGTGCGTCGTGTGCTCCGTACCCGACTTCGTGCCGAGATGGACGACGATCGCGATGTGCCAGAATGCAGCGTGGATCCCGCCCGCGCCTGTGCCGAGAGTTTGGTGCTGTTGAAGAACGAGGGCGATCTGCTGCCCCTGAAACCCCAAACTAAGATTTATTTGGCAGGCCCCAATAGCGACGACACCCTGATGCCTCAGGGCAACTATAACGGCACTCCCCGACATACTGTCAGCATTCGCGAAGGTCTCAGCCGGTATTTTACCCTGGTGAATACTCCTGCCGAGGCTCAGGTGGTGGTGTATGCCGGCGGTATCAACCCGCAACTTGAGGGCGAGGAACTGCCTGTGGAGTTGCCGGGATTCCATAAGGGCGACCGTACCCTGATAGAACTGCCTGTCGATCAGCGTAAAGCCCTACGCAAGCTTCAGCGCAAACACCGTCCGGTTGTGCTGCTCCTGTGCAGCGGCAGTTCCTTTGCCTTGGATAAGAACAGCTTGGGTTGTGATGCCATCATGGAATGCTGGTATGGCGGCGAAGCAATGGGCGAAGGTGTGGCTGCCTCAATGGCTGGCAAGTACGACTGTTTCGGCCGCCTGCCCTTGACATTCTATCGAAGCACATTGCAGATGCCCGCTTTCGAGAACTATGCCATGCAGGGCCGTACTTACCGCTATATGGATGATAACGAGCCGCTATTCCCCTTCGGCTATGGCCTCAATTATGCCAATGCCCGACTGAAACGTCCTAGGATGGATTATGAAAGCATGACTATCCGCGGGCAGGTGGAATGCCTGAGTCGTCCTTGCGGCGATGCTCCTGCCACCACCGTGGTGAAAGTGTATATGTCCAACCCCAATGACCCTAAAGGACCCAAGAAAAGCCTTGTGGGCTATCAGAAAGTAGAACTGAAAGGGGTAGGGGAGAGCACCTCGTTTGAGATAAAGATTGATCCCTTCTGGCTGCGTCAATTCGACGAGGAAAGCCAGGAAATGGTGGCTCCCAAAGATGTAACCAAGCTGCGGTTCTCAGTTACATTATAGCCAACGACATGTTTAAGTAAATAATAAATTTGAATAAAAGATATCAAACATGAAAAAACAAGACTGGATTACCATTCTGATTGTGGTGGCTGTGCTGGCCCCTTTCTTTATCCCTGCTACGGGTTTTTATGCAACATTTTTGGAACTGACAGCCAACCACGGCTATATCATGGCTTTCTTCAAGTTTGCCATCCTGGCCGTTTTCGGCGAGATGCTGGCTTTGCGTATCCGCAAAGGAGTTTGGTATGAAAAAGGTTTCGGCGTGCTGCCGAGAATGATAGTTTGGGGTATCTTGGGTATGGGGATCGCTATGGCAATGGTGATTTTCAAAACGGGTGTGCCTACCTTCCTGGCTTCTGTTTGCGGAGCCAATCCTGCTGATTTTGCCGAAATTTTCAAAGGCGACTTGAGCTGGGGCAAGCTGGGTATTGCTTTTGCTGTGAGTGTGATAATGAACACCATTTTCGCTCCTGTGATGATGACCCTTCACAAATGCACCGACATCCATATCGCCACCTATGAGGGCAGCATGAAATGCTTCTGCCATCCGATGAAGATGCGCGAAATTTTCAGCACCAAAATCAACTGGGATGTACAGTGGAACCTTGTTTTTAAGAAGACCATCCCCCTGTTCTGGTTCCCCGCTCATACAATCACTTTCTGCCTTCCTGGTGCTTTCCAGGTGCTGTTTGCTGCAGTTTTGGGTATCGCTCTGGGCCTTATCCTGGCATTGGCCGGCGGCAGCAAGAAATAATGCTACAATGATCATTTGGGCCCATTAGGCCAATTGAATTTAACACAAATCAATGAGAAAGAGTTTATCTTTATTGCTATTTGCAGTGGCTTTGGCTGGTGGAGCATCGGCACAAAGCAACGACTGGAAGATGGAGTGGCATGGTTTTGTGAATCCGCATTTCTATGCCGACAGCCGACAGGTGGTGGGCGGACGTGAGGAAATGATGCTCTTCTATCCTACCGAACCGGCTTACAGTGCCGACAGTATCGATGTGCGCGATGGCTGGAATATGAATATGCTGAGCATTACCGCCCGCTTGAACCTAAAGGTGACGGGTCCGGATATTTTGGGCGCCAAAACCTTTGCTTTTATCGAAGGCGATTTCACCGGAAGCACCAATGCTACGAATAACAACCTGCGCCTGCGCCATGCATACCTCAATATGGATTGGGGCAACAGCATTTTATTGGCTGGCCAATTCTGGCATCCTATGGTGGTGCCAGAGATAATGCCCAACACGCGTCCGCTGAATATGGGCGCCCCATTCCACCCTTATGCCCGCTACAGCCAAGTGCGCTTCACCCAAAAACTGGGTATGGGATTCGATGTGTTTGCAGCAGCTTTATTCCAGCAGGATAATATGAGCCAGGGTTTGCTGAATGGCGCCAAAACCAGCAGCACCCTGTTCCTGCGCCAAAGCTGCGTGCCCGAACTTCATTTGCAGATGCGCTACAACAGCGGCCGTCTGTTTGCTGGTGCCGCAGCCACCATGCTGACGCTCCAGCCTGAGGTGTGGACTCAGGAACCCTTGGCTCTGCCAAAGAACTATGGCGATAATTTCAGCAGTTTCAGCTATACCCTTTTTGCCAAATACAAATGGGACAACAGCGCTCTGTCGGTGCAGGCACTGCTCAACAGCAACATGTATGAGATTTGCGCTATGGGCGGTTATATCATCACCCATAATGCCGACGGCATGAGCGAGTATTCGCCCTGGCATTTCAATACTGTATGGGCCGACTATGGCAAAACCACCGGCAAGTGGCGCCCTGGCATTTTTGCCGGCTACGGAAAGAATAATACTTTTGCCCTCAACCCCACTTTGGGTACCAACCAAACGGTGCTGGGCCGCGGCGACAATATTGCCTATCTGTGGCGCGTGCAGCCCCGCCTGGGCTACCATGCTACCGATAAATTCAACGTGTATGCCGAAGCCGAGTATACCTTTGCACAGTATGCCAGATACACGGTGGAGAATGGCGGTTCGAGCAAGATGTGGAACCCCGATGGCTATGGGGTGGGCAACCTGCGCCTGATGCTGTCGGCAGAATATCGTTTCTAATGCTGACCAATTATCATACACATAGCAACTACTGCGACGGCAAGGCTTCGCCCCGCGAGATGGTGGAGTTTGCCGTGGCTCATGGATTCTCTCACTTGGGATTCTCGGGCCATGCGCCGCTGCCTTACGACAACAATTTCTCTATCAAAGGCGATCAATACCTTGCCTATTGCGACACCGTGAGAGCACTTCGTGACGAGTATGCCGGACGTATCGAGATAAGCCTGGGGTTGGAGATAGACTACATACCCGGGCTCCATGAGGATTTCGCACCCCTTATCGAAACAGGAAAGCTGGAATATGTGATTGGCAGCATTCACTTGATTCCGGCTCCCGATAGCATCGATTACCTGCGAACGCATCCTGCTGAGGCTGCCGACCATCTTTGGATGATAGATGGCAGCCGTTATCAGACCTACGACGAAGGTCTTCAGCAGCATTTCCATGGCGATATCAAGGCGGGCGTGAAGGCTTTCTTTTACCAGAACAACGCTATGATAGAAAGCCAGCGTCCTACCATCGTGGGCCATTTCGACAAGATTGTGATGCACAACAGGGGGCGCTATTTCCAATACGACGAGCCGTGGTTCCGCAATTTAATGTATGAAACGGTGGAACTGATACATGATATGGGTTTGATATGCGAAGTCAATACCCGAGGCATATACAAAGGCCGTCACAACGATTACTATCCGGGCCGCGAAACCTTGAAACACATGAACCAGCTGGGTATCCCGGTGATGGTAAGCACCGATGCCCATGCCCCCGAAGATTTAATCAAGACTGAGGGCGCATTGGAGTTTCTGCACGAGATTCGCTACCGCGAGATTGTAGACAGGCTGTAGGCTGAGATTCTTGTTCTTTTCACAATTAACGCGATTATTAACAAAAAACTAATACGATCATGAAAAAACACCTTTTGATTTTTGCTATGGCATTGATGGCCCTTAGCATGAGTTTTGTATCCTGCGAAAAGGAACCCGATGTAAACAACGACAATAATGATACCAATAGCGTCGTACCCACCAGTCCTTTCGTTGGCGTGTATGATATGGATATGGTATACGATAGTGTGACCACCTCTGATGGCACCTGGCTGGATGAGGAGTTTTTCGAGACGATGACTGGCAAAGTGAACAGCCCCAAGCATGGCTATATGACTGTTACCGAAGGCGAGAATGGAAAACTTAACGTGACCGTTACTTTTGTGAATCCTGAGACTAGCGAAGAAAAGGTGTTCTTCACCACCACTGCTACCGAAAAGGACGACCTTCTGGTGCTTGACAATTGCACAAGCGATTTCTATTATTCTACCACCGAGGAGTACATCCGCTTTACCTTCCACAATTTTGTAAACGAACTTCCCCGCATCACCTTCAAAGGTATATATACCATCAATCTGGGTTATGATTTCTCATACCTCAACACTTATACCTGCACCAAAAGAAGCTAAGGGTTGTGATAGTGCAAAAAAAAAAGATGGACCAATTCGGTCCATCTTTTTTTTATGATTTAGAGTACTATTTGATAGCTTGAGCACCGTAGCCAGAGAGGGCGCCGAAGAGTTTGAATGCAGTCTCAACAGGATAACGGTTGGCAAACATGCTGGCCTTGGAATTCATGGTGCCGGTTTGGTTCATGCCCATAGCAGCACGGAAAACGTTGGCGGGAGAATTGGGATCGTAGTTGGTGGTTTCCTTATAGCTGGCAGTCATAAAGCCATTGAGATAAGCCTCGTCGATAATGCCTTTGAAAACAGAGGGATCCTTGAGCTCTTTGTTGCCGGCCACTTTGGCAAGTGCCTCAACATCATCGAAGTCTCTAGCCCAAACACGGAGGAACATGCCGCCGCCAGGGAGGCAGATGTCGGCCTGCTTGTTAAGGAAGAAGATGTTGTGTTCCGAAGTGGTCACTTTCTTAGCTTCGCGATCTTTGCTGCTTTCAACGCGGCAGCGGTCGAGGGCTGAGAAGGTGCAGCATCCGAGGATGTTGTGGTCGAGGTAGCAGTCGATGCCATTCATGTAGCGGAAGCCGTAACCCATATCGGCCATGTCTTTCAGGCGGGCCCAAACAAAGAGCACGGTGTTGTAGGAGAAATTAACTGAAGAATTGGCCGTAGCGCTAGAGCCGGAGAGTTCGACAGCTGCCATGCGGATGTTGACAAAAATGTTGTTGCTAATATTGGCAGAACCCTTGAACATGCCTCGGATGGCATAGTTGGGCGCATTGAGGAAAGCGCAGTTGCGGATGGTAATCTGGCTGAGGGTGGGGTTGTCGAAATAAATCTCGGCAGTTTCGGTAGTGTATACCTGTTCGGTGAGCGAGGGGCCACCGATACCGGCAGTGCCAATGGGCTGCATCATGGGACACTCTACACCTTCGGGCTTGCCTTCGCCTTTGGGATTGTAAGCCACGCTGTTGCCGCGGTCGAAAAGAAGGCCGTCGATAACAACTACAGCGTTGGCATTGTTAATCTTAATCTGCATGGTGCCTTGTCCGCTCTGCGAACCATTGCTGGCGCCCGAAGGCTGTACCATGGTGCGGTATTTGAGAACATTGCGGCTGCTGAAATCATCGTTATAGCCGCCGTAAATCTTCACCGATTTGGTGATGTTGATGTTGCCGCTGTTGAGGGTGCCGTAGTAGTTGCCCTGAGCCACAATGATGGTGGCGCCGTCAGGAGCCTGGTCGATGGCTTTCTGCAAATTCTTGTAAGGAGCATCCTTGGCACCGCTATTGCGGTTTGAACCGTTCTCGCTGCTGACGTAAATGGCATTGCGGGTGTCGGGCGTCTCGGAGCCAGCGGCTGATTTCCCGTTGTTGGAGGTGCCATTGTTGTTGGATTTGTTAGTTGCATTGTTGACGGCTTGGGTAGCGGCCTTCTTGGCTGCAGCCTGAATCATGCCGCCCAGGTTCTGTCCTTGAACGCTTACACTCACGGCTAGTGCCATGCTGAGGAAAAATGTAATTTTTTTCATAATATCATTATGTGTTTGGGAATGAATTAAGGTGGGTTCTATAAATTCATTTTTTGACCTAAAGATGGCATAGTGCTATGGCCAGCGACCGAAGAGGAGCTTGCTATGGCCAGCGACCGAAGTGGAGCTTGCTATGGCCAGCGACCGAAGTGGAGCTAACCCTTTGTTCCACCTTTTAGGTAATTTAACTTCTTTTACAGCCTCATTTATCAAATAGGTTTCGAGGAGTGATTTCGGTTGCAAAGTTACACATTTTTCTTTATATAGGCATCATCTTATCTGTATTTTTGATAGGGGGTAAATTCCTGGTCGAACATGCCTGCTTCGAATGTATTTTTGTATGCCATATCAAAATTCTTCAATTATTTTGCAAAAATACGAAAAATTATCGATATAACAAAATGATTAACAGTTTTTTAATTTATAGAACTTCCCTGTTATTATTCTTGTAATTTGAATGTTTCTGCCAACTTTACTCCTGATACCTGTTCGTTTATTAGCACATTCCTTAATTTCTCCGAAATATAGGTGTGTTCATCAAATGGGTAGAAAGAAAGCATGTCATATTTTTTGTTGAAATGTTCGTCTACGACAATCCTTTCTGCCCTTAGTTCTAAAAGTTTTAGAGCTAAATCTTCCTTTTTAGACATATAGTCTAAATAACCCGTCACGTGTACTATAGGTTCTTCTCCGGTCAAAGGGAATGTACAGGTATCGGTCACTCGAAATACAGACCTATTAAAATCAACTGCCTGTGAGAAAAAATTGTCGTTAAAATGCAATACATTATATTCAACAAAGCTGCCATCAACTTTTTCGATACAGCATGTCGAGAAAGAATGAGGCTGAAGATAAAAGGTTTCTAATAACACTCTCATTCGTTGGCTGATAATATAATTGTTGCCAATTCCAAGTTTAAAACAACTTACTAGGTCTGTTAGTTTTGCCCTTTTCTTTTGCTGACATTGTATTTTTATATTGATGTTTTTATCCAATAACTCATCGGCATTGTAGGGTGTTATTAAATCTAACTGTCCCCAAGACACATGGCCAACTTCACTTGTGTCGGTTGAATGTTCTAAAAAAAAGTAACTCATATGATTATAATTGTCATGATTTATTCCAGTCTATTACGTAATTTTGCTGCAAGCTGTGATGTTTTGGTACATAATTTTAATGTTTTAAATGTTATTGTTTTCTTTTAGTTTTTCTTAAGGGACAGTGATAGTCGTACGTTCCCAGCCTAGCGTCATCAGTTCGTGGTCCTTGGGGCGGGGGCCGAAATAAACGCGGCCGATTTGCATATCGTGTTTCTTCGCACAATGTCCTTTCTGGTGAGAGTCTTCCATCTAATTCGGTTTTAAAATTATCGCGTAGTGTAATAGTATATATCAGCCATCAGAATTTATACTTTAACATAATATTCCCCATTGACACATCTTCATGAGGCATATATATAAAAATAAGGCCGTCATCATACCACTCATTCCTATAAACATACCGCACAGAATCAGCTAAATACACCTCCTCAAATCTACCAGCGCCATTTTCGAATTTAATAATTGCGCTACCATTAACATATCCTATTATCTGTATCTCCACTGACGAAATGATTCCAGTATCATTGTGAGAAAATAGTGTATCTACCAAGCACTCTGTTACATTAGAAATAATGTATTCAGAATATTCATCTTCATAGGATTTTGTTTTTGTGCTCGAACATGAAGCAATAAAAGCCACTAAAACAAACAATAAAACCTTATTTCTCATATTTGCTCCCTTCTACTTTTCAATACTTCGGAACTTTTTAGTTCAACAAGTTGATTATTAATATTTTAATTAAATATTTTTAACTTTAAAAATTTGGTCAAGTGGCTGAAAATGAGTATCTTTGTAAATGATTTCCGATAAGCAAAAAGACAGCACATTTTCGAGCCCGCTTAAACTTTATCAGTATGCCTGCAGAAAGGCTTTGTCGGCCATTCCCGGCATCAAAAAGGCATTTGTCAACTTTTTTATAGAAACGCTGATGC
>JAGHRY010000058.1 GCA_018066145.1 Candidatus Colimorpha merdihippi | reverse complement strand
CTTTTACATTATATATAATTACTGTGCGAGACTGTACCCTGTCGCCATCGCCAACAACGCCATATGCGCTATTCGACGGGGCAATCAGCCATGCCTGGCTGCCATAGGTAAGTTGCTGAAGCATTTCGTCCAGGGCCACCGTCACCTCTCTTTTCCCCACAGTCAGGGTATCTATCTGACAGGTATAAATAGGTGTGCCATCCAAACCTTCAAGCCTATAGGTTACCTCCAGTCGGTCCTCGGGAGCGATAGCACCTTCCTGGCCATGCTTATAGGTCATAAACAAAGCGCCTGAAGGCAATTGCGACATCTTCCACCCTCGACGGTTTACATAACTTTCTATCTGGGTATACTCCGATTGAATCACAACCCGGTTGGCATTAATCATATTTTCTTTTACCAGCGAGCTGTTATCTTGTTCAATCGCTATCACGGGTTTCTTATTGTTGCATGCGGCACATGCAATCACACCCATTATCGCTAGAAAGTATATAGTAATTTTCTTCATCTATCAAATGGATGCATCGGCTAAAGGATTAATATTGGCTATGCCAAGGAGACGTTTCACCTCAGCAATAGCTTGGTCGAAAGGCATATAGCACGTAGCACCTGCAGCCTTGGTATGACCTCCGCCGCCTAATTCCTGTGCCATAAGTCGAACATCTATATCATATTTTGCCCGGAACGACACTTTTGTTCGCTCTTTTTCCTCTCTTAAAAGCACCCCCACTTCGATATCGCTCATCATGAGCGTGTAATTCACAAGTCCTTCCATTTCTTCTCCACCAACGCCAAATCGATTTTGTACTTTAATGGGAATGGCAAACAGGGCAGTGTGTTGTGCTGGGAATATTTCCAAACAGTTGCTGAGGGCATAGCCGTAAAAACGCATGCGGTCGACTGTAAAGGTATTCACGATGCGATTATGAATTTCGGCAGGAGCGATGTCATGAGCAATCAGCAGCGAAGCAGCCTCGAAACAGCTTGGCTGGTTGCAGCTAAAAGCAAAACCACCAGTATCTGTACGCAAGCCGGTATACAGGCACCGCGCTGCATCCTGGGTCATACTGTTGTCGCCCCACAACGCTCTCGACAGCCACACCACCAGTTCGCAAGTGCTCGAAATCTGCGGATCAGAAATGATGAGGTCAAAATCATCTGCAGATGGGTTGTGATGATGGTCTACCAAAGCCTTCCTACCACGGGCTGAGACTAAGGCATCTTTCAGAAAGTCGATTCTTTCTGGCGTATTCATATCCAAGCATACCAGCAAGTCGGCATCAGACATCTTTTGCTCGCACAATTCTCGCTCAGTTTCACCATTCAGAATGCGATTGCTATTCGGTAGCCACTCAAAGGTTTTGGGACATCCGTTAGGCAGAATCGGGGTCACATGTTTTTCCTCACCGCCAGCGGCTTCTATCATCAACGACATGGCCAACAGGCTTCCGCAAGCATCGCCATCGGCATTCATGTGCGATAATAATACCACTTCGCGAGCTTCAGCGCACCATTGGCGCAACTGTGCTATTTGCTGACTGTCAAATCCTTTTTCGTACATTTGCTGTTGC
>JAGHRY010000303.1 GCA_018066145.1 Candidatus Colimorpha merdihippi | reverse complement strand
CTATTTATATTTACACTCATTTTTGTGGTCCCCAAATCAAAAATGACATTTGACACTTTGACACATTGACACATTCCATACCCCTCTCATTATTATCTGCGAATTAAAAATCAACAGTTTGCATATCCAATAGTGCAAGCCCCTCTCCCCCACTTCGCCCTGCCCCACCGCCAATACCCCCTCACGAATATCACCCACCACCACCAATGCTGATGCACTATTTTTTTCAAAAACCAATCCCAATTCCTCACTCCAGCATCTCCCCTTGCCCCAAAATCCATCCCACATTGTTCGTCCATTCATCCCAAATTGACAAATTCCCCCTTCGTTCCCCCTTCGTTCCCCCTTCGTCGCTGCTTCGCTCATCCTTCGTTCTACGAACGAACAAAGGGCAAAAAACAGAATAATGAAGAATGACTTACGAAAAAACGAAGAACGAAAACGAAAAACAACCGGACCTTACAAAAACGAAATCCTCCCCCAATCATCACCCCCCCCAGTAGCTCAGGAGTAACTCAGGAGTGACTCCGTCGTAAATCCGTCCCCAAGCGGACATCAGGCGGACCCTCCACGGACCCACTCCCCAGTTAGTACTGATTTACAACGAATTATAGTAAACTGCCAATAATTGAACGATTATTCCTGAGGATGACACCCCCCAAAAAAACAAAGCACAATATCAATAGAAATCAATTTTAGTAACTACCATTCATTAATTCTGCCCACGAGTTAATAACAAGTCTGCTAATTTCACAAAATAGTATGGTTTGTGAGGATCGCCCCAAACAAATTTTGTACATTTTGCAGGTAGGAAAGTCTTGCCTTTCAATCCTTCGTCTATTTCTGAAGGACGGTGTATCCTCAACATAAAATATGCATTCGAGCTAGGTTCATGTGGATATTTGTTTTCTTTCAACTTATCATTAGTCCACACATCATAATTACTCTTTACTATCTTACATATATTGGCCACTTCGTTTTCCTTACCCTTGCACAAAAGCAAGTATCTAGCCTCTATCAATGGAGTGTCGGCTATCTTACCCAGGGGTATATTGTACCATTTATTATCAAAACACCATTGACGTTGTTCATCATCGTGCACTCTTGCCACCAACACCAAGTCGTTCTCGGGCATCACATATTTCATGCCTTTCTGAGGAATAGATTTCTCTTCACCTATCAGCTCTTCTTTATTTCCATCTATTAGTGTACCCACAAAATCCTTCAGCAACTCTCGGTTCTTCACCTCCCTGGGCCTTAATGGGAAAGCTCCTATATTCACTTCGCCTATTGAACGGTAGAAATCTTTCATCCTCACTTCATTCGTTTTGCCATCGCCTGGAAAGAGGATGTAGCCGCCCACCACCTCTCTTTTCAAATCGGTGGGCAGCAGTTTGCCCACATAGTTGGGATGCTCATTATAAAACAGCGCATCTCTATATCTGTGCATCTGGTTGATGGCATCTTCTGGTGGGGTGTCCACCCCGCTCTGCTTGTCGCCAAGCCTGTATTTGGCATCAAATAGGTATGTCAGCTTCAGCCCTGTCTGCGAGTCTTTCTTTGTCAGTTGCAACACTATGTCGGGGCGTTGGCTCACCGTGCGGCTCTCCACATTGTCTATGCCGGTATTCTTCCTGCTATCCACGTCTGACTGTGGGTTGTATATCAGTTCGGCCAGCTCCACATCCTCCTGCCTGAAGATAATCCTAGAGCGCTGTCCTCTGCCCAACTCGTAGGTGAAAGCCGTGTTCATCTCAATACGGCTCCTGTTGTCAATCTCCACTGCCACATCGCGTTCCTCCAGCAACTCTTTCACCACCTTTTTCACCTCGATAAAGCACCAAATCTCATACAGGGTGGCTATATCTTTTGTCTCCAGTTTATACAGGCTGTCGTTCAGGTCGTAGGCTCGGTTCAGTATCAGCCATATCTTATACACCTGGTTATATCCCGTAGCCTTCTGCAAGGTCAGGCTCTCGTGAGTGAATCCCTTAAACTTGCCTATACCGTTAAAGAATGGATTGCGTTCCAATGCCTTCAGCTCCTTGCAGCTTTGCTCAATCTCGGCTTTCAGCGGTTCCGAAACGCCCACCTTATACTCCAGCACCTTGTTGGCCAACTGTTCGTGGCGTTCGGCCACCGACTTCACCACATGTTTCAAAAACCTGTTTTCCAAAGTGTCGCGGTTCAGTTGTGGCACATCCACCCTGTAGGCATACTCCTGCTGGCTGCGATGTTCGGCAAACTCTCTTTCTATGCGTGGCGTTATGCGCCTCAGCTGGTCGGCTCTTCGGTATTCTTTCTTGTCTCTCAGTCGTTGTTTGGGGCGCTCGATAATCAGTTTGATATTCTGTATCAGTTCCTGCTGCTTCTCCTTGAATATGTTCCACCATATCAGGTCTTTCTGCTCCGATTTCTCCGAAGTGCCAAAGCCGTGGTAGGTCTTTTTCAGAAAGTCAAGGCTCAGCATCCTATACTCTCGCTCAATATCCTCCAGTATTGCCTGCCAGTGAAATCTGTAGTTTAGCTTGCTCGACAGCACCTCATATCTCAGCCGCCAGCATTTCCGCACTCCATTCTTCACATAGTGCATCTCCAGGCTGGCCTTGCCTATTTCGTTGCCGTAGTTCAGAAAACCGCTCAGCACATGCTTCCTCGCGTGGAACGAGAAATTCTCATACACGCTCTGCCTGTTGGCCATCACCCAGGCCTCGCTCACATCATCCCCATCAAAATCCACCCACACAGGATAGTCCGTGTTGTCAAAAAACACAGCATCCCAGCTATTCCCCTCCACCTGTTTGTTCTGAAACTCTATTCGTTCCACACCCTCATCCCACTGATAGTTGCATTGCAAATTCTCAGTTGGAATATTCCCCTTGGCAATAGCCCAGACACTGCTGTATTTGGAGCAGTCAATCCTCAGGGTAAAGTCGACATGTTTTATGGTCAGCAAAGATAGCATTCTCACTTCAATATGGCTACCACCTCTTCTGGTATCGAATCATTCCGGCAAACATATTTTCATCCTTTCCAAATAATTCCCGAACAGTATCTATAGCTTGTTGTGTATCTTGACTTTGCTCAGTAAGCAGATCGAATAAATACTTAGCCTGCCCCCAAATATTTTTTCTACATTCAACAAGATCTCTTCTTCTGGGTTCTCCTTTTTTGTCTTTTTTCTTGCCATTTAGATCAAATACCTCTATCGTTACCTCGCCTTTTTTATTTTTATGAACAGCTATATGCTCATGAAATTCGATACTATCACCAGGGTCTTCCTTGTAAGGGTTAATCAGCAGTGGCTGCTCCTCATTCGTATCTCCTCGTTTATTCGGATTCGACAAAGGAAATAAATATCCTTTATTTGCGGCATTATTACATATATCGCAACTACACAAAAGGTTATCCCAATCATAGGCCAGCCAGTAATACCCCAAACCTTCATTGCCTTTAATGTCTTTCCATTTTGTCTTGGGTCTGTAATGTTCCACAACACCATAGTCTCCGGCCAGTGTGACTTCGCAGTAAGCGCATTTATCATTCTGATCCTTCTTCAAGAGGCTCTTCACTCCTTCACCATCATATATTTTGCTTTCAAAATCCGTTGCTTTCAGGTTGCCGTTTTCAGCATTAGCCTTGATTGTGGTCATAGAGTTCTTGGCATCATCTGATGTCAGCACAGCTGGCGCATCCTTACTTTTTGTCAACTTTATCATACCTTATGCTGTAGATTTTCAATAGTTTTCTTCAGTAATTCCAACTCGGCGGAAGTAAAACGATTGATTTTTGGGGCCAATTGGTCCAATTCCTGTTTCTCTTCATCATCCAGAGTCTGCTTGGCCAGCAACTCTTCATATCGGTTACTGATTTTAAGATATTCGTTAGTTCTCACATTGTCCAGGCCAAACAATTGGCTCAACAGAAGTAAATTAACATCGTAATTTTCATACTGCGCTAATCCAATTTTGTCATCAATCACTCCATCATCCAGCTTTATCACTTGCACAAAGTCCAACGAGCCAATAACCACATTAGGACTATGTGTGCTGACAATAAATTGAACATTAGGGAAAATCGATGTCAGTCTCCTAAGAATATCTCGTTGCAAGATTGGATGAAGGTGCAAATCTATTTCATCTATCATGATAATTCCGGGAGCCTGCAATGGGCTTTCCAAACCGGAACTTTCCGTGGAAGGATTGGCCTCGGCCATGCGAGCCGCAATGTCGGCCACCAAAGCAACCGTAATACGATAGCCATCGCTCATTTGCTCAATCCTGCGTTCCAATACTCTGTCATTGTCCGAGACATCATCCATCACAAATCGCAAAGGTGAATATTCCACTCTGGCATGCCTATAATGGGGGAAAAGTCGATCCAGAGAACTCCTTACCGCATCCAGTACATAAGAAGAGTAGTCGAAATCTCTCAGCCTCTTTTGCTCCGCCATCTCTTCGGTTGATTTTCGTTCAAACCACATGAAGAAACGCTTAAAATTCGTTGCCGAATCCAAAGCTCCATCATAACTATCCCATCTTGGAAAAACCTTATTAAAATCACGTCTGCGTTCAGGCGCCGTAATCTGTCCACGCTCAGTTCCGTAATAAGCCAGGATGGGCATTTTTACAGGAATGTTCTCGTCTAGCATTTTTTTCACCAACAGCGAGAATTCCTTCATATTTTTCAGCACAGAAGAAGGCACTTCGTTGGATTCGCCCTTTCTATAAATATCTATTGATATTGGAGATTGCAGTCCATCCCTCAACTGGTCTGGCGATACTGAGATAGCGCCCCCCATGTGAAGATAATCTGCCTTATGTTCATTGTCAACATTTCTAATGTCGGCCGCAGTAAAATCTTTTTTTGAGATATTAGGGAATGCATCAAAGAACTGACTTAAAAGAACCGAACACCCATACAAGAGGCTGGTTTTTCCGGCGCCATTGTCACCTAGCAATACTGTCACTTTCTTTGACGGGTCAAAGGTAATCGTCTGCTCTTGGTCCCCATAAAGACGCAAGTTCTTTATATTCAAACTATCAATTCGCATGTTTAATAAGTTTCTTAGGCCATAGCCCATACATCTCCTAATAACTAAGTTTCTCCAATAATATTGTATTTGCGCAAAAAAAATGCGGCTGAGCCATGTTCTATTGTTCTACAGACATTACCCTCTCAAATTCAACATATTTTATAATCAGTATTATTGTCAAACAAAAAAAGATTTAGTCATGTCAAAAAATCTTCGTATCTTTGCATCGTTGATCCCCGCTAGCCCCTGAAGCAATTCAAGCTAGTGGGTTTTGTTTTTTCCATCAATTCCAATAGCTGGTGTAGCCGCTATTCAGTCTCTTCGCCATGGCCTTCACCTTCTTGCGCGACAGGCCATCCTCGGCCAGGCCGCTGGCCATCATCACCTGTTCCAGGCCCTCCAGCACATGGCCCACCTTGTCCTGGTCGCCCTCTATGCGGCTCAGTATCTTCATGCTCGTCATCTCGTCCAGGGCTTCGGTAAGGTTGTCCTCGCCTCGGTTCACGGCATACACCAGAAACTCGTTTCTCGTGCGGTAGGCAATCTTGAAGGGGGTGTCCTCCAGCACATCGTTCACCTGCTGCAAATAGCCAATCACCTTGTCGCACAGCTCCTTGTTTTCGGCATACACATCCTTGCCCTCCACGGCTGTGGGCAGAATGTCGGCTGCTGCTATGCCAAAGCGCTCCTTATCGGTATCCTCCAGGCCGCCAGCCAAATCCACCTCGTTCATCTCAATGGTCATGGCGCGGTCCAGCACCTTGCGGCTGAAGCCGAAGGTGGTCTCATCCATGTTCACCGTACCCATCACAATCAGGTTCTTGGGCAGGGGAATTTCGTACTTCATATTTTTGAATTTCTCCTTCAACTTAGCCCTATTAGCTCCATCCTCATCACTATCGCTTTGAGGATATAGCATATCCGCCAGCTGGTCGCAGTATTTCTTTTCCAGTTTTATGATGGGGTCGCTCTCTATCACACCATTCTTATTCAAATGGCGGGTTTCCACCACACTTAGGTACTGGGCAAAATATTGTTCCACTGGGGCCAGGTTCATCTCGTCCAAACAAAGGAAGAAAGGCACATTCTCATGAATCTAAGCCCTAACAATGAATTTCAAAAAATCCTTCACTACGTATTCTGGTTGTCCGCTGATGCGGCTCTCATAGCCCAACAGTTCGCTGCCATCGTGCCAGTCGGGCTGAACTTGAATCATCTGGAAGTTCTGTGGCACAGGCACATCCCATGGGGCAGCATCCAAGGTGTCGCAAGCTCGTGCCAATTGTCGCACAATACGGCTCTTACCGGTACCACTAATGCCAGCCAACAACACAAAAGGCTTGGTCTTGATAGCTGTGATATATTGAGTGTACATCGATGGTGCAGGATTATAAGAGATTTGATGGAGAGGTGGGGCTGATACATTCAAAATACTTTGATTTATCCTAACAGTTTCGTTTTGAGAAAACTGTGTTTTATATGTTTCACAAACAGCAGTTATGGCACTAAAAACTTCATCAAGTTTGAACTTATTTGAATCCACCTGATTGTTAGTTACAGGTACATCATAAACAGAATGTACAAATGAACCTTCATACTTTTTCTCTACGCTGCTCGGTTGAATGCCGATATTGCTGAAATATTGACCAACAGTTTGAGCTCCAGAGATACTCCATAATGAATTTGGAGTTTCTGTGGCACTTATCCCATAAGCAACTAATAACTTTTTATAATTATAATAATATAGAACTACAGGAAAAATTCCATTTGTAACATCCTGTCCATATCCAAGAAATGCCACCCAGGGTATCACTGTGGCTCTCCCCTTTCCCACACTTGCTTCCACATCCAACTCCATAAAAGACTTTGGAATGCTTTTTAGCGATACTCCATTCAATCCCTTTCCAGGTTTAATCTGGAGGGCAATATTAAGAAAATCAATAATATTATTTTTCTGAAACTCCATATTCTTATTATTTCTAATACACAATCAATTTTCTGTGTTTCTCCAACAATTTTTGGCTTGGCAAGAACTTAATAGGCAAGTTTATCTGCGAGCCCTCATATTTCTCGAAATAATCTTTAGTGGCTTGGTTTGTGTAATACTCTTTTATCTCTCGACTGATTATCATGCGATAATCTTCATCAAAAGATATCAGATGCCTGTCGAAAGCGGCATCGTATGTAGCACTAAGACACAAACCATTTTCAGGATTCATTCTGTTCTTTTTATCCTCTTTCCATGCCACTATATGACTTGCTCTGAGCGTTTGAGGAACATTCAATCCTGTGATACAGCATTTATTGTCGTAGTTTGCCAGTACCATCTTGCGGAAATAGTGCTGTCCTATCCTGACTGTTGTTTCTACCAACTTATCTGAACCCACTTTATCAATTGAGAAAAACTCAATTAACTTACTCGACACTTTGCTCCCTGCTGAAGCGGTCGTCACTAGTGCATCAGCCTTAGCTTCACGTAATTCAAATGCTTGGTAGTGTAATAGCTGTTTGACAGCAGCCGAGCAGAATCTCTTTTTAGGGTAGCTAACTTGTCCTGGATCAATATTTCGGAAGATTGAAGGCTCTCCATTAATATACAAGGTTTGTTGTTCGCATACAAAACTGACGATACGGTTTAGCAGTTCAGGATTGTTTACACATGTGATAGATGTGCCACCTAAACCGAAAACATCATCATAAGCCAGCATCTTATCAATAATACGAATGGCTGTAATATAACTTTTTGCCGTTCCTGCCTTATGGCCAAAAACGGTGAAAACGTAATCTTCAAAACCTTGCTGTGTCATCTTTTATATTACTTTTAATGATAAAACACTTACTAACAGACTTCTACATCAAACCTGCCAGCAATCATTTCTATAAAAGGAGTAAAGTCGTGGTCATATTCCGCCACAGTAAGGACAACCTCGCTGTCGCAATTTTCAATATTCGTTATTACTGCCCTGGGGGCATAATCCGTGATACTCCAATGTCTGGCAACGTCTTCAGCAAAAAGTCCCTCCAGATTATCTTCAACTTGGCTGTATAAATCAGACAATTCCTTATTAAATTCATTCAGGTGAGAGCCTGACAATGTGTATGTATTGATTCTGAATTCCATAGCATTTAATTTGTTGCAAAAACATAAGTAATGGTGCCTGTTTGCATTTCAGGAGCATCAGCTTTAGCACTAAATATGGCCTTCATGGCGGCTGTTTTTGCTTGGTTTACCAATGCGGGATCAGAAATTGTAGAACCTTTCTCTGGAGCAGAGGTTTGCGTAACATTACCATTTCTGTCTACCCAAATCTTTACCACTACCTTACCCTGTTTATGGGTGTTTCCAATAGGAGTGGGCAAAGCTTTGGCACTACGGCCAGTTAAACTATATCCTGTACCACCCTTACCTGGAGTTCCATCATAACGGCTGCTGTAAGTATCTCCGTCATAGTAATTCTTCTTGGCGCTATTGCTTTGATTATACAATGATTCGGTATTGATTTCAGGATCCTTAGGCTTTTCCGAATATGGGTTAGATTTTGAATTGGATCTAACATTCATTTTATTTGACATCACGAAGATGTCGTAATTGCCAATCACAAAAACACAATAGTCTCGACTCCCGGTAAGTATTTCTTTATTTAAGGTTTCATACTTCCCTTTACACACAACATTCATGTGATATTGTTCTGATGCCTGTTTGTGCTTGCAGTATATGGATGTTCTTCTTTCCACATTATTTTTCTGATATACATTTCCAAAAATATCTATACGGGCGGGATCTTCGATAATCAGCCTTCCTGGCCAATCTTGTGGAGCCAACTCCATTTCGTTGTAAAGGATTTTGGTAACGTAAAAGGTATCGCGGACAGTAATCTTTGGCGCACCTAATTGGGCATGACAGACGGCCATGCCTACAGTCATAACGATTAACAACAATATTTTCTTCATATCTTTCTATATTAAACGATTTTTCACAACGAGACGTCAATGCATCAACTCCTCAAGTGGTTAAGATTTCCTAGGTCTGTACGGCGAAGAATGATGACTTACTTTCGGTCGTATTTGCAGCTTATTGGAGCTGCGGCCATATATCACCCCTATCCCGACGCATCGGGCAAGATGATTATCAGCATATTAAGCGATTTCTATCCGCCTACTTACACTACTGCAAAGGTACAAATTTTTTTCGAATAATTGGCAAAATGTTTGATGTATCGAAAATCGGAAGTACCAAACATCTGTGTTCTGCCGGCAAAAGCCATCGAAAAACACGTTGGGAGGACTCCCAGGAGAAAGTGTCAAAGTGTCAAAGTGTCATGTGTCATTTTTGATTTGCTGATATTGATGGCGGCAGCCCCCGAACACCCAAATTGAATTTCAACCGCGAAAGGCGCGAAATACGCGAAAAGAAAATTGCTTCCATACGTGTTCACACAATGGGAAACCTCTAATTGCTATTTTTGATTTGAACGAAAATTACCATAAATTAGCCACGAATTAAATCATAAATTATTGGTTTGTAATAAATCAATTTCTGGAAAAATTTACGGATAATTCACGGTCATTCGTGTTTTTAAAACTCGATGTAGCTGATTTATTGGGTTTTTAGAGGTTACCAATAGAATAAAGTTGCCGACAAAATCTGTCGTGCTTTTCGCGTTTTTCGCGGTAGATTTTTTTTATTTCGTATTTTCGTTTTTCGTAGGGCGTCAGCCGTTTTTCGTTTTTCGTAAGGCGCCAGCCTTTTTTCGTTCTTCTTCAAACATAATTCTTCGCTTGCACAATAAAAACAGAACGGCTTCGTTACATTAGGGATGATAAAAAAGACTAGGGTCGATGTCCCTTTTTTTACATTTGCTTTGGCTCGCCTGTACCGCTATTTAGGCCAAATCAGATTGACTTTTTATCATCAATCATATATTTATAAATTTAATCATTCAGCAACATGATTGACAATACAGGTATTCCTTTTAATGCCATTGCTGGCGAAAAACATCTTGGTATTCTTCCTCAAATGGCTAACCGCCATGGTCTTATAGCCGGTGCTACGGGTACCGGAAAAACCTGCACGCTGCAGAATCTGGCTGAGTCGTTCAGCGCCATGGGCGTGCCCGTTTTCGCTACCGATATCAAGGGCGATCTGTCGGGCGTGGGCAAGGCTGGCGGCGGCAACGTGCATTTTGATAAGAGCATCGCCGACAACAAGCTGGCCGATTACGGATTTGCTTACAAGGGGTATCCTGTTTGTTTTTGGGATGTGTTCGGCAAGGCCGGCCACCCGCTGCGCACTTCGATTTCGGAGATGGGTCCGATGCTGATTTCGCGCATACTGGATTTGAACGACATCCAGAGCGATGTGCTGAATCTGGTTTTCCGCATCGCCGACGACCAGAACCTGCTGCTGCTGGATTTGAAGGATTTGCGCAAGATGCTGGAAGAGGTGGGCAACAACCGCGCCCAGTATACCACGGCTTACGGCAACATCAGCACCGCCACCATCGGCGCCATCCAGCGCGGACTGATCAGTTTGGAGGATCAGGGGGGCGACCTCTTCTTCGGTGAGCCGGCTATCGATATCTTCGATTTCATGCAGACCCGCCAGGGTAAGGGTGTAATCAACATCATGGCGTCGGATAAGATTGTGAATTCGCCTAAGATATATACTTCGTTTCTGCTGTATCTGCTCAGCGAACTGTATGAACAGCTGCCCGAGGTGGGCGATTTGGACCGTCCGAAGCTGGTGTTCTTCTTCGACGAGGCCCACATGCTTTTCAACGGCATCTCGAAGACGCTGCTTGAGAAGATTGAGCAGATGGTGCGCCTGATACGCTCGAAGGGGGTGGGCATCTATTTCTGCACGCAGAATCCCGCCGATATCCCCGATACGGTGCTGGGCCAGCTGGGCAACAGGGTGCAGCATGCCTTGCGCGCCTATACCCCACGCGACCAGAAGGCTGTGAGGGTGGCAGCAGAGACTTTCCGCGAGAACCCCGCTTTCGATACCGCCACCGTTATCACCGAACTGGGTGTGGGCGAGGCTTTGGTGTCGTTTCTCGATGCCAAGGGTGTGCCGGGCATGGTGGAACGGGCCCGCGTGCTTCCGCCCGAAGGTCAGGCCGGCGCATTGGCAGAAGGCGAACGCCAGCAGCTGATCAACGCATCGCTTTTCTACGGCAAATACGACAAGATGGTGGACCGCATTTCGGCTTATGAGATTTTGACAGACCGTTTCGGTCAGCAGCAGGCCGCCAAAGAACTGGCTGAGCAACAGAAGGAAGAGGAACGCCAACAGAAAGAGCTGGCCAAGCAGCAGAAAGAGGAAGAGCGCCAGCAGGCTGCCGCCGAACGTCAGCGCCGCGCTGCCGAACGCGAACGCCAGCGCCAGAAAGACAACAGCGTACTGGGCAGCCTAGAGAAAATGGCAGCACAGAAAGCCAAACGCGAGCTTGTCAACGGTGCCTTCAAACTGGGCCGCGGCCTCCTGGGCTCGCTGCTGAAGAATTTGTGATTTTTTGAGGGGGGATATAGATGGATATAGATGGCTATAGATTACAATAGATTGTTATAGATAACTATAGAGACTATAGAGACTATTGATTGCTATTACTCATAAAAAAGATACTCTCCCGCGGGGCGGGAGAGTATTTTTTTTATGGGGCCAAAAGTTACTTTTTAGCTTAGCGTGGCGATTTGGGCTTTGATGGCTGCAATCTTTTGCTCGGCATCGGCTTTCTTCTGGCGTTCGACGGCTACCACTTTCTCGGGGGCGCCGTTGACAAATTTCTCGTTGGAGAGTTTCTTCATTACCGAGTTGAGGAAGCCTTCGGTATATTTGAGTTCTTCCTGCAGTTTGGCAAGTTCGGCCTCCTTGTCGATGTTGAGGCTGACGGGTACGAAGCATTCGGTGGTGCCTACCATGAAGGAGAGTGCGCCATCGACTTTATCGGCTACGAGCTCGATTTTGGCGACGTTGGCAAGCTTGATGATGATGCCGCGGAAGGCTTCGGGGCAGTTGCCTTTGACATAAAGGTCGAGGGCTTCCTTGGGAGAGAGGCCTTTGCTATTGCGCATGTTGCGGACACCGGCGATGATGGCGCTGGCTTGGTCGAAGTCGGCCAAGAACTGGGCATCGTACTCGACGCTGTGGGGCATGTGCTGGGTCATGATGCTTTGGCCTTCGGGACGCTCGCGGAGAGAATGCCAGATTTCTTCGGTGACAAAGGGCATGAAGGGATGCAGGATGCGCATGAGCTTGTCGAAGATGTTGAGGGTGGCTTCGTAGGTTTCGCGGTCGATGGGGCTGCCGTAGGCGGGCTTGATCATCTCGAGGTACCAGGAGCAGAACTCGTCCCAGGTGAGCTTGTAGGACTTCATGAGGGCTTCGGAAAGACGGAAGTCGTCGAAATCGTGCTCGATTTCCTCGAGCACCTGGGCCATACGCATTTCCATCCACTGTACGGAGACGGCATTTTCGGCCGACTGCTGGAGTTCGTCGTTGACCTCCCAGCCGCGGACGAGGCGGAGGGCATTCCAAATCTTATTGGAGAAATTGCGACCCTGCTCGCAGATGCTCTCGTCGAAGGGGATATCGTTGCCGGCAGGAGCCGTGAGGAGCATGCCCATGCGGACGCCGTCGGCGCCGTATTTTTCGATGAGCATGATGGGATCGGGGCTGTTGCCGAGGGACTTGGACATCTTGCGGCCCAGTTTGTCGCGCACGATACCTGTGAAATAGACGTGCTTGAAGGGGATCTGCTGGGGATATTCGAGACCAGCCATGATCATGCGGGCCACCCAGAAGAAGATGATATCGGGACCGGTGATGAGGGTGTCGGTGGGATAGTAGTACTGGATTTCGGGATTACCTGGATTGCGGATGCCGTCGAACAGGCTGATGGGCCAGAGCCAGGAAGAGAACCAGGTGTCGAGAACATCCTCGTCCTGACGAAGCTGGTCGGCAGACTGGAGGGCGCCGGGGAATTTCTCACAAGCCTGGGCATAAGCCTCTTCGCGGGTGAGGGCCACCACCACCTCGGTGCGGCCATTGGCCTCGAAATAGTAAGCGGGGATGCGCTGGCCCCACCAAAGCTGACGGGAGATGCACCAATCCTTGATGTTCTCGAGCCAGTGGCGATAGGTATTCTTGAACTTGGCGGGATGGAACTGGATGGTGTCGTCCTCGACCACAGCGAGGGCTCGCTTGGAAACATCGGTCATGCGCATGAACCACTGGGCAGAGAGCTTGGGTTCGATAACGGCATCGGTACGCTCGGAGTGGCCCACCTTATTGGTGTAGTCTTCGATGCGCTCCATGAGGGCCTGCTCGTCGAGGTCCTTGACAATCTGCTTGCGGCAGGCGAAACGATCCATGCCGGCATACTTGGCGCCATGCTCGTTGAGGGTGCCGTTGTCGTTGAAGATATCGATGGTGTCGAGACCGTATTTGAGGCCGAGGTTATAGTCGTTGATATCGTGTGCGGGGGTAATCTTGAGGGCGCCGGTGCCGAACTCGCGGTCGACATATTCGTCCATGATGATTTTGACGCTGCGGCCTACGCCAGGAACCACTACGCTGCGACCCTTGAGGGCAGCATAACGGGGATCGAGGGGATGGACGCAAACAGCGGTATCGCCCAGGATGGTTTCGGGACGAGTGGTGGCCACGACGATATAGGCGCGACCCTGCTCGTCGAACAGGATGCCGGAGTTTTCTTCAACCTCGCGTTCCTCGATGAGGGGGAGCATCTTGCCGGTGCGGACAGATTGGTCGAGGCCGCCATCGATATAATAGCGGAGGTAGAAGAGCTTGCCGTGGGACTCCTTATAGATAACCTCCTCGTCGGAAACGGCGGTGAGGGCTTTGGGGTCCCAGTTCACCATACGAACGCCGCGGTAGATGAGCCCCTTGTTGTAGAGGTCGACAAACACGCGGATAACACTCTCATAGCGGACATCGTCCATGGTGAAGGCGGTGCGGTCCCAATCGCAAGAAGCGCCGAGCTTGCGGAGCTGCTTGAGAATGATGCCACCATGTTCCTCCTTCCACTCCCAGGCATGCTTCATGAACTCGTCGCGGGAGAGGTCGCGCTTATCGATGCCGCGCTCTTTGAGCTGGTTGACAACTTTGGCCTCGGTAGCAATGGAAGCGTGGTCGGTGCCGGGAACCCAGCAGGCGTTGAACCCCAACATGCGGGCACGACGGATGAGGACATCCTGGATGGTATTGTTGAGCATGTGGCCCATGTGGAGGACACCCGTTACATTAGGCGGGGGGATAACGATGGTGTAAGCCTTGCGGTTGTCGGGTTCGGAATGAAAGAGTTTCTTCTCCAGCCAGTAGGAATACCATTTTTCCTCTACAATGCTGGGATCGTATTTAGGTGCTATAGACATATATAATAGAATGATTGTTTAATTTCAAATAAAAAATCGAATCTGTTAGATTTCCCAAGTGTCGCCGGAATTGAGCAGGTCGTCGACACACTTATACTTGCAGGCCCCTATGGCCTCGTCCATCTGATCCTCGAAAAGCTCGGTATAGGACGGTTTGGCCACATTGCGGATAACGCCCAAAGCCACAGGCAGATCGCCGCCCATGCGGGCGAGAGTCATGTGGATGCCGGTGTCCTCGGTGGTTTCGTCGTGGACCATGATATCGTCGATAGTGACGCCATTTTCGCCGATGGTGACAGCCTCGAGGAAGCGGCCATTGAAGCGGAGACCCTTGTCGCGATTCTTGCCAAAAATCATGGGCTTGCCGTGTTCGAGCACGATGGTGCGGTCTTCGCGAACATCGCGGTCGGCAAAAGCGGCATGGGTTTTATCGTTGAATATCATACAGTTTTGCAGCACTTCCACCACGCTGCAGCCATCGTGCTTGGCAGCACGCTCCATGATGTCGGTAGTGAGCATGGGCATATTGTCGAGGGCACGGGCGAAGAAAGAGCCCTGGGCACCCATCACCAATTCGCCGGGATGGAAGGGGAAATCGATGGTGCCGAAAGGCGATGTTTTGGTGATTTGGCCGAACTTGGTGGTGGGGCTGAACTGGCCCTTGGTGAGGCCGTAGATTTCGTTGTTGAAGATGGTGATATTGAAATCCTGGTTGCGGCGGACGGCATGGATGAGATGATTGCCGCCGATGGCCATGGAGTCGCCATCGCCCGTGTTGACCCACACCGAAAGGGCGGGGTTGGCAAGCTTGACGCCTGTGGCGATAGCGCAGGCGCGGCCATGGATGCTGTGGAAACCGTAGGAATCGACATAATAAGGAATGCGCGAGGAGCATCCGATGCCCGACACCATACAGATATTCTCCTTCTTGTGGCCCACGCGGGGGAATACATTGAGGAGGGATGAAAGGATGGCATGGTCGCCGCAGCCGGGGCACCATTTAACCATTTGATCGCTGGCGAAATCAGCTTTAGTATATTGAACGTCCGCCTTGGGGACGAAATGTCTCTTTGCCATAGTCAATTATTCTGATAAGAGTTTATTGAAACAATCTTTGAGCTCGCCCACCTCGAAGGGAAGGCCCATGACCTTGTTGTAGCCCTGCATGGGGCATTCGGGGAACTGGGTGCGGAGATAGCCGAGGAACTGGCCATTGTTGAGTTCGCAAACCACAATCTTCTTGTAGCGGCGGAGGATGTCGCCAGTGTTTTTGGGCAGCGGACAGATATAATTAAAATGGGTGTAGGCCACAGGCTGGCCGGCTTCGTTCATTTCCTCCACAGCCAGGGTAAGGGCGCCAGAGGTGCCGCCCCAACCGATAACAAGGAGGTCGGAATCGGGGTTGCCGGCAACTTCCTGCTGGGGGATATAGTTGGCCACGCGGTTGACTTTCTCCTGGCGGTTGAAGGTCATGAGCGCATGGTTTTCGGGGTCGATGCTGAGGGGGCCTTCGGGGGTTTTCTCGAGGCCGCCGACACGATGGCTGAGGCCTTCCATGCCGGGGAGGGCCCACTGGCGGGCAAAGGTTTCGGGATCGCGACGGTAGGGACGGTAGTCGGGGTCGTTGGGGGTAGCCAGACGGGGAGTGATGGAGGGAAGGTCGGCCACTTTGGGGATGCGGAACAGCTGTGAGCCGTTGCCGAGATAGCCGTCGGTGAGCAGGATGACGGGGGTCATGTGTTCGAGGGCAATCTTGGCAGCGTTATAAGCCCAATAGAAGCAGTTGGCGCTGGAGGAAGCGGCAAGCACCACCAGGGGAGCCTCGCCATTGCGGCCATAGAGGGCCTGGACGAGGTCGGACTGCTCGGTTTTGGTGGGGAGGCCGGTGGAGGGGCCGCCACGCTGGACGTCGATGACGACCAAGGGGAGCTCGGTCATGACGGCCAAACCCAGGGCCTCGCTCTTGAGGGAGAGACCCGGGCCAGAGGTGGAGGTGCAGGCCAGCGCGCCAGCATAGGAAGCGCCGATGGCAGAGCACACGCCGGCGATTTCGTCTTCGGCCTGGAAGACACGGGCGCCGAGGCCTTTGTTTTTGGCCAGCTCAACCATGATATCGGTGGCGGGGGTGATGGGATAGCTGCCCAGGAAGAGGGGACGGCCGCTGCGTTCGGCAGCAGCCAGCAGGCCCCATGCCGTGGCCACATTGCCGGTGATATTGCGGTAGCGCCCTTTGGGCATAGCGTTGCATTTGGCCACATCGACGATCTTGGAGTGGATGACCTCCAGCTTTTCGGCATACTCATAGCCCTCGGTGAGGACGGCCTTATTGAGCATGATGACGTTGGGTTTCTTGGCAAACTTGCGCTCGATATAGCGGAAAGTGTGGTCTAGGGTGTGGTTGGTCATAAAGAAGATGATACCGAGGGCAAACATATTGCGGCATTTGTCGGAAGTCTTCTTGTCGGCACCCTGCGACTGGCCGATGCGGAAGGTGAATGAAGAAATGGGGGCTTTGATAATGGTGTAGTCGCGCTCCATTTCGTCGTTGAAGGGATTGCCGGTGATGTCGGCTTTCTGGAGGGCGGCATCGGTGAAAGTGTCGACGTCGACAATCACGGTGGCACCTTTCTTGGCCCATTTGAGGTTGGACTTGAAAGAGGCGGGATTCATGGCGACAAGGATGTCGCATTTGTCGCCCGAACTATAGATGCGGTTGCCCACATGCACCTGATAGCCGCTGACGCCGGAGATGGTGTTGTGGGGGGCGCGGATTTCGGGTGGATAATCGGGGAAAGTGGCGATATCATTACCCGTCAGCGCCGAGGCATCGGAGAACAAATTACCTGACAGCTGCATACCATCGCCGGAATCACCCGCGAATCTAACCACCAGGTCTTCTATTGTTGTAATTTGATTTTCAGTCTGTTTCATTA
>JAGHRY010000097.1 GCA_018066145.1 Candidatus Colimorpha merdihippi | reverse complement strand
TTATTCATGTTTTTTTGTTGTATTTTTTGAAAATTTGATTTCACAAAGGTACAAATTATTTATAGATTGAACAAATTTTGCCGCAAATTTAAAAATATTTTTCCGTATTAATCACTGTATATCAGATTAATGTAGAAATCTTAAAATATTTAATTGAACATTTTTTTTGTCAAAAGAGAAAAAAGTTGTACTTTTGCAAACTCAAAATTGAGGATGACTAAGTAGCTCAGCAGGTAGAGCACATCCCTTTTAAGGATGGGGTCCTGGGTTCGAATCCCAGCTTAGTCACTAACATACATAAGCCACTATCGATAGTGGCTTTTTTTGTCCAAGAGAGATTTCTATATCCGCAAGCCTTCCAGTCCGGCCCATTTGCCAGGGTTCATCGCAATTATGCGGTAATAACGTCGAACATAGATAGAATACCCTATTGGTAGTATTTCGTCGCATAAGCCACCTTTCACTACAATCCACCCCCTTCCATCCAGCTCGCCTACTTCAACGAATTGTCTGCTGCCCCACAGCTGCAATATATCCGTAATCCGCCACCCGAAGAATCATCCAAAGCCCTCAACCCCAACAGAATCCCAAGCCAATCCCCACCCCGAAATACCCCGGTAAATCCGCAGTAGCTTCGGGGTAGGTCCGAGGTAGCTCCGACTCCCAGTCGGACCTACCTCGGAGCTACCTCGGACTTACTTCGGAGCTACAACGTAGTTACAACGACTCCACAGGGCTTCATTTCCGATATTTCCCCCTAAATTCTTGTTACATGTGCAACACTAAGTAGAAAAAAGAGCACCGGAAATTGGTGCTCTTAGGTAAAATGAATGCTTTTGGGTTGAATTATATGAAAGTATAATCACTCAACTTCTCCAAAACCGACCGCAATAGCGAACGGTATGTTGTAGAATAGGAGGAGCGGATGTGCCCCCGCAGGCCCATTTGCTATTGGATTTTTAGGAGGGCGGTGCGGAGCTCGTTTTCGTCGATGGGAAGGTCTATTACCGGGGCTCCCAATTCTTGCATCAGCACACATCTTATTTCGCCGTCGGCATTCTTTTTATCCTGTCGCATGAAGGCGAGTATCTGTTCTGTGTCGGCAAGGCTGTATTGGGGCATTTTGACTAGCTTTGAGGCCACTTGTCGGTAGTATTCGAGATGTTCTTGCCCTAGACCTAATTTTTGTACCGAAAGGTAAAGGGCACATACCATGCCTATGCCTACAGCCATTCCATGAGGTAAAGGTTTTTGACCTGGCTGGCGGCTGAAGGATTCTATAGCATGGCCGAAGGTATGCCCGAAATTGAGTATGTGCCGTATTGAGCGGTCTTCGGGGTCTTGCTTGACAACGGCGGCCTTAATTTCGGCGCATGCTGTTATCATTTCAGGAAGCACAACAAGGGTGCCGGACAGAATGATTTCGCAAAGCTGATGGTATTTTTCCGGATCGGCAATAAGGAATGTTTTGAGCATTTCGAATATGCCATTGAAGATTTCCTCATCGGGCAGTGTATCGAGGAAGGCCGGGTGGATGCAGGTAATCTCTGGTTGAAGGAAGAATCCCACTTGGTTTTTGCTTGCGCCCACATTAACGGCGGTTTTCCCGCCAATGGAGGCATCTATCATTCCGATGAGCGAGGTGGGGATGTTGATATAGCGTATGCCGCGCTTGTAGCCGGCTGCTACAAATCCCCCGAGATCGCTCACGCAGCCTCCGCCGAGATTGACAATAATCGTGTTGCGGTCGGCATCACTCTCCAGGAGGGTTTCCCAAAGCTGTTGGGCAATGGCGATATCTTTGCATTCCTCACCAACAGGGACTTCGAAGAATTCGGCAGACTGCAATTGTTCGACATTGGAGATGAGTTTGGCCAAACAATGTGAATAGGTGTTTTCGTCAACCAGGATGAAGTATCTGGCATCGGAATATTTCGAGCCGGATAAAATACGGTTGAGCCGCCCCAATGAGGAGGTTTTAGAAGGAGTGATGATCGTCATGTTGCTGAACTAATATTTGTGTGGTTGTGCGCGACCGCTGCTGGAGCAGGATAGGCCGGCCCGAAACAATATGGTCGATAATCTGCTGGGTGTAGTACCGTATGGTTATCAGCTGCAGCCCCCGATTGTAGCGAAGGCGGAACTGGGCCGAAAGCTGTTGTTGGAGCTGCTGTAGGAGCATTTCGTTATCGTCGATGCAGATGGAGAAGCTTAAAGCAGAATTTTGCATGAGGTTGACCCTGATTCCGAGATTTGCCAAGGTGGCAAAGATGGTGTGGAGATTGTCCTCGGCGATGAAACTGAAATCTTTGGGCAGGATGGAAAGCAGGGTTTGGTTGTTTTTGAAGATATACAGCGGGGTAAGCGGGTGGATGCTGTCGTAAGGGCCAATCTTTGACCCTTCGGCCTCGGGGGTGACAAAGGACCGGATGTTTAATACGATATCTTTGTTCTGTATGGGTTTGACAGTTTTGGGGTGAATAACGCTTGCTCCGTAGTAGGCAAGTTCGATGGCTTCGTTATAGGGGATTTCCTCTATCTTGATAGTGTTGCGGAAGTATTTGGGATCGGCATTGAGGAATCCGGGGACGTCTTTCCAGATGGTCATGCTTTCTGCGTTGAGGCAGTAGGATAGAATGGCGGCACTATAGTCGCTGCCTTCGCGTCCCAGGGTGGTGGTATATTTGTCGGCTGTGCCGGCAATAAATCCTTGTGTGACGAAGATGTTGTTGTGGCAATCCTTATCGGCCATAAATACGGCCTGTGCTGCTTTGGATGTGGCATCAAAGTCGACAATTCCTTCGCGGAAATGATTGTCGGTTCGAATCACGTTGCGGACATCGACCCACTGATTATTGAGCCCTATACTATTGAGGTAGTGGCTTATAATGGTGGTGGATAATAATTCGCCGAAACATACTGTCTGGTCGTAGTCGAAATTGTAGTTTGTGGGTTGTTTTGCCACCTGTGTTTGCAGTTGCCCGAAAAGGATGTCGAATTGTGAATAGACAGGATGCTGCTGGTTGGGGAATAGTTCGCGAATGATTTGCAGATGGTAGTCGCGCAGCTGCTCGAGTAATGCGGGGTGCTCTCCTAATGGACGTACACCCGGAACGAGCTGCTCGAGACGGTTGGTTGTTTTGCCCATGGCCGATACCACAATAACAAGTGATTCGCACCCGTAGTGGCGAACAATTTCAGCCATGTTGCGAACGGCGCTGGTGCTATTGACGGAAGCTCCTCCGAATTTGAATACTTTCATGGCATTATCGAATGATGCGTTGCAGGTCGCGTTTGGTGTCTTTTTCCTTTATACTCTCACGCTTGTCGTAGAATTTCTTACCTTTAGCAAGCGAAATGAGTAGCTTGGCATATCCTTGCGGATTGACGAATAGTTTAACGGGAATGATGGTATATCCGCGTTCTTTGATTTTGTTTTGTAGTTTGCGTAGTTCTTTTTTGTTCAATAGCAGTTTGCGGTCGCGTTTGGCTGGGTGGTTGAGGTATGAGCCAAAACGGTATTCGGAAATATGCATCTGCTTGACGAATAATTCGTTGCCGATGAAAGCGCAATAGGCGTCGGTAAGGTTGGCTTTGCCATCGCGAATCGATTTGATTTCGGTGCCTGTGAGAACCATGCCTGCAGTATAGTCGTCTAATAGAAAATATTCATATTCGGCACGCTTGTTCTTTATTTCGATGATGTTTTTTTCTTCCATAATTGCTTTGTATAACGAATAATCGCTTTTTTTATTGGGTATGGTTGGTTATTTTTATATATAAACACAATAATTAGGGGATTGAATTCGTTAATTTATATATGATGACAGCACAAAACAGAGAAAAAGATTCGCTTCTTATTTTGTCAGGCGGCATGGATTCGGTGACGATGCTGTATGATTATCGTGACCGCATTGGTTTGGCTATTTCGTTCGACTATGGTTCAAATCATAACCAGCAGGAACTCACTTTTGCTGGTCTGCATTGCCAGCGGTTGGGGATTGAACATAAGGTTATAGCGCTGGATTTCTTTAAGCAGAATTTTCGTTCGTCGCTCCTTGAAGGTGGCGACGCTATTCCGGAAGGCAATTACGACGAAGAGAATATGAAGTCTACGGTTGTTCCTTTCCGCAACGGTATTATGCTGTCGATAGCGGCGGGTATTGCCAACAGCCATGGTTTGGCTGTGGTGATGATGGCCAATCATGGCGGCGACCATGTGGTGTACCCCGATTGTAGGCTCGAATTTGTGGCAGCTATGGGTGGCGCCATTAGCGCTGGTACCGGCGGAGAGGTAAGGCTGGTGGCTCCATATACGGAATTCACGAAGAGCCAGATTGCCGCCCGTGGTGCTGAGTTAGGCATAGATTATGCCGAAACATGGAGCTGCTATAAAGGCGGCAAAATACATTGTGGCGAATGCGGCACCTGTCGAGAACGAAAAGAGGCTTTCGCGAATGCCGGTTTGAAGGATCCAACAATTTATTCCAATTAATTCGATTATGTATTACGTTAGCAAACAATTAGAAATATCGGGTGCGCACCATCTCAATCTTGATTACGAAAGCAAGTGCACCAATGTTCATGGACATAACTGGCAGATAGAGGTTTTTTGCAAAGCCAAGGAATTGAATCGTGATGGAATGGTGGTTGATTTCTCAGCTATCTCGTCGGTTGTGCGTAGCTTGGACCACCAAGACTTGAATAAAATAATTGACGGTAATCCGACAGCAGAAAATATAGCCCGCTGGATATGCGAGCGGGTTCCGAATTGCTATAAAGTGAGTGTGAAGGAGTCGGCTGGCAACACGGCCATTTACGAAAAAGACTAATGAATAGCCGCTATAGAGTAAATGAGATTTTTTATAGCCTACAAGGCGAAGGCGCCTATGCTGGAGTGCCTATGGTTTTTGTTCGTTTTGCAGGCTGTAATTTGCGGTGTCCATTTTGTGATACCCAACATGAGCCTTTTCGTGAGATGACATCTCAAGAAATTGCTGCAGAAGTTAGGCAGTATGGTTGTAATACCGTGTGCCTTACGGGTGGAGAGCCAACGTTGCAACTAACCGAGGAGCTTATACAAAATGCTTTCTCGGGAATGGAGCTGCATCTTGAGACCAACGGCACCCATACCGTACCGAAAGGTATTCACTGGGTGACAGTTTCGCCCAAATATGCCCCTGTTGTGGTGTCGGAATGCCAAGAGATAAAGCTGCTATTTGGTGCTGGGATGGACGATCCCGAGAAATGGGCTCAATTTCCCGCCCAAGTGCATTGCCTGCAACCGATGGATGTTGCAGATGATCCAGAAGAGACCAAACGCAACCTCACTGCCGCAATAGAGTATGTAAAGCAACATCCCGTTTGGCGTTTGTCGCTGCAAACGCATAAAGTTGTAGGTATCAGATAGTATCTAGCGTAGTTCCATTTCTTGGTTGAACAATTGGTTGCGGTAAGAGTCCAGTTGTTCAATAGAATCATGAATGAAGTCAACAGGCAAGCTGCTGGTTTTTAATCGGTATTGAGGATTGTTCTTTAAAAATTGCAGGATGCGGAGCCCATCGACACGTTCGGAGCATGCATGAATAAATAGTTCACGTTTTTTATAATTTTTTCGCAGGGGATTCCAGAGTTCGTTAGTGGACAATTGCTGGCGGAGAAAATCGCTCATTGGAGTTTCGATGTCATTATCATACAACGAATCGAAAAGGTCATACGTTTTTTTGATAGCGGCAAATCCTTGTTCGTTATAAAAAGGATAGCTATCATCCATTGCATTTACCCCTTTCGCAATAGCTGGTCCTGTGCCGAATGGAACTCGTGAAGATACTCTGCCTTGGGGCCTCACAACCATTTGCTGGAAGGGGTTGCGAAGGCGCTTGAGGATAGTGCCGGTTTTGGCAAATTTCTGCATCAGATAAAAGTCTTCGCCTCCTTGCAAAGGGGTAATGCCACCAACCTTTTTGTAGGCCCATAGAGGGAAAGCAATGGCACTTCCTAATGCTGTAAAGGCATAGGGGTTGCTGATGTGTAGAAGATTGATCAGATAATGCCGCATGTAGCATTCGTATCGCAACATTGCCCGGTCTTGCTGTTCTATCCCTGAAAGTGGGTGGTAGTATGGAACACCTATGGCACTAGCCTTAGGATAATGGATAAAGGTGGCATGAATAGCCTCGAGATAATAGGAATCGAAGTCGGTATCGGCATCGAGGCTGACCACGATATCGGTATCGGCATGGTGTTCTGCAATGGTGTCGAATAACACTTTTCGGGCCCAGCCAACCCCTTTTTTCTTACCACTCCAGCCAAGGCCTGGCGAGCTGCGGTCAATCACTACCAAAGGCAGGTCGTCAACAGTATTCAGCAGCTTAAGACAGGCTTGGTTTTCGTTGAATCCATAGCCGTCTTCTTCGTTGTTGATACAGAGGTATAGCGTATAGTCGCGCCGGCTCTGGTGGCGCATTCGGTCGAGCAAAGAAGGCAGATTATCAAGCTCGGCCAACAGGGGTATGGCGACAGCTATACTCAATATTTTACGACTTTAATTGGTTTCCCATCCACGGTAATTACATAGATTCCAACTGGCCTGTCGGCAAGGTTGAATAGATGTTTTCCAGCGGGCGTGACAACAGTGACTGGGCCATGGGTGGGGTTGGGATAGGCAATAATTGGAGAGGATTGGTCGAAAGATGAAATACTGAGGGTGGTAGTTGTGTCGGTAATGGTGAAAATCTCTTTGATGTAGTTGATCAAAGCGTGGCTTTCGCATCTCCAATAGCTATCGAGCTGGTTGGTAGAAACCGTTTTTGTAGAGGATAGCTCCATGGTTAGTTCTCGAATGTTGCAATAGTAATTGAAGTAGTCTTGCCGGCCATTGCTGATCACATACCAATCGCCGCCGTTGATAACGCCAGTGGAGTTGACATCGGTAAATCTGCGGCTATTAACTAACCGGCAGGTGTCAACAAATCTTTTGCCCACAGCTTTCCACCAATCGGCATCTTCGTTAACCCTTTGGCGTGAGGTGAAGCTATCCCATGGATAGTTCATCACTTCGCTGCCTCCGTGCAGATTGGCGCTGAGGAGAAAATGGTGATTTTGGACGTAAGCAATCATTTCTTGATTCTCAAGCTGAATAGTATCCAGCGGGTCGGTACCGAAGGGGTCGGGGTAATTGCGGTTGAGGTCGACGTAGTTAGAGTTGTACCGGATGGCTCCAGCAACGGTATGGTTTCCGCCATGGTAAGTGCCGTCGGGATTAGAAAGAGGGTTGATATAGATGTCGACGTGGTCTATCAAGTCTGTAATATCAGCGGCTGTTCCATAACTGTTAAGCAAGCTGTCGCATAAGCGAATCATCAGATAGTAGCCGGTTACTTCATCGCCATGCATGGTGGAAGAGTAGAAGAACTCAGGTTTTGACTCTTCAGAATGCTTATTTCCATGGATTGCAAGGCAAAGTATTAGGCGGCCTTGGAGAGATGTGCCAATCGTGTCTAATCGGCAGAGGTCGGGATATGAATCAGCAAATTGCTGCATTGTTTCAACGTACACCTGGTATGTGGGGTAGCTGTTCCATGATTTTAATTCGTCGACAGAAGTGGCCATTTTAAGTGCTTTAGGGGCAGGGTCAAGTGCAGGAGGGAAGGCGTCGGGACGAATTTTCTGGGCTTGAATCTGGCAAGTCGAAATCAAGAAGATAATAAGGGGTAGCAGCTTATTAATCAACGGCTGGTGGTGAATGGTATAGGAGGGCATTACTTTAAATGATTATATATATGAATTATTATCTATGAAAATCGGGGTTCCGAAAGGATACCCCGATAGTATTTTAATAGAATATGTTGACTGTTAGAAACGAGCTTCGTTAGGATCGTGAGGGATACCAGTCTTGCGAATTTTGCCAGGTGCCTGAGGTGCGCGAGGACGGCTGATTCGGTGAGCAGGACGCTTATTACGGGGAATGTACTTGATATCGCCAGAGGTATTTACTTCCAAACCATAAACTTTTCCAGTAGAGAGGTTCACTTTGATATGCCAATAATGGCCACAGCCTCCTTCGGTTAGAACAATATCTTGGGTTAGGCGTTCGGCGGCGCTCTCGTCCCATACAAAATTCACCCAAACGATGCGGCAGCCCGTAATATCGGTGAATCCAACATATTGGCGCTCATATTTGCGCATGTGTTCGTCAATAATTGGGCAATCGCCTTCTTGGTTGATGTGTTGACGATTAACCCATGCAATACGTTTTTGGATGAGACGTTCGGCCTCAGCTACATCTTCCTCGGTAGGAGTGTAGCGGCCGTCTTGGTTTTCAATAGTGAAATCCACATCCCAACGCTCGTTGAAATTGTAACCATGGTAATTGCTTCCGTTGATCTCTTCGTAGTCCCATGTTTCAACAGGGACAACATAATCCTGCGCGTTGGCAATACCGCAAAAGGCCATTACCGCTGCCAATATAATTGCTGTTTTCTTCATTTTCTACTATTTTTTCGAGCACATATAATAACTCAAAATTCTTTGCAAAAGTACATAGATTTTAGAAAATAGACAAAATTTTTTTCGATATCAGAAAAAATTCATATATTTGCAATTTGTAATAGAGGGTGATACGAATTGCATTTTTTCGATTGAACCGATTAAGAAACAGGCATTAAG
>JAGHRY010000184.1 GCA_018066145.1 Candidatus Colimorpha merdihippi | reverse complement strand
CTTTCATCCTAATTACATCATTATTAGCACGCTACACTAACAACCAAAAGTGTTGCAACGCGCACAAATAATGTGCTAAATTACACTTTTTTTCTGACATAATGAAAAAAAAGTATTTTCAAGCAGGTTCTACCGATTCATTCCTCGGGTAATAACAATCTCAGGATGCTTGAAATCGAACCTGTTTCGACCGTTCAAGGATAGATCAGATACTTGCTCCGGATAACTTTAAACTGAGCCAGTCCCGGCTCCCACGAAGCGCGAATATCTTCTTCTGTCACCCCTTTTTCAAGCTGAGACCTCAACCGAGCGGTTCCGGCCAATTTTTCAAAGAAATTGTTCTTTTTCAAGAAGAATTTCCCCGTAGGAGTATGTTTATACATGTCAATCAAATAGTCCAACTGGAGCCGATTCGGGAACGGTTCATTGCGCAAATCCAGCTTGTAGCTATTGCCTATAATTTCGAATGGATAGGGAGTACCTCGCCCAACACTAATCGTAGTACCCTCAAAGAAACACAAACTTGGATATAAGGCAATTGCTTGGGGCGTGCGCAAATTAGGCGACGGAGGAACAGGCAACATATAAATGCTATCATGTGTATAGTTCTGGATGGGGAAAATATCTATCTTAAAATCCTTTGCAGACGCCACCCACTTCTCGCCAATGATCATTTGGGCATATTCGCCAATAGTCATACCATAAACCACCGGCACACCAGGATGCATTCCTACAAATGATTTGTATTTTTCCTCCAATACAGGACCATCAACATAACGGCTATTGGGATTTGGCCTATCGAGCAAATAGAAACATAAGTTGTTTTCAGCAGCGGCCTCCAGCACATAATGTAGTGTGGAAATATAGGTATAGAAACGACAACCAACATCCTGCAAGTCAAAGATAATTAGGTCGACATGGTATTTACGCAACTGTTCAGGCGTCGGCTTCTTATTATTACCATATAGCGAAACAATCGGTATGCCGGTCTTTTCATCAATACCATCTGCCACATGTGCCCCGGCGGCAGCATCACCACGGAAACCATGTTCCGGACAGAAAATCACCGTAACTTTTACTCCGGATGCCAGCAATGTATCGACCAAGTGTCTTCCACCGACAAGCGAGGACTGATTGGCTACAACAGCAACCCCCTGCGCAGACAGAAGACCAAAGTCGTGTTCGGGCCAATCATTCCATATTCGTTCAGCACCAGGCACAATGTTCCCAGTTTCTAGAATAGCCACATCGCTTTGCACATATCCTTGTGCCGAAGAAATACTTATCGTGAGCAGGATGGATGATAGTAATGATAAAAACTTTCGCATATCACACCCCCGTATGGCCAAATCCACCAGCACCCCGCTCTGTATCAGTTAGCTCATGAACCTCCACCAACTCGGCCTGCTCATGTCGTGCCACCACCATTTGGGCAATACGCTCTCCATCGTTAATAACAAATGGTTCTTGCGACAGATTGATGAGGATGACACATATTTCGCCACGATAATCAGCATCAATCGTACCTGGCGAGTTCAATACGGTGATGCCTTTTTTCAAAGCGAGCCCGCTACGAGGCCGCACCTGGGCTTCGAAACCCACAGGCAACTCAATATAGAGACCTGTTTTTACCATACATCGCTGCAAAGGTTCCATCGTAATGGAACCCTCTGGAAGAAAAGCCCGAAGATCCAGTCCGGCAGACTGCGATGTTTCGTATTTGGGCAATGGATGGTGCGAACGATTGATAATATTGACTTTCATAATACTTATGTCTGATATGATAAAAAAAACCGTCCGAATGGTTCTGTCGTGGATTAGGACAATTCGGACGGTAAATAATTGACTGAACTTATTTCTTGATCAAGATTTCATCAATCATACCATAGGCTTTAGCCTCTTCGGCAGTAAACCAATGGTCGCGATCGCTATCCTGATATACCTGTTCGTAAGGCTGACCGCTATGGTTTGCAATGATTTCGTACAGTTCCTTCTTGAGTTTTTGAATCTCGCGGCAAGTAATTTCCATATCGCTAGCCTGACCTTCAGCTCCTCCCATGGGTTGGTGAATCATCACACGGCTATGAGGCAATGCGCAACGCATACCTTTTTCGCCTGCACACAGCAGTACACTGGCCATAGAGGCAGCAAGACCGGTGCAAATGGTGGCCACACGAGGTTTAATGTACTGCATGGTGTCATAAATGCCAAGACCGGCATACACAGAACCTCCGGGAGAGTTAAGATAGATTTGAATATCCTTTTCGCTGTCGATGCTCTCAAGGAAAAGCAACTGGGCTTGGATAACATCGGCAGTATAGTCATCAATAGCCGTGCCAAGAAAGATGATACGATCCATCATCAATCGGCTGAATACATCCATTTGGGCAACATTCAACTGACGTTCCTCAACAATATAAGGAGTCATTGAATTATTAATTGCCGAAGTATACTTTGCATAGGTGGTGCTGCTAATGCCACGATGTTTTGTGGCATATTTTTCAAATTCGTTCATATCTGATTGATTATTTATTTTTTTCTAATAGGTCTGGCCGACGCTGACGAGTGCGTTCCAAGGCTTGCTCATATCGCCATTGTTCTATTTTTGCATGGTTGCCACTGAGCAATATGTCAGGCACCTTCCATCCCCTAAACTCTGGCGGTCGGGTATATTCCGGCGGAGCCAGCAAACCATCCTGGAAAGAATCGCCCAAGGCAGACTGCTCATCGCCAATCACTCCAGGTATCAGCCGAATTACCGCATCGGAAATCACGGCCACAGCCAATTCGCCACCCGTGAGGACATAATCGCCTATCGAAATCTCTTTGGTAATAAAATGCTCGCGAAGACGTTCGTCAACGCCTTTGTAGTGTCCGCACAAAATCATCAAATTTTCTTTCAAAGAAAGATCGTTGGCCATAGGCTGGGTAAGCATCTCGCCATCAGGTGCGGTATAAATCACCTCATCGTAATGACGTTCGGACTGAAGTTTTTCGATACAGTTGGCCAAAGGCTCTATAGCCATCACCATGCCGGCACTACCACCATAGGGATAGTCGTCGACGCTTCCGTATCGAGTGAGTGAATATTCGTGCAAATCGTGGAAAACCACTTCAACGAGACCTTTTTTTTGGGCTCGTTTGAGAATGGACTCCTCGAAGAACATCGACATCATGTTTGGGAAAAGGGTGAGGATATCGAGACGCATGATTGCAATATTTTTTTAGCGATTAGTATTCGTTCTGCGGCATAAATACATCGTACGAAATGATGGATGCTACCGGAGACGCAATTTCTGGCCAGGCCGAATTACAGAATTTTCACGCAAACCATTCAGCTTGCACAACTTGCTTACCGTTGTACCATTACGCTTGGCAATACGGCTTAAGGTATCGCCGGTACGGACCTTATAATATTTACCATCGCTGCTATAATTACCCGCACTGGAACTGCGCTGAGATGAACTACTGTAATTTGATTTTCCGGGACTTGCCACTTTACGGAATGAGTCGCGGGTTAGGGTGATGGTAGGTGATATCAGGTCGCGGGTTTCGCAACTCATCACATTTTCGGGATTCATCGCATTGCCATTATAGCGAATTTCAAAATGGAGGTGCGAGCCTCTTGATCGACCCGTATTGCCACACAAACCGACAAGTTCACCCGCCTTAACTCTCATGCCAGGAGCCACATAGCGTTTCGACAGATGTGCATAATACGTTTCCAAGCCATTATCGTGGCGGATTACGACCAAATGGCCGTACGAACTATTGTATTTTGAAAACCTTACAACACCATCAAAAGCGGCATACACAGGTTCTCCGGTGGGCATAGCAAGGTCGACACCATAATGGAATCTGCGGCGGCGTGGGCCGAAATGCGATGTGGGAATAGCTTTCTGCGGCGTGGGGAATACAAAGTTTTTCCCGTGGCTTGGGTCAACCAAAGTAATCTCGACAGGCTGCATGGTGGAAATATCCATTTTCATAGAATGCACCATGGCAGAATCGCCTGCATATAGAATATCGTCTTCGCTTTCCGCACCGGGGTCATCGGACTGGGATAATGCATAATCAGGCAGGCTAATAAGGTCGTTATTATCATCCTCTGGCTGTCCTGGACGCTCTTTGGAATTCGGTTTGACCACACCTAGCGGACGATCAAAAAAAGCATTATCGCGAGCATCGCGATCTTGCGGATTTTCATCAAAATAGTAGTAGTCGTTGCTTGACGTAGGAGTCTTTGGCTCAACGTCATCAGCAATGTCGACAGCGGCGCTGTCAACTTTTTTCTTAGGTTTTTTTTGAGCAAAATTATCCGTACGAACGCCTGAGTATTCATCCGTAGGATCATTGGTTTTGACCAATTTGTTGTACTTGATTTGGCCACCAGATGTCGATACTTTCGGCTTGGTGGTTTTCTGCTTGGAATTCGGACGGTCTTGTGCAACAGCTGAACCTGCAACACAAATAGTCAGAATGAATATTATAAAATAGACAAATTTCTTCATAATGAGTTTGCAAAAATACAAAAAAAAATCGACATAGCCAAATGAAACTCACAACTAACCTATAACCAACAAACTATCAAGAATAGAAACCCACGAGTTTTCATAATCGAAGGCGATGTATTTAGCATTTTGTATTCTCAAACGCACATTTCTTTCAAAGCGTGAAAGGAAATGGGAAGTTTTATAGTAAACCCCTCCCAAAACCGCATTCTAGCATTACACAATGTAGTGCAGGATACCAAATCCGGCATTGGCAACGTCTTATAAGAATAGCTGAGAGTAATTCAGTGTACGCTTTTGGCAGAACCAGCTTATCGTCACAAAGGACTAGATGCATGTACGCGATAATCGAAAGATATACAGCCGACAAGATTCGCAGGATAATTTGCCTTCCAAACCTAGAACCGATTCTAGAAAGTCTAGAATCGGTTCTAGGTTTTCTTGCCAAAACATCAATTGATTTGCATAAATCATCGTCCCGCCCATAATTGTGCAAATATTGTGCCAAGCATTTATCATCCAACGGAATATGGCATTCCCAACCCAACAATGACTGGTCGGGAAGTTCCTCAAAAAATAGCCAAATCTAGAATCTAGAATGCATTTGGGGCATGAACTACACACAAAAATATGCGTAATACATCAAAAAAGGCATTCTAGATTCTAGATTTGAAGCTCGAAACAATAAATTGTTGATTTTATTATTTGATGTTGTTGAATCGAGTGGATTGCAACCAATCGCTATATCGAATCATAATTAAGCAGGACGTAAGTTAGCCCTAACGGCATCCATTTTACGGGGATTCTACGGGGTTTGTCCGTCTTATAGAACGAAGCCACCCCGTAGGATCCCCGTAGAATGAGCGAACCAAAAACGATAGTAGCGGGTATACAATCCGGTATCACGGCCTTAAAGGCCTTCCGGGAAAACCGTCATTACGAACGGCCTCACAAACTGAAAGGAATCCGTTTCTATACAATTTCCAGCCTTCGCGAAAGGAATATTACTACAGTTCACGCATTTCTTTCTTAAGAAATTCCAATGCGCTAGCCGTAGGCACCTTATCCGTAGCTACAGTACTAAAAATAGCCGAGGCCAAACGGGTAGGATCTGCATCGTTGGGGATGGTAATGGCGGCCGAATTAATGACTCCCGTCATCTCATCCTTTGCATCTCGGATGCGTTTCCATGCTTCGCTACTGACGTACACTTGCTGACTAAGATTATGCTCCCACTCGTCGCGAATGGTCTTGGTCATCACTCCTTGGAGGAGCTTGGCATCCATTCCGGGTTGGTAGCAGCGGAGCACCAAACTATCGGGGCTGATACGTTCCAGGTACAAAGCCATACGCTCATAAGCCTGAAGACGAATAGGGGTGACTAATTTAACGGCTTCGCGATGCTCATCAATGCGCATCTGAAGCATCTGGATTTTCTGTTGGTTATCGAAATAGCGTTTGCTTATCAGATAGAATATCCATCCACAAATAACCATGGATGACAAAACCGAAACGACCAAGATTACGATAAAAAAAGTATTCATAATATTGTATATTTAAGACTATTATAGGATATTTCCAAGCTGTTCTTTGATTTTCTCAAGTTCATCTTTCATCTCCACAACCAGTTTCCGAATGTCGACATGGTTGGCTTTGGAACCTGTGGTATTGATTTCACGCCCCATTTCCTGCGCGATGAAGGCAAGTTTTTTCCCGCTTCCCTCTTCCGTGGCCATCGTAGTACGGAAATAGTCGATATGCTTTGCCAAACGAATTTTTTCTTCGGTGATATCAAGTTTTTCGAAATAATATATCAGCTCCTGCTCGAAACGATTGGAGTCGATTTCTTTTATGGCGCTTTCTGCAAAGTAGCGACGGATTCGTTCTTTGGCTGTTTCGATTCGTTCGGCCTCGTACTGAGGAATTTGATTTAATTTCTGTTCAATAAGCGACACATGCTTCTCGAAATCAAGTTCCAGTACAGCACCCTCATGAGCACGTGACTCATCAACGGAAGCAATAACGTCGGCAATAGTAGATGAGAGGATATCCCATTGGTCGCCAGATAATTCTTCCATAGCAGCACTAGCCCACACATCCGACATAGATAGGATCGTTTCATACAGATTAGTCGTGGAACAATGAAGTTCGGTAGACAGATCCATCAGCTGATGATATCGAGCAACCACTAAATCGCGATTGACTTGGCTGGCAATGGTAGTATCGGTTTCATCGGTTATGTATATTTCAACCTTACCTCGTTCCAAGCGATTAAGGAGTGAACGTATATCCAGTTCGTGCGAACGAAGAATTGCAGGAATCTTGACAATCAAATCAAGAGCTTTGCTATTAAGCGTTTTTATTTCGATAGTAAACTTATGGGCGCCAATGGTGCACTGACCTTTGGCAAAACCGGTCATTGATTTCATATTCTGCGGCAGTATTTATTGTTCTTTGATTAGTTGCATAAATTGAGGTGTAGCATAAGTAGAATATTGACCATTTTCATCGTAAATGAAAAAGGCGGCTTGGATATCGGTATCCTCGGGATGGTCGGCAATGAACTGAAGCGAACGCTCGAGGCCCATTACCATAAACGCGGTGGCCATGGCATCGGCATACCACGATTCGCGGCTGACAACGGTGGCGCTCAATAAGGAATGGCTAACAGGACGCCCTGTAGCAGGATCGATGGTATGAGAAAAGCGGAGCCCATCTTTCTCGTAATATTTGCGATAGTTGCCCGATGTGACAACCGACATATCATCCAGATAAATGGCAGTTTCAATATTGGGTTGGTCATATTTATCCGCGGCTGGGCGTTCCACTCCAACGGTCCAATGGTCGCCATTAGGCTTCACGCCTTTTGCAATCACTTCTCCTCCAACAAATATAAGGTAGCTTTCTAGTCCGTTTTGGTCAAAAAGGCGAGCAATCAAATCAACAGTATACCCTTGTGCAATAGCATTAAAATCGAACTCTACCTGTTGGGGGCGATTGCGAATGGTCCAACGCGATTCACCCTCGCAGTCTATACTAATCTGACTGTTTCTAATGGGCACTAGCAAACTGTCAATCTGAGCATCGACAATATCAACTCGATTTTTAAATCCGAATCCATACAGATTAACCAACGCACCAATTTCACAATTAAAGCATCCGTTTGTGTATTGTTTTATTTGGCTCGATTTGTTATACATATCGACAAACAAATGATTCACGACGGAATCTTTTCCGCTGTTGACTCGACGGATTATAGAATTATCCACCCATAAATTGACTGAACTGTCGAGCAGTGCAAAGATCGAATCAATTTGAGGAGAGAAATCTCGCTGCTGCGTATCATAATATATAATACTATAATATGAGCCTTGGACTTCACCTTCCAGCCTCAACGGTTCTTGGGAGCGATGGCATGCTGTGAGTAGTAGCAAGCTAAGAAAAAGCAATGTAACCTGTTTCATTACGCTGAGTAAGAAAAAAGCGCTCGACACACGGGTGCCGAACGCTTTTCTTGGCAGTGCCCTATAGAATGTTATTTAGTAATGACAAATTTGCGGGTAACAGCCTGACCATTCTCAAGAGTGAGTCGCATGGTGTAGGTGCCTTTGGCAAGAGTAGAGAGGTTCATGACACCCTGATTGCCCAGATTATTCTTAACAGCCACCTGCTGACCAAGGGTATTGAATACTACAACTTCACGAACTGCCTCGGCAGATTCGATATTGAGTTGACCAACGCAAGGGTTGGGATAGAGGGTGACGTTGGCGGCAGAAACCTCATTGATACCAACAAAGGTAACGATGGTAATCCAGCTGGTATCGTGGCAAGCGAAACCTTCAGCAGCATAATTGATGGTAGCCTCAAGAGCAACATCAGTGTTGCCTTCAACCTTAAACTTCAGCGTGTCAGCAGTGGAAGTTTTGTTAGTGCCATAGGTCCACTTGTAAGTAGCGCCATCAGTGCATGTGGGATACAGAATGGCAGTATCGCCATCGTTGAGATGCCACTCGCCATTAATAGCAGAGATGACGGGAGCTTTCTTTACAACGAGGAAGAGGCGCATGATGCTGTCGCAACCAAAGGTATCGGTAGCGAAAGCGTAAGAAGGAGTAGTTTCGGGGGTTTTATAGTACACTTTCTTAGCGAGGCTCCAATAGAAGCTATCGCAAGCGTTAGCATAAGTGCTATCATAACCTGATTTATGGATGGTTACATTGAGATGGATGGTACTATCATAGCAGCGAGCCCAACGGCGGTCGGTAATCATTGTATCGAAAGTACAGCTTTCGGTAAAGCGCTTGCTTGTAGAACCTGCCAAACTGCTAACTGAGAACAGGACGCTGTTGCAACCAGTCATTGCAGTATCACGTACGGGAGTGCGAGGAGTTTTGATATTGAGGGTGATGGGATAATAAGTCACGCAGCCATTAGTTTCGTTCGTATTGGCAACATAATAAACACCGGACTCGGTGAAGGTTTGGTTGCGCCAGGTTTTGGAAGCACAAGCGGAGTCATAAACCATGGCAGCAGTGTCGGATACAAGGGTAAGGGTGAGGGTATGGAGTGTATCGCAGCCCAAAACAGTGTCGATTTCATGGTGAGTATAAACACCCGAAGCAGTGTAGGGCTCGCCGTACCAATTGAAGGTACCGCAATTGGAGACTTCTTCAGATACATTAATAGTAGATACGATGCTGAGATTCAACACTTCGACATGGGTGCAACCATCATTGACGGTAGTGTCGGTATAGGTACCTGATGTAGTATAGCTACCTCCATTCCAACTGTAAGCGCCACAGGTATTAACGTTAAAGGTCTCAGTCTCAGTAGAAGCAACTGAAAGATTGAGGGTGAAAACGCTATCGCAAACTTCGTTAGAGGTGGCATATACTGTTTGGGTGAAAGTGCCGGACTGGTTATAAGTAGTACCACGCCAGGTGTATGTGCAGTTATTGCTAATCACATTGGTGGTGATATTGCTAGGTTGGTTGATCGTCAAGTTGAGGACATAAAGAGTGTCGTTAGTGGCATTGAGATACATCACCACAGTATCGGCGGTAAAGGTCTGACCAGTTACATCCCAGGTGTAGGTTGCACAACGGGCGATGTTGGCGGTAACGATGGCGCGCTGAGTGCTTTGAGCCATAGCAAAAGGCATAATAGCAGCGACCAATAAGAGACTGAATAATGCTTTTTTCATCTTGTGAAAATTTTTAAT
>JAGHRY010000230.1 GCA_018066145.1 Candidatus Colimorpha merdihippi | reverse complement strand
ATATTAATTAGTTAAACTTCATTGTGTAAAAGTTAACGTATCACTAGTAGTTTTCAAACGATTTTTTGATTATAGGTGAGCAAATGCATCTTTGAGTAAGGTAGCAGCATTGCAAAATTGAAAGCAGAGAAAACTTGTTTTCTTTGTCGAGATACAGAAATGTCAGCGAAGCTAATGCGGTGAATTGTAACCAAATGAAAATATATAAGATGCCGCCCAAAATCGAAAAACGTGAAAAAGAAATCATTATTCAAATTTTCTATCATACGTCGAATTTCTAGAAGTTACCATTACTCTTTTTTCGGGTGGCGCACAATATTTTCTGCGGGGAATCGTTTCTAGATTGGTTTTCGATTGGGGTGGGAAAGGACCCCGACTGGAATACTGATTTTGATTAATACTGCCGTAAGGCCTATTAAACACTTGGAATAAATCCGCTTTAGACACAGAATGACTGCCTTCAACTGCCATACTTGTTTTTCCGATGCCCGGAATAGGGGCTTATCTAGGTGCTGGCTGTGGATGGTGTTTTTGTATCTAGTGCTGGCGGGTTCGACAGGTGTGGCACAGCAGCGCATAATCAGGGGTAAGGTGGTGGACGCCTCCACGGGCGAAACGCTCCCTTTGGTGCATGTGCTCATCACCGGCACCCGGCAAGGGATAACCTCAGACCTCGATGGCCATTTCGAGCTGAAGATTGCCGATACCGTCAAGAGCATCGAATTCAGCATGATGGGCTATGAAACCAAGCATTATCGCCTTGGCCGAAGCTCCAATATCAAAGTCACGCTGAGGCCTACCGCACACAACCTGCAGTCGGTAACGATTACCGACAAGCGCACACGAAAACGCTACAAGCGCAAAAATAATCCCGCCTTGGAGCTGGCCCAGCAGGTGATTGCCCACAAAGCGCAGAACCACGTGTCGCACATTCCCTACTACGACCTCGACCACTACAGCAAGACCAATATGGCCTTCGACGATTTCCATCCCAATTTCAAGCGCCATCTGTTTTGGAAACACCTGCCCTTTGTAGAGAATTATATCGACCGCACCCCGTTCGACAATACCGAGATACTCAATATCTCGGTCTCCGAAACCATGCAGCGCCAACTCCACCGCGCTTCCACCTCCACCCATAACAGCCTTACCACCGCCATACGGCACGATGGTATTGCCCAGGTGGCCGACGACGAGGGTATGGGTGGCGGACCAGAAGGTCTCTTTCAGCCCGTTGATATCTATCAGAACGAAATAGAGCTGCTCCAGAACCATTTCGTCAGTCCTCTTTCTTCCACGCTGGCCAACGCCACCTACCATTTTTTTATTACCGATTCGGTGGTGATTGATAGCGTACAGTGTGTAGAACTCACCTTCCTGCCGGTAAACAATGCCGATTATGCTTTTGCCGGGCGCATGTATGTGGCCGTGGGCGACAGCAGCTATGCTGTGGCAAAATACGATATGAAGGTGGCCCAGTATGCCAACATCAATTTCGTTAAGGATGTGCACCTTCTCCAAACCTACCACCGCGATACGCTGGGCCGCTATCTGCCCGACCGGAATGATGTTTATGGCCGCCTGTCCCTCACCACCCGCATCAAACTGTTCAAGGAACTCTATCTGCATCAGGCCAACGTGGACTACAACTATGCCTATGCCGACACCATTACCACTTTCCCCGACTCGCTATTCGGCCTGGGCACTACGGCAGCCACCCTGCCTACAGCCTACCGGGTGCGCCGGGCAGAATGGAACGACATGCGCCCCATTACCCTCTCGGAACCCGAATTGCTGGTCGACAGTTTCCGATATGAACTGATGCGAACACCGTGGGCACGACGCTTGATCCATGGAGCATGGATGCTGTTTACGGGCTATATACCCACCTCGTCCGACTTCGACTCAAGCCGATTCGACTTTGGTTCATTATACAATTTCTATAGCTTCAATACCCTGGAAGGCACCCGATTGCGCATTGGCGGAATGACTAAGGCCTTGCTCAACAAGCGCAATTTTGCCGACGGCTACGTGGCCTTTGGTACGCTCGACAAGCATTTCAAATTCGGCCTCAACCTCACTCACACTTTCGATGATAAACGCAAGCATGCCAAAGAATATCCCCGCAATGCGATTTCCTTTAATATGGGCTACGATGTGGAGACTCCGGGCGTAGCCTACGGTCTTTTCCAGCACGACAATATTCTGATGACTTCCAACAACCGCATGATGGAATATGTGGGCAGCGCCCAACTGCGCCTAGAACGGCAATGGAAGAACTCGCTGGGCCTCGATACGCGTCTTTCGCTACAGCGCCATCAGCCTGTAGGCGACTTATCCTACAGCCGACTGATGGAAGATGGATCTTGGCAGATGGTGGGCCGATATGATACCTACGAGTGGAACACCAACCTATCCTTCGTGCCCAACAGGCAAACCAACAATTCGCGCGGCGGCGGTGCCAGCGCCATCGTGAATCAAGACCGCAATCGGCTGGTGCTTTCGCTGAGCCATTCGATGGGCTGGTTCGAGCATTTCTATTACAACCGCACCACCTTCAACGCCAACAAGATCCTATGGATGGGACCGCTGGGATACATGAAACTGACCCTCGATGCCGGCAAGGTGTGGAACCAGGTGCCGCTGCCCAAACTGTTTTTCCCCTCGGGCACAGCCTCCACCTTTTTGGTGCAGGGAGCCTTCAATGCACTAACTCCCATGGAGTTTGCCGCCGACCAATATGTGGCTTTTTATGCCAATTATCACCTGCGCGGACTCATCTTCAACCACCTGCCCATCATCCGCCGATTCAAATTGCGCGAAGTGTGTTCCTTCAGCCTCTACTGGGGATCGCTCTCGAGCCGCAACGACCCCGACAACGGGCACGCCGGCCTTTACCGACTGCCCGTGCAAACCAGCCGCCTCACATCGATGCCGTATATGGAATATAGTATCGGCATCGAAAACATCTCCCATATCATACGCATCGACTATGTGCGGCGACTCTCATATATTGCCGACCAAGCCAAGCCCACTTTCGCCTCCTGCCTCAGGCTAGGATTCGAATTCTCGTTATAATCTATTGAAACAACACAAATTAAATCATTTATAATTATGAAGAAAATCTTTATTGCTTTAACGATTATCGCAGCTTTTGCCGGCGTGGTGTGCTGCGAAAAGGAGTCCCACATTGGTGGCGAAATTTCCAACATCGGTTCCAAGGGCACCATCGTCGAATGCGACTGGGAAGGTGTGTCAGACGTAGACATCTCGGTAGTATCGGTCGAAGACGGCGTTTCGGAATTTGCTGGCACCATGACTGTTACCGATGAGCGCTACCTCAACATCTGCAAGAATCATCCCCAGTATTTCGAGGTTAACGGCAATTCGGTTCGTATGCACGATGTCAAATTTAAGTTTACCACCGAAGGTATCGAAAACCAAACCGGAATCCTCGATGGCGTAGTGGTACGCTACGATGCCCAGGAAGGCGACAAATTAGCTGGCGGACGCAAAGTTACGCATGTCTCCACCGACAACGATTTCCAGTGGGTATTTGGCAAGATCAAAGTAATCGAAATATCGGGCAAATGCTCCGAAAAGGGCGTTAAGAACATCAAATATTGGTCCAACCACCGCTTCGGCCCCGTGGCCTTCGAATTCGAATTCGACGACGGCACCACCGATAAAGTGAGCATCCGCCTGAACTAAGTATATTGAATTTCAGCTGCCCAATCAGCCTTGGGTGCAAAACATGAATCCCCGGCGGGAATAAGCCCCTATTTGGGGAACCCGCCCCAAAATAAAAGTGGGTTAGCTCCACCATAATGAGCCATCCCGCCTTAAACAAAAGGCTTGGCGCCTATCTGGTGCCAAGCCTTTCTTATTTATTAATCATCCCTTACCTATTGTCGTTGAACGATTTATTCGGGCAGCCTAGCTATAGCAGCGCGTTGATAATGGGCACCATTACCGACGTGGCTACTCCCATAAGCGCAATGCAGAGTCCGCTTACAGCCCCCTCGATAGCGCCTAACTCCATAGCGCGTGCGGTGCCTATGCCATGCGAAGCGCTGCCTATGGCCGCCCCCACGGCAATGGGGTTCTTCACATGCAGAATCTTCATGATTGCTGGGCCGAAAATGCCGCCAAACAGTCCGCATAGCGCCACCGATATGGCGGTAATGGAGGTATTGCCGCCAATGCCTTTGGAAATTTCCATGGCAATGGGCACCGTTACCGACTTGGGTTCGAGCGACAGCCCCATCATCTGGTCCAGCCCCAGCCAGCGGCACAGCGCCACTACGCTAAGCACCCCCACCACGCTGCCCACAAGCACGGCAGAGAGTATCGGCACCAGGTATTGCCTAATGGTCAGCCGCTGCTCATACAAGGTCAGCCCCAAAGCCACCACGCAAGGCCCCAGCATGAAACTGAGCATCGACGTGCTTTGGAGGTAATGCTGGGCAGGAATGCGGCAGATCCACAGGATGGTAATGATAACCGGCATGCTGATAAGCATGGGATTGAGCAGCATGATGCCCGACCGGGTGCGGATTCGCACAGCCAGAATATAAACGCCTATCGTCAGCGCCAGCATCAGGGGCTGATTCATCAACAGCTCGCGCATCATTTAGAGCCCCCTTTCTTACGCAGCAGGCAGTCGGTCCATTGGACGGTATACCCCGTGGCCGCCATCACGCAGATGGTCGTCAGCACAATAACCGCCAGCCAGCCCAGCCAGTTAACCCGAATGATGCCCCATTGGTCCATGATGCCCATCACGGTGGGAATGAAAAAGATAGTCATATTGCGGGTAAGGAAATGGGCCACCTTCTCAATATGCTGAGGTTTAACCCATTTCAGCATCAAGGCAACAAAAAGAAGCAGCATGCCCAACACGCTGCCCGGAACAAAATGGCCCATCAGCACCGACAGGCATTCTCCTGCCGCCCAAAAACCTATCAGGATTCCGAATCCTATGATTATGTCCATGTGTGTGCGATCTTACAATAATCGAAAAGCCTTGTCTTATAGGCTTCGACAGAACAAAAAGCAGAAAAATTCTTCCGCACTAATACACCGAAATCAGCTTGATTTCGAAAATCAGCGTAGCGTTCTTAGGGATAGAGCCCACGGCACGATTGCCATACCCCATTTCGGCGGGGATATACACCTCCCAATAATCGCCGATATGCATGTTCACCAGCGCAATCTGAAAACCGCTGATGAGTTCGTTGACGCGAAAAGCGGCCGGCACATCCTTCTTGAAACTTTCGTCAAACACATGTCCGCCGATAAGCCTGCCTCGATAGTGGCACGTAACCACGCTGCGGGGTTTCACCTCGCCCTGGCCTGAGCCTTCTTCTATCACGCGATACAGAACGCCGCCGCGCAGCTCCTTCACACCCTCCTGTTTGCGCATTTCATCCATAAACTGCGCATTCTTATTCTTGTTTTGTTCGTTTCTACTCATTGTGTTAAGTAAATCCCAACTTATGGAATTGCTTTTGCAAAGATACGAAAATATATGGAATGTAATAAAAAGGTTCATCATAATTATGCTTTCATCACGTCGTGCATAGAGATACAATCGTCATTCCGAAATCCACCAGATGCATCAGGCAAGCGATTTTTCAATACGCTCCCCCAACTTTCTCATTCGACTCATTCGACTGCGCCTTCAATCACCTATATCATCCTATCCTGGGTTTGCGAAACAATCCCTTCTATTGATATACGCCAACCATCATTCATCATTGAATACCAACTAGTAACGAACGAAGCAACACATCTTCATACCGCCCACAATAAGCATCCGAACGACCCCGAAGGCGTTATGCTCCCGGTCGAATGACAGTCGAATGATTCGACTGCCTATCTATCCTCTATTCCCGCTCGCCATCACCTCACAACACATTCATAAAAATACATTCAACACATTTATAACCATACAATTATACGAAAAATCCCCATCCCCTAAAATCTTAACAACCTATTGATTTTAACATAATATTATATTCCCAATCGAATACGCCCCATTTTTCGACTCTGCCCATCCACCCAAGGCCTTGCTGCCACCATCCTTCCATCGTCCTTCCTCCGTTCTTCTTGCGGGGTTCTTGCGGGGTACTTGCGGCATCCATGCGCCATACACCCCGCCACAAACCCGCATCAACAACGCATCATCCCCGCTGAATGAATGTTGCTTCTGCAACTTGAATTCAATTCATAAATACTATTGATTCATTTATTTTTCGTATCTTTGCATTTTCAAAGATTAGGCATTATTGGCTTGTGAAACTGAGATATACTAATGTAAAACAATTGTTTGTGGCAGTAGCTGGTGTCATTGTCGGATTGCAGCTTTCCAGTTGCGGCATCGAGAAGATGTATGGCGTGCCCGAAACCGAGTACCAGCAGAAGGCTGCCGTATCCGAAAATGTCGGCCCCAGTCAGCCTCCCACACCCCATGTCGACACCGAAACGAAAAAATCCTAAATTTATATTATCATGAAGAACATTTTTAGAAAAGCAGTTATCGCTCTTGCACTGCTAGTGGCTATGCCCGGCATCAGCCGCGCCGACGAGGGCATGTGGCTTCTCAATCTGATCGGCAAAAACTATGCCGACTTCCAGAAAGCCGGTCTCAAACTTACCGCTGAAGACATCTACAGCATCAATCAAAGTTGCATCAAGGACGCTATCGTGGGCCTGGGCAACGACGGTCGCTATTTCTGGCATTTCTGCACCGGTGAAATCATCTCCGACCAGGGCCTCGTCAGCACCAACCACCACTGCGGCTATGGCAAAATTCAGGAGCACTCCACCGTGGCTCATGACTATCTGCGCGATGGTTTCTGGGCCTACACCAAGGACCAGGAGCTCCCCAACCCCGGCCTTACCGCCTCCATCCTGGTGCGTGTCGACGATGTCACCACCGATGTCAAAGCTATGCTTAACGACAACATGACCGAGGACGAGCGCGCCGAGGCTATTGCCAAGGTGAGCGAAGTGCTCGTGGCCAAAGGCAAAGAAACCAACCCCGGTTGCGAAGCCAGCGTGCGCCCCATGTTCAACGGCAACCAGTTTTTCCTCTTCATCCATCGCATCTATAAGGATGTTCGCCTCGTAGGCGCTCCTCCTTCGAGCATGGGTAAGTTTGGTGGCGACACCGACAACTGGATGTGGCCCCGTCACACCTGCGACTTCTCCCTCTTCCGCATCTACACCGCTCCCGACGGCAGCCCCGCTGCTTATTCCGCCGAGAACATCCCCCTCAAGCCCAAGCACCACCTCCCCGTAAACATCAAAGGCATCCAGGATGGCGACTATGCTATGGTGATGGGTTTCCCCGGCACCACCGACCGTTTCCTCACCTCCTATGGCCTTGAAGAAACCATGAATATCACCAACAAGCTGGTGTACGAAATCCGCAGCGTCAAAATCGACGTCCTCCGCAAGCAGATGGCCTCCAGCCAGGCTACCCGCATCAAATACGCCTCCAAGTATGCTTCCTGCTCCAACTATTGGAAAAACGCCCACGAGGCCAACATCGCCCTCAACAAGCTCAACACCATGGCTGTAAAGCAGGGCGTTGAAGCAGAATTCCTCCAGTGGGCCCGCAATAAGGATTCCAAATATCCTATGGCTCTGAAACGCATCCAGAAAGGCTATGCCGACCGTTCCGTAAGCCAGTCGGCACTCATGTATGTGCGCGAAGGCCTCCTCTCCGGTCCCGAACTGCCTTGGCAGGGCTACCGCATGGGCCGCACCCTGGTGGCTTCCTACGAGAAAGTGGGCGACAAGCCCGACATGATCAAACACGTAAACGAAAACACCATCAAGGCTATGGCTGCTTTCTATAAAGACTATGATGTTGCTACCGAGAAGATGCTCATCGCTGCCCTCTACGAGTATGTATACAACAACATCGACAAGCAGTTCATGCCCCAGTTCCTCGTCGACGCCAACAAGAAATACAAAGGCGACTGGACCAAATATGCCGAAACTATGGTTGAAAAGTCCATCTTCCGCGACCAGGCCACCTTCGAAAAATTCATGGCCAACCCCAACATGAAGGCTATCCAGAAGGATCCTATCTTCCTCTGCGGACAAGCCGTTTACGAAGCCTACAGCACCATTTCCAACATCGTTCCCAAGGAGAGCAAAGACGAACTCGAGCGCGGCAAGCGCGACTTTGTCGACGGTATCCTTCAGATGAACGAGGGCAAGCGTTTCATGGCTCCCGATGCCAACAGCACCATCCGCTGCACCTATGGCAACGTCAAGTCTTATCGTCCCCGCAATGCCGTTGCTTACGACTACTACACCACCCTTGAGGGCGTTATCGAAAAGCAGGGTCCTGCCGGTGGCGAATTCGAAGTTCCCGATCGCCTCGTCGAACTCTACAAGAACAAGGATTTCGGCCAGTATGCCAATGCCGAAGGCCAGCTGCCCACCTGCTTCATCTCCACCAACGATATCACCGGCGGCAATAGCGGCAGCCCCGTTATGGATGCCGAAGGCCGTTTGATTGGCCTCGCCTTCGACGGTAACAGCGAAGCTATGTCGGGCGACATCGATTTCGAAGAGAACCTCCAGCGCTGCATCTGCCTCGATGTTCGCTACATGCTTTGGGTTATCGACAAGTATGCCGGTGCCAAAAACCTCATCGACGAAATGACCATTGTTAAGTAACCCTTTACTTACACATACCCAGGGGGGAGGCCGAGCAATTCGCCTCCCCCTTTTTCATCACTATGTAGGTACCCTACGGCATACTGCAGGAGCCCAAATATTAGCCTTCAAGACTGCTGCTTGCAAAAAGTACCCGCCTATCGCACACACGCCCTCCGCCATTGGGGATAATCGCGATTAATCCATTGTAAAATTGAGTCAAACAAAAATAGAGCGGGGCGTTATTCGCCTCGCTCTAATATATTAATGAGATACTTGATGACTATTCTGCCAGCAAATTTTCGATGGTGGCTTCCAACTCTTCGGGGGCTACCATAGGCTCGATACGCCCTACCACCTTGCCCTTGCGGTTGATGAGGAATTTGCCGAAATTCCAGCGGATTTCGTCGCCCTTATCGTAGCCGGTGCCGGTCTTCTGGTGAATCTGGTCGAGCATAGCGGCAAACTGGGCATGCTCCTCGGGATATCCAGCAAAGGGAGCCTTCTTCTTAAGCCACTTGTAAAGGGGGGCTGCATTGGGGCCGTTGACATCGATTTTTTCAAAAATGGGGAAATCGACGCCATAGGTGGTGGAGCAGAAACCGCGAATCTCTTCCGAGGTGCCAGGCTCCTGGCCCAGAAACTGGTTGCAGGGGAATCCCAATACCACCAAACCCTTGTCTTTATACTTGTTGTATAAGTTTACCAAACCTTCGTACTGAGGGGTGAGGCCGCAACGGCTGGCCACATTCACCACCAGCACCACCTTGCCCTTGTACTCATTCATGCTCACTTCGCGACCATCAAGGTCCTTCATCTTGAATTTGTAGAACGAATTTTGTCCCCATGCCATACCCGAGCACAGCACCACGGCGAGGACTGCCAAAGATAATAACTTCTTCATGATAGATTCTGTATAAGTGATTAATTAATATTTCTCTCCCAATCGACAGGATGGTCGCCCGCGCCAATCTCGAAGAAATAGCGCGCAATGCCCAAATCCATCTGTATGAACGAACCCCAGCCGGTGGTTTGCTTCACCTTGCCATCCACTAAAGCAAAGTGGAATTTCTGCTGGTTGATGGCGGTGGGAGCCTTCAAGGCAAAGTCTACCCCTCTTACAAACCAGTCGGGCGAGTCGGGCCGAAGGTCGGCCACCTCGTGGGGCTGGCGAATGCGGTGGTTCACCGGTTTTCCGTTGCCGAAGCCCAGGGCAATCACCGACTTCACTTTGTCGCCGGGCCTGAGTGTGAAGGCCGAAGGTATCTTATGGTAAGTGCCGCCCACCCAACAGCTATCCAGTCCCAGCTGCTTGGCCCGTAGCATCACTTGGGCACCATAGTACCCCAGCCGGTAATCGAGGTCGTCGACTTGGGGACCGGCAAGCACCAGGTAGTTGCGCACCCCCTTGAACATGCCGTACGAAAACAGCAGGCTGCCGAAGGCCTTGGGCTCATCGAGCACCAGGTGCATGTTGAGGTTGCTCACCGAATTGCATTGGTTGATAAACGAGCGCAGGTTGTCGACGGTTTCTTGCGGAATGGGGTCGGCAGTATAGCTGCGGATAGAGTGTCGCTGGTTTACAGCTTCTTCGAGTGTAATCATTTAATCTTGTTTTGGATTTTGTAACAACACCCATTAACGCAAAATGGTGAAAATTATTGTGTAATTACAAATAATCAAACATGATTCGCCGCTTTTCCCCATTATTGTTTGAATAGGAGCCATTTGATAGGGCATTAGGGTGAATAAAGAGAAAGAGTGCCGATAACTTTTTAATTATCAGCACTCTTTTTTGTTTTACGGGAGCCTTTTTTAATACCTTTCTCCCGATTAAAGTGGAGCTGGAGGGGGTCGAACCCTCGTCCAAACAAGTGACAGATGTGCTTTCTACATGCTTATCCCGCGATTATTTGTCGGGCAGACTCTGGACACGGACACCCAAGGCCTACCGTAGCCTCTAAAATTTCATCGGCAGCCCGAGGCTTGTTGCCGACTATCCCGTTCTCGATGAGCACCTCCGAATCATTGACCGACGGGCGTGGTCGCTGGGAGATGTCTTGTCCCTGCAACTGTTGCGGGGATTAAGCTAACCTACTGTACTTCAGTTATGCAGCAAGAGCGTAGTTATTTTCGCCAATTAAATTTATTGCATCCTTTTTCAAGGCATTTGATGCGTGTGCCTGCATGCTTACAAATCCCCCTCCTTGCTGTCAAAACCGGTCAGCCCCAAGTTGAACTTGCAGACATAAAAAAAGCCCTCAACCTGTGAGAGCTTCTTTTTTGTTTGGCGGTCCGGACGAGACTCGAACTCGCGACCCCATGCGTGACAGGCATGTATTCTAACCAAACTGAACTACCGGACCATACCGTTTGCATTCGTTATTTCTAAGACCTCTTGTTCTTTCCTCGAATGCGGGTGCAAAAATACACACTTTTTTTTATTCTACCAAATTTTTTTTCATTTTTTCGCAAAACAAATCTTCAATACACACTAAATCAGTAGTATAAAAATTGATTTTTTTTACACCCTATGGCCTTATCCGATGTAAAAAAAACATTATTCTTGCCCTTTTTTCGGCAAAATTGGGCACTTCCATAGCCAGTAATATCGGTTTATTGTCACAAATAATTGATTTTCATTAAAATAACCACATTCCTAAACCCCATTCCCAAAAATGCCGAACCCACAATCTCTGCTTATTCGGAAAAAAAATCGTATCTTTGCATCCTCAAAAAATAAGCACATAAGTCATGAAACATACATTTCTTCTGGCCCTTTTCATGGTGGCCTTTCAGCTTCTGGCTCAAAATACAAGCCCGTCGCTCACCGTTCGCGATGCCGACCTCCGGCTGGCGCTCACCAACGACAGCATCCAGCTTTCCGAGGGGGTGAAACCCAGCATCAGCTATCTGCTTTCGCTCCCCGAGGGGTCCTATGCCCTCGACGAAAAACCCTACGTTCACCAGCTTCTCGCTGCCGAAAAACTGAACATCAATCTCGACGACCTTGCCCTCCTTCGCCGCGTGAGGTCCATTCGGGTCGATAATACGGGTATTTATTCATATAGTTATTTCAAATGTCATTTTTCGCAGCGCGACGGCACTCTTTTCTTTCAAAAAACGGCCGGATCGCAACGCAAAAGCGGCTACCTTTACCGGCTTGACTCCAAGCGGTTCTTTTTCCTAGGCGGCTCCACCGTCAACGACGACCCCCTCACACATTATGGTTCCGACAGCTCGGTTGCGGGCATGCTCTATCGCGTTGGGGCTGCCCGCTACATCCTCCTTTTTCCCAGCGACCACGGCTTCGAGATTTACGAATTTGCCAAATAACATCCCTCGCACATTAACCTTTATACACATATACAATGAAAAGTTTTGGATCCAAACCCTGGGTACTCCCCCAGCCCGTGCTCATTATCGGCACCTTCAACGAACAAGGTAAAGCAAACGCCATGAATGCCGCTTGGGGCGGCCAATGGAATGCCAACGAATTGGTCATCTCCCTGGGGAGCCACGCCACCACCGACAACCTGAAGCTGAATAATGGCGAGTTTACCGTTGCCTTTGCCACCGCCGAAACCATGGTGGCTGCCGACTTTGTAGGCATTGCTTCTGGTCGGAAAGACCTCGACAAGATAGCCAAAACAGGCTGGAAACACGAGCAAGCCCCCAACGTGAAAGCACCTGTTTTCGACGCTTTCCCCATCACCCTCGAATGCCGCACCAAGCAGAAAATCGAGGAAACCGACAGCCACTATTACCTCGTGGCCGAAATCGTAAACGTCCTTTGCCGCGAGGAATACCTCGGCGAGGATGGCAATCCGGCAGTCGAAAAGATGAACCTCATCTCCTTCGACCCCGTCCACACGGGCTACCTTCAGCTCGGAGGCCGCGTAGGCAACGCCTTCGCCGACGGCAAGAAACTGATGTAATCCCCTCACATACTCACAAACCCAAAAAAAGCAGGTCCCCACAACCTGCTTCTTTTTTTTTCATACGAGCCCTACCAATGATACGATGAAACGAAGAACGAAGAACGAAGAACGAAAAAACGAAAACGAAGTACGAAAACGAAGAACAAACGAAAGATACGATGATACGATGGAACGAAAAAAAAACGAAAAACGAAAGATACGATGTCTTGTCGCGGGTGACCTGTATCTTATTAGGGGCGTTGCCCCTAAAACAAAAGATACGATGATACGATTAAACGATTAGCGGCTCCAGCCTCACTATTCACAATTCACAAAAAACAAAAAAAGCAGCTCCAAAAGAACTGCTCAATTTTTTTTGCGGAGAGGGAGGGATTCGAACCCCCGGACCCTCGCAGGTCAGCGGTTTTCAAGACCGTCGCAATCGACCACTCTGCCACCTCTCCAGTTGATTGTGAATGACTTGCGCCATTGCCACTCAACTAATATGTTTTGCAAAGATTCGAACTTTTTTTGAATTTCCAACATTTTTTTCACCCCAGCCGTTTTTTTCCGACCAGCGAAGCGAAAGAAAGAGCACCGGATAACCGCAATGCCTTCACCCCTCCCTCCGGCCAGCGGAGCAAAGCAAGCGCCTTTTGACTAGCCCAAAAAATTGTTAATGCGGCAGCCCTCTTGCATCATAAATATC
>JAGHRY010000007.1 GCA_018066145.1 Candidatus Colimorpha merdihippi | reverse complement strand
AACTAATTGTGGTGCGATGGTTTGAGGAGATAGGGGAGTATAATCTGGTCGAATCCTTGTGCGATATCAATGGGTTGGTAGTCGATTCGATACTGTATAGCATGTTGTTTAATGTCAGTGGTTTGCTGGGTGATTTTCTGCCGGTATTTGTCGGCAACTTCGGCAGGGTTGATTTTTAGTCGGAGCCCTGTTTCGAGGTCGATAAACTCGGTTGGACGGTTGGGATAGTCGAAATGCAGTTCGTGGTCGTGATGGAGGGTATGAAAGAAGATTACTTCATGTTGGCAATGGCGAAGATGGCGCATGGCATCGATAAGCGGGTCGTGGTGGTCGGGGCTTACCAGGGCATCGGAAAAGATGACTACCAGCGAGCGCCGGTGGAGTTCTTCGGCAAGCTGATGGAGTGCGGGAGCGATGTGGGTGGTGCGCTTGGGGGCATTGTCGGCCGTGGGAAGCGGGGAGCGCAATTCTTTTTCGAGAAGCTGCAGCAGATACTGCTGGTGGGTGCGGCTGCTGCGACAGGGGGTAGTGAGGTCGATATCGTGCGAAATGAGCGAGAGTCCGAAGGCATCGCGCTGGCGAACAAAAAGCTCGCTGAGCACGGCGGCAGCATAGCAGGCAAAAGTAAGCTTGTTGGGGGAATTGGGATGGCCGTGGCCTTCGATGGGAAATAGCATGGAGCTGCTGTGGTCGATAACCAGCTGGCAGCGGAGATTGGTTTCCTCCTCGAACTGCTTGACGAAAAGCTTGTCGGTGCGGCCGTAAAGCTTCCAGTCGATGGTGCGGGTAGACTCGCCGGGGGTGTATTGGCGATGCTCGGCAAACTCGACCGAAAAACCATGAAAAGGACTTCTATGCATGCCGGTGAGGAATCCCTCAACAATCTGGCGTGCATAGAAATCCAGAGCCTTGTATTTTTCTAATTCTTCGAACATGGGATGCTACACCCGCGAAGGGCGAGCGAAGCGAATTACATAAGAGCGTCGAGCTTGTCGGTGAGGGTTTTCTTTTGGACACCGCCTACACTCTTGTCCTTCAGTTCGCCATTTTTGAAGAAAAGGATGGTGGGAACGTTGCGGATGCGGAACTTGGCAGCGATAGCGGGGCACTCTTCGACATCGGCTTTGCAGATGGCAGCGCGGCCTTCGTATTCGTTGGCAATTTCTTCAACCACGGGAGCCAGTGCTTTGCAGGGGCCGCACCAAGTGGCGCCAAAATCAATCATAACGATGGCATTGTTAGCCAGGACTTCGTCAAAATTTTGTTCTGTGATGTTGATTTCCATGGGATATATGTTATTTTGTTATTATTATTATCGACTGCAAAATTACTAAAAAAAACAATACGAAAGGATTTTGTTGTGTTAAAAAAAAATGTATCAACCAGCTGTGTGTTGTTAATGTTGTTTACCTCAGCATATTGCATGTGAATAAAAATAATTGTTGATAACTCGATACAAATAGTATTTTGTCATGCGCTTTTTTTTGCGTATTTTTGCAATTCTAAAATACTTTGTGGCAATTGTGCCTATTAATTAGATAATAATATTTTATGAAACGGATATATCTCACGTTATTGTTTCTTTTGGCTGTGGCGCCTATCGTCAAAGCCCAACCTACGCCTACTAACCCTGAAGCTGCCGATCTGGCTGAAAAGTTCGTTTCGAATTACGACAGTCTGCTCAACAGCTATGTAATGAGCAGGTATGCTGCCACCACCAGTCGGCATCGAGGCAATATCAATACCGACTACGCTTTCGACCAGATACCCGATTCGGTGATTGCCAAACGCCTGCGTTCGCTGCACACTGTGATACCCATGACATACAACAAAGAGGTGCGTTCGTACATCCGCATGTATCTCAACCGTATGAAAAGTAGACTGGATATAATGCTCACGTTATCAGAATTTTACTATCCAATTTTTGAAGAATCGCTGGCCCGTTACGGCGTTCCGGAGGAGCTGAAGCATCTGACGATTGTGGAATCGGCCATGAACCCCCAGGCTACCTCGCGCGTGGGAGCTGCCGGATTGTGGCAGTTTATGTACACCACCGGCAAGAATTACGGCCTTGAAGTGAACTCTATTATCGACGAGCGTCGCGACACCTATAAGTCGAGCGATGCTGCAGCCCATTATCTCCATGACCTATACGGCATTTTTGGCGATTGGCAGCTGGCCATTGCCGCCTATAACTGCGGCCCAGGCAACATCAACAAGGCTATTTCGCGCTCGGGCGGCAAACATGATTTCTGGCAGATTTATCCCTACCTGCCCAAAGAAACACGTGGATATATACCTGCTTTTATTGCAGCTACTTATATCATGAATTTCTATCCCGAGCATGGCCTTCATCCCAAACGCGTTGCTTTGCCGCTACGTACCGATACCATCATGGTGGAGCGCAATATGCTGTTTTGCTATTTGAGCAAATATGTGGGGGTTGAGATGGACGAACTGCGCACCCTCAATCCCCAGTACCGTGCCGACCTGATACCTGGCGAGGGCGGGTCGTACCCCCTGACTTTGCCTACCGACAAAATGGACGTACTGATTGCTTGGGCCGATTCGATTTTCCTCCATTCGGAAGACTCTTTGGCTCGCCGGCTGACCACCGTTACATCCCAAGGAGGCAGCACCACCGTGGATGAACGCGACATACCTACCAAAAACAGCCCCAAGGCCAACAAGCCCACCAGCGCCACAGCCTACCACAAGGTGCGCCGCGGCGAAACCCTTACCTCTATTGCCGGCAAACACGGCACTACAGTTCAGAAACTGAAGAAACTGAATGGGTTGCGTTCGGACGTGATTCGTGAAGGTCAGCGACTGAAAGTGCGGTAACTGCGCAGCACCCTCTTTTCTCAACATTTTAATAAGCAAGCACACCATGAAAGAAAAAATCGTAAAACTGTGGAAGAGAATTCCCAAGAAGTATATTATCGCTTTGGCGATATTTGCTGCTTTCTATTTCTTTTTGAGCGAGAATAACTTTATGGTAATCCGCCGGCTGCAGCATGACGTGAACGATCTGAATAAGGAGGCTGCTCTGCTGGAAGAAGGCATTATTGCCGATAGCATCGAGGCTGTGAATCTTTTTGGAAGCAAGGAAGCCTTGGAAGCTTACGGGCGCGAACATTATTATATGAAGCGCGCCAATGAGGATATCTTTATCGTAAACGATCAATATGCCAAGGATGAAAAGCGCTAGACGTGTGATGCTGCTGGCTATGATGGGGTTGACCATGGTGTTTGCCTCATGCGATGCCGTGAAGAAAATCCTCAATACCGATTTGGCCGAAGAGGATTATTCCATGGGCGAGCTGTATGTGGATGAGTATGTAAAGGAGGTGCCCTATGTGCCTACCCCTTCGGCAGAAGCTGCAGCTGCCGGCAAGGTGAATGCCTTGGGCCTGGAACGCATGCCCGACGATAACGAACAACTGTATGATGCCATCGAAGGCTGGATAGGAACCCCCTATCTGTATGGCGGCACTACCAAATCGGGAGTAGATTGCAGCGGATTTGTAGGCAATATTTTCAACGAGGTTTATGACAAAAGGCTGCACCGTGTGGCCAACGATATGCAGCAGGACTGCCAGTTGATTTCGCGCAGCGAATTGCGCGAGGGCGACTTGGTGTTTTTCGTTAACAGCAAAGGTCATGTGTCGCATGTGGGCATTTACCTACGCGACGACCTCTTTGTTCATTCCTCCACTTCGCGCGGCGTTATCATCAGCCGTTTGGGCGATAAATACTGGAGCGCCCATTTCTATAAAGGCGGCAGGGTGAAAGTGTGAGTAATCACTGAAAACGAGATATAGGGTCTGTTATGACCGATAGAAAAATGGGGCTGATCAAACGAATCAGCCCCATTCTTTTTATACGAGTGCAAGTGGATTATTTTGCTTTGTAACCGAGATCGTTGAGGAGGGTGACGATGCGTTCGCGGAAATCGCCTTGGATAATAATTTGGCCGTCTTTCACACTGCCACCAACGCCGCACTTGGTCTTGAGGGTTTTGCCTAAGGCATTGAGGTCGTCGTCGGTACCTACGAAGTTGTCCACCACAGTCACCGTCTTGCCGCCACGGCCGCTGCGCTCCATGCGCACATGCAGCTTCTGCTGGGCAGGAGGAAGGGTATCGGGCTGGATGTCATCGTCTTCGTATTGATATTGATAATCGGGGTTGGTGGAATATACAATTCCTACTTTGTTGTTCTTTTTTGACATAGTAATGGTGATAGGGCGTGTGTGATTATTTCTTGGTGATTTTGTCGTGGATGGTTTCAATCTGGTTCTGTATCGATTCAATCTGGTTGCGAACCAGGTGCAGATGGTCCACAGGGTCTATCAGGGCCACCAAGGGACGTTTCATATCGCGTTTGAGCACTTTGAGGCTTCTGGGATGGTTGACGAAATGCAGATCGTTGCCTACATTCTCGCCCTCGCCATCGATGTTGACCCATTTGTCGGTATTTCCATATACATATATTTCGTGAGCTTTGAACACCTCGACATGCTGGCTGAGGTCGAACAGGTTGGCATACATCAGCGGGCCTGTGATGCCGATATGGCCCACGGGTATTTTGTCGACGATAGAAATATCGATCAGTCCGTCGTCGAGTTTGGCTCGGGGAGCCACAGCGGCATTATAGCCAAACTGGTTGCTATTGGCGAAAGTGGTAAACCACGCCTTGCGCTGATACTCGCGCCCATCGATAACCATGCGGTAATCTTTTTCCAAATAGGTGGGGTATTCGCGCAGGATAAGGTTGAGATAAGCTGGGAATCCGCGCAGTTTGGCCGACTTCATCAGTCGGGCGATGTGGGCATCGAATCCTACGCCTGCTATTGAGGCGATATAATACTGGTCGTTGAGGGTGATGGCATCAATATAGCTGGTGTTGTCCTGGTTGAGAACGCGGATGGCCATGGCCGGCGTGAGGGGAATCTTCATGCAGCGTGCGAGGCCGTTGCCGCTGCCGCAGGGAATGATGCCCAGGGTGGCATCGCTGCCGTGGATGCCAGCAATGACATCGTTGACGCTGCCGTCGCCTCCCACAGCCACAATCACATCGAAACCCTCATCGGCACCCTGGCGGGCCAATTCGGTGCCATGGTGTATGTGTTCGGTGTAACGCACTTCGTAGTCGTAAATATCGCGGTTGAGATTCTCGTTGAGCAGATTCTCAATCTTGCGTTGGCGTCCAACCCCCGAAATGGGGTTGACGATTAGCAGCATTTTCTTTTTCATGGCTATGAGTTTTTAATAGTTGGTACTATTGGTTAATGATATGCTTCATTATCATACAAAATAAGATGCACGAAAGCAGGATTAAGTAGCCCTGGGGCTATTTTTGAATGACAAGCTGATTGTCAATCATACGGTGGTTGTATTGCTGGATGATCGATTTGAGCAGCGGCATATTGCCTTTGCCGATTATCTCCTCTTTCTCTTGTCCCAGCACGGCCACGCCATCGGAAGTCTCCAATTGGTAGTAGCCGTTGCCATAGGCTATCTGCCAGCCGTAGGCATTGCTGAGGGCACTGGTGCCGAAACAAACTGCGGGAGTGGCAATACCCAGGTATTCGAGGATGGTGGGCATAATGTCGGTTTGCTGCATGAGCCGCTGCGACACCTGCGCCGTGCTCCATTCCTTACCCATTTCTGGCACCAGGCATTCTTCGTATCGGGGAAGATAGAACATCATGGGTATGCGGTACCAGCCACTGTAGCCGTTGTATTCTGGTGTGAGACCCTGGCCGGGGTGGTCGGCAGTGATGACAAAGAGGGTATTCTTATACCAATCGGTATGTCGGGCGGCATCGAAGAATTTGCGCAAAGCATTGTCGCTGTACATCACCACGCGGCAGATGGGGTGCTTGCCCTCGACGAAATCGTGCTCGTGTCCGGGCTGCATGGTGTAGGGGTGGTGCGAACTGAGGGTGAAAACGCCGGCCATGAAGGGCTCCTTGAAGGTGCTCAGTTTGCGCACCATGTATTGCAGGTAGTATTCGTCGTAGATGCCCCAGCACCCGTCGTAGTCGGATTCGCGGGCATAGGGGTCGGTCATATATTCATTCTGGCCGTAATATTCTTGGAAACCCAGTTTGTTGCATAATTTGTCGAAAGCCATCACCCCGTTGTAGCTGCCGTGGAAGAAAGCGGTGTGGTAGTTGTGGTCGCGTAGGATAGAGGGGAGTGCGTAGCAGGTATCGGAAAAATAGTCGCTGAGCGTCAGGGGGAATGTCATCAGGGTTGGCAATGAAGCAAAGATTGAGGGGATTCCTTCGATAGACTTTTTGCCGTTGGCTCTGCCCTGGTACACCACACTGTGGCGCGAGAGCGAATCAAGGAAGGGGGTGAAACTGGTTTTGGCTTGGCTATTGTAGCAGCCCATATACTCCTGAGAGAAACTCTCCAACACGATAACCACCACATTGGAATAGCGTGGCTGAAGCAAGCCGAATGAATAGGAACCCTGAACGGTGTCGAATTCATCCCATCTGCCTGCACCGGGAGCCCAGCCTGCGTAAGCTTCGGGTATGGCGGTGCTGTCGGCAGCAAAAACAGGATTGAAGAGCTGGAGGGCTTTGCTGTCGGACATGAAGGACTCATCTTCGAGGGTGCCGCCATTGAAAGTGCGCACGATATTATATCCGCTGTTGGTCACCAGGGCGCAGTTCTTAGCCTGGCAATATTTGGCGGTATCGCGCCATTCGAGATTTTTGCCAAAGCCGCCGCGGAAAAGGAACAGCACGCAGGCAGCACCTATGACGAGGCCAATGATATCGTTGAGCGTGTGCTTGCGGTAACGGTTGCGGACGGCAAGGCGCAGGCGGGTGCCGATAAGGAATACCAGCGGTATGATGATGCAGCCGAAAACGGTAGCAGGCCAGTAGTCGTGGAGGAATTTAGGCCACAGGGTGCCCATATTGCCCCCGATGCCTAGGTAGCGGAATATTTCGCCGCTGAGGCGCCGGTAGGTGAACTGGAAATAGGCAGCATCGCAGATATTGGTGATGAGGATAAAAAGTATGGGGACGTAGAAAAAGAAAATCTCGGTGATGTGGTGGTAGTGCTTGTTCCAGCGGAAATGGAAAGGGATGAGGTTGGCGGCATAATAGGGGAGAAGCATGAATCCCACCGTGGCAATGCCAAAGGTGAGGTTTCCCAACAGCACACCCATCCATTCGCCGAAGCCGTCGACATGGAAAATGCGGGTGTTGTAATAATAGAAAAACAGCTGCGAGGCGAACAGAACCAATAGAGCCAGCAGCGTTTTGAAAAGGAGATATAGATAGATATTGCTGGTGTTTAGCCAGAAATTGCGTTTGTTTCTCATTTGGGACGATAATTGGATTGGCTCAGAATCTTCTGTGAGTCGGTTTCTTCAAATAATTCCAGCATCGATATGCCGCTGTTGGCAGCATACTGGCTGACAATCTTCCATCCAATATAATAGGGTGTGCGGGGCGACGATTCGTTGAAAGCATTGGTTTTGGGGGCATCGTCGATAAAGTTGTGGAAGCGCATGTAGTCGTTGTCGTACAGGACCTTGTTCTGAAGGAGGTAGGTCCAAACGTTCTTTTCGTTCTTTTCCATCCACGAAAGCTGGTCCTTGGTGTAGCGCATAAGGATGCTGTCGTGGGTGCCGGGGAGGGTGAGCTGGGCAAAATAGATGGCTTTGCCTTCAGCAATCATATAATCGAGCATATTCATTTCGTGATCCTGCGGAATGGCGATATGCTGTCGGGCGATGGCCTGCATGCAGTCGCTCACCATGTAGTTGGGATTGCTTTGGCTGACAATGAATAAGGGACTATTGAAATAGTTGTAGCGCTGGGTATAGGGGAGAGCATATTGGTCGAGGCTGATGATGAGCTCGTGGCTGTTGCAGCCCACACGCATGTCATAGTCGAACATGCCTGAAATGTAGGTATACACCTTATCGTAGCGTAGCGTGGGGCAGAGCTGCTGTGCAGCGGCAAGGGCAGATCCCAAGGATTGCGCCACTTCGTCGAGATTGCCGAAAAGGCTGTCGACAATGCGGTAGATGTCCTGCATTGTGGGGTCTTGGGTGAAACCTGCCAGCATCTGCATGAATTCGGGATTCTGCGGCTGGATGTTCAGCAGGTCGGTGTTGAACTCGTTGCCCGAGGCTATGAGGGTGCTTTGCAGCTGCTCTACGGGCGTGGCAAAAAGCAGCTTTTCGAAGCGGTGGAGTTGCACCGCTTCGGTAGCTGTATTATGATGGCAAGCCGGCATGAGGAACATGCCGGCTATAGCCATAAATGAAAAGATTATTTTTTTCGTAATGATTAGTTGTTTTCGGTGTTATCGGAAGTGGATTCGGGTTCGTCAAGGATGCGGAGCTTGGCTTCGAGGAGGGCAATCTGCTGGCGGGCAGCCTGCATCTTCTTTTCGAATTCCTGCTTGAGGAGGTCGGCCTGCTTGCTGGAAGCAAGGAAACCGAGGTTGTTCTCCCACAGCTTGAGGTCGGCTCTAAGTTTCTCGATTTTCGACATCAGGTCGTCGCGCTCGCTGTTGGCAAACTTCTTGCCTTCGGCAGCGTGGCTGCGAACGCGTTCGCGGAAGCGGTTCATGTCCATTTCGCGTGCGGTAATCTTCAGTTTCTCGAAGAATCCGTCGAGGAGGCCGCGGTATTCGGTCATAATGCGGTCTTTTTCCTTCATGGGCACATGGCCGATTTCGCTCCAACGGCGTTGGAACTCCTTGATGGCACTGAGGTTGGCATCCTTATCCTCGCCAAGAACGAAAGCTTTCATCTCTTCGATGATAGCAGCCTTCTTTTCCAGATTCTCAGATTCGCTGCTGCGGATGTCCTTGAAGAACTCGCCTTTCTTATCAAAGAACTCGTCGCAAGCGCTGCGGAAACGGTGCCAGATCTTGTCGCTCACTTTGCGGCTGGTGGCGCCGATGGTCTTCCATTCGGCTTGGAGCTGCAGCAGCTCTTCGGTAGCCTTCTTCCAGTCTTCGCGTTTGGCGATGGCTTCGGCACGGAGGCAGAGGTTTACCTTTTTGTTGTAATTCTCGGTCTGCTCGTCGCGCATTTGGCCGAAATGCTGTTTCTTATCGGCATAGTGCTTGTCGATGGTGCCTTTGAATTGTTTCCAGATAGACTCGTTCTGCTCGCGGGGAACGGGGCCGATGGAGCGCCAGAGGGAGAGGAGCTTGTCAAGCTCTTCCGATACATCATTCCACTGCTTGGTGGAGGTGGGCATCTCCTGGGTGAGTTCGTTGGCCTTTTCGATAAGTGCCTGCTTGGCGAGGAGGTTTTGGTCGAATTCCTCGTTGCGCTGGTCGTAGTACTCGCGGCGGCGGCTGTCGATCTGGTTGGCGGCATTATTGAAACGCTGCCAGGTTTCCTCGTTTTGTTCCTGGGGAACAGGACCGATTTCCTTCCACTGGGCGCGGAGTTCCTGGAGGGCTTTGAAAGCCTTCACCACTGAGGTTTCAACAATAAGCTCTTCGGCCTTTTCGCAAAGCTGGATTTTTTGTTCGAGATTGCGTTTGAGGTCGAGCATGCGGAGCTCCTTGTTAATCTTTATTTTATTGAAGAACTGCTCTATGAGGAAGTGGTAGTTCTGCCAGAGGTCGTTCATTTGTTCGCGGGGAACATCGCCGATGCTCTTCCATTTTTCCTGGATGACATTAAATTCATCGTAGGTCTGCTTGAGGGTTTCCTCGTCCTTGTCGATCAGCAAGCGGAGCTGTTCGAGGAGTTGGCGCTTGGCTTCGAGGTTGCGTTGTTTTGCAGCCTCGATTTCGTCGAGCATTTTCTGGCGGCGATTGCGGTAGGTTTCGTACACTTTGTAGAAAGTGTTGGCCAGTTCGTCGTTCTCGCCCTTGTAGTCGTCCTTATTGCCGCCATCGGCAAGGAAGGCTTCGAAGGCTTGTTTCTCAACCTCTTTGTTCAAGGTGTTGAACTGGTTGCGGATAGCGCTAACGCGGTTGCGAATGCGAGCGACATCCTGCTGCATGAGTTCGTTCAGGGCAGCAAGGAGCTCTTCGCGAGTCATGGCGGAGTAATCCACTTCGGGTTCGGGTTCAGCCTCGGCAGGTGTTTCTGTGGCTGGTGCCTCGGGCATTGTCTCGGCGACAGGCTCAGGGGCGGGGGTTACGTTGTTGGTGTTAGAGTCGATGTCGGCAGCGGACTGCTGAGCATTGGTTTGCAGTTCGTCGTTTTGGACGTTGGGCTGCATTTCGTTCAGTTCTTCCATAATATGGGTCTGTTGTTTAGAATTAGTTCTGCAACAATTTGTTGTAGACATTTTATTGGGTTAACTATGCCTTGCGGCGAAATGCAAAGATACAAAAATTTTTAGAAATGAAAAAAAATTGTTTATAAGTTGTGATGTTTTGCCCTAAATTAGTTGAAAATTGTGGCTGCGATGCTGGTTATATACCATAATTAAATGTGCGAAGCTTCAACCTGCGCTACGTTGTCGAGAACGCTAGCAACCAAACTGTGGTAGTGTTTGACCCGTAGGTGGGCAAGGTGGTGAAGATTCGAACAGACTGCGGAGGTGTACGCTGCTATGTATGCCGACGGACTGCTGGATGCTGAGGAAGTGGGCGAAATTATCGACAATAACGTGAAAGCCGTACAGAAGGCCCTTGACAAGGTGGAGAAGAATAAGCCGAAGCCTGGCACCAACATTGAGGAATTCAAGGTGCAGAAGCAGCAGTGGCAGAATGATGTGGCGGCTGCAAAGGGCGAGGTGGAGTTTGGCGAGATTGGAAATTCTCCAGCTCCTATTCTGTTAAGCGAGGGTGTTATTACCCTCCCGAAGACTGATGCGGGTTACGGACTTGTCCATATTGAGGCAAGGCACGGAAACCCGATTAGGAAGGCCTGATATAGCTCTGTTGTAGAGCTTGTGGAACAGGTGGGCAAGAACTATGTGACAATCAAAGAGGGCAAGGACAGAAGCGGCAATCAGATGTATTTGCTTCAACTTAACGACAAACACAACAACACCCTTGTTGTGGAACTTTCGAAAGATGGATCTTATTGGAATATAAATACCGCTGGTATATTCAATAAGAAGTATGCCAGCGGTAATAATATGGTGTATAGTCGTCATACTCAGACTAACCAGAATGCCGAAACTGGTGAGGGTTCGCTCGATGCTGAACAGGGCGGCACTCAGACAAAGACCAGTACAATGCCCTCTACATCCGACGGCAAAGGTACGAAGATTTTGGAAACTGTCGAAGAAAAAGTTGGTGAAAGTTTGGAAGTGGCTGAGGGTGAGGGTGAAAAAGTTTCGGAGGAGAAAGCCGGAGGGGGCGAAAATGCGGCTGACGCTGTGGGTGAGACTGAGTAGTCGGAGGGGGAGAATGCTCCCGCTACTGGTTTTGATATGGGCTAGGTTGAAAAGATAGGCTGGACGGGAAGGATGGCTAGGAAGGGGGGGGAAGGATAGGGAATCTGGCAATTCTGGAGAGTTTGGATGGTGATGGGAAGTAACAAAGTAGTGGGTCCGTTGTGGGTTCGTCGTGGGTCCGTCGTGGGACGGAGAAACAACGGACCCACTGCGGCGTTACTCCTGTGAGACTGCGCAGTGGGTCGTGCGTTGCTTATATTGATGAAGATTGTACGGTCTAGAAAATATAGCTGAATCCTAGGGATATCAGACTGGTGGTAAGGGCTTGGAGGCCTATGTTGAATTCGTGCGTGGTGGTTTCGGATTCGAGGTATTTGTCTTCGATTCCGCTGTTGCTGTAGTAGTCGCTGTAGTTGCAGGAGTGTGTGCGGTCGAACATGAGGGAGGCAAAATTCAGGTAGGCATCCAGGCTGGCATGTTTGCCGAGGGAGTAATTGAACACCGGGGTTACGGTGGCGTACATTTGGTTGATGACGAGGGCATTGACCGTGGTGATGGTTTCGCTGCTTCCATAGGAGGGGTGGGCGCGCTGTTCGACATTGGTGATGACCCCCAGGCCGTAGCGATAGCCGGCAGATGCTTCGAGGTGCAGGGTCAGTTTCCCCCAGTCGCCTACGCGTACACGCAGATAGCCTCCAGCGCTGTAGGTGAAAAGGGAGTAGGTGGTTTTGGGCGATTCGAAGTAGGTTTCGTTATTGGGATTGTAGATGCCATTGGAGTAGGTATAGTTCGAATTGCCAATGCCCAGATCGAAGCCCAGCTCCACGGCGCCATTGATGGAAAAGCCCAGGCGGGGCGAGAAGTTGAATTCGTGCCCTTTTGGGAGTGTGTTGTCGAAGCTGGCGAGGCCTCCTTGTGTGTGTTGGTAGCCTTTGGTGCCGTAGGATAGGTTGGCGCTGATGCCCCATTGCGCATGGGCCAGTAGGCCGATACCTAGCAGCAGTATGATCAGCCCAAAACGTTTCATTTATCGAATCTTTACGTTGTTAAGTCTGTAGGTGGGGTTGAGTTTCAAACCAGGCACATATTCCATGATGCCGGCCACTTTTTCCTTGTCGGTATACTGCCAGAAGGTGTAGCGGATGGAGGGGAATTTAAGGCCGTTGGAGATGGTGATGACATGGTAGGCGGCATAGCGCTCGAGGCTGAAATATTTGAGGTAGGCTTCCTGGCTGACCATGAGGAGGGGTTTGGCACCATATTCCTGTTCGAGGAGCTGGAGGAGCATATCGAGGCGCTTGATGTTGAGGTCGTAGGGATTGTCGGGCACCACATACACAGCGGGAGCGAGTGAAAGGTGATGGCCTTTGACGGCAGCCTTGAAATTGTCGAACTGACCCTGAGCCGAATAGTGGCGGTCGTAGCGGAGCACGCAGCCGACGGGGAAGCCTGCCTTTACAGCGCCTTCGAGGTTGATGGAGCAACGCTGGTCGGTAACGGCGGCGCCGGTGGTGGCCATAATGTAGACGTATTCGAGGTCGTTCTGGTCATGGACGGCGGTCCAATCGACAGTGCCCTGATTCTGTGATACAAAGATGCCCATGGGGGCAGTGGTTTGAGCGGCTGCCATAAGGGGCAGGGCCATGAGGAGGGTGAGTAATATTTTGCGCATTTTAATAATTATTTTTTATTCTGAATTGAAATGCAAAAGTACGTTTTTTTTATGATATAAAAAGAAAAAAGTGATTTTTTTTAGCCAATCATATCCATGTACTCTTGTTCGGTGAGCAGTTTTACGCCCAGTTTTTCGGCTTTTTTGAGTTTTTCGGGGCCCACTTTTGCCCCTGCCAGCAGATAGGAGGTTTTGCCGCTGATGCTGCCGCCGGCCTTGCCGCCATGCTGTTCGATGGAGGCCTTGATTTCGTCGCGCGAGAAGTGCTCGAACACTCCGCTTACCACGATGGTAAGGCCTTGAAGGCGATTGCTGATGCGATTGTCGACGGCCTCCATCTGCAGGCCTGCTGCGCGGAGGCGTTCGATGATGGCGCGGTGGTTGGGGTTGCTCAGGTAATCATGCACTTCGATGGCGGTAACCTCGCCCATGTCTTCCACCATGGTCAGTTCCATTACGGTGGCAGCCAGGAGGGCATCGATGTTGCCGAAATAGCGCACCAGTTTTTTGGCTCCCACTTCGCCTACATGGCGTATGCCCAGGGCAAACAACACCCTTTCGAAAGGCACTTGTTTTGATTTTTCGATGGCTTGCAGGATGTTTTCGGCTCCTTTTTCCTGAATGGAGGTTTTGTCGTTTTCGAGACCTATGAGCATGGCGGGAGTGAGGTCGTAGAGGTCGGCAACGTTATTTATCAATCCCTTGTCGTACAGCAGTTTCAGGCGTTCGGTGCCAAGGCTGTCGATATCCATGGCTTTGCGTGCTACAAAGTGTTCCAGATGGCCGATGAGCTGGGGGATGCAGCCATCCTGGTTGGGACAGTAGAATCCGGCTTCGCCTTGGGCGCGAACGAGGGGTGTGCCGCAAACGGGGCACACCTGGGTGTAGGCGATAGGGCGGGCGTCGGGTTTGCGAAAATCGGGGTCGATGCCGACGATTTTGGGGATAATCTCGCCTCCTTTTTCCACCAGCAGGTGGTCGCCTTCGCGAATATCGAGGTTGGCCATAAAATCGGCGTTATTGAGAGTGGCGCGCCGTACGGTGGTGCCGCCCAGCCACACGGGTTCCATGTTGGCAACGGGGGTGACGATGCCGGTGCGTCCCACCTGGTAGGTGACCTCGAGGAGAGGGGTGCTTACCCGCTCGGCCTTGAACTTATAGGCGATGGCCCAGCGGGGCGATTTGGCAGTCATGCCCAGGCGATCCCAAAGGTCGGTTTGGTTGACTTTGATTACAACTCCATCGATGCCGAAGGGCAGGTTCCAGCGCTCCTTGTCCCAATAATCGATGAAGGCCTTGATGTCGTTTATGTCGTTGCATTCCTTGATGTAAGGCTGCACTTTGAAGCCCATTTGCTTGGCACTTTCGAGTCGGCTGTAGTGCGAGGAGAGGTCCAGCGAGGGAGATGGGTTTTCGTTATCATTAGGGAGCATCATGAAGTACATGCAGAACATGAGCTTGCGCTTGGCGCATTCGGCTGAATTCTGGAGTTTGAGGGAGCCGCTGGCGGCATTGCGCGGATTGGCGAAGGGTTCGTCGCCGTCGGCCTCGCGCTGGCGATTCATGGCTTCGAAGGCATCGAAAGGGTATACCACCTCGCCGCGGGCCTCGAAATCGTCGGGATAGCTGCCTTGGAGCTTGAGGGGAATGGTGGGGATGGTGCGGGCATTGGAGGTGATATCGTCGCCCACGGCCCCATTGCCGCGGGTGACGGCCTGGATGAGCTGGCCGTGGCGATAAGTGAGGCCTATGGCCACGCCATCGTATTTCAATTCGCAGGTATAGGTGAAAGGAGTGCCGTCGAGCAAGCGGCGGGTGCGTGCTTCGAATTCTTCAATCTCCTCGATGCTGTAGGTATTGCCCAGCGAGAGCATGGGAAAGCGGTGCTGGACTTGCTTGAAAGTTTTGTTTACCTCGCCGCCAACACGACGGGTAGGGGAGGTGGGAGAAGCCAGCTCGGGGTACTGCTGTTCGAGTTCGATGAGTTCGCGAAGCAATGCATCGAATTCAAAGTCAGATATCTCAGAGCGGTCGTTCATATAATACTCGTGGTTGTAATGATCGATCAGCCGGGTGAGTTCGTTGACGCGCTGGATGGCGCTATCGGGAGCAGGAACAGAAAAAAGGTCCATGGCCAAGGTGTTGTTTTTGAGAGCTATCAGATAACGTTAATATGACCGGTAAAATTTAGGCTCACGGGTCCGGTGAGCATCACCTGGGTGAAGGCGCCAGGGGTGTTGGTGCAGTCGATTTGGAAGTCTCCGCCGCGGGCTTGGATGGAGCGAAAGCCCGATACGAGTGCGCAGGCTGTAACGCCGGTGCCGCAGGCGAGGGTTTCGTCCTCAACGCCGCGTTCGTAGGTGCGAACCATGAGCACATCGCCCTTTTTTTGAATAAAGTTCACATTTGCACCAGCAGGACCCATGGCGGGATGGTGGCGCAGGCGGCTGCCCTCGGTGCGAATATCAACAGCATCGATATCGTCTACTTCCTGCACATAATGAGGCACGCCGGTATTGAGCAGGTGGCCGTTGACCACTTGGCGAATGGTGGACTTATCGACATCGCGCATAGAGAGCTGCACGATACCCTTTTGGCTTTGGGAGTCCCAAGAAATGATGGTGGCGTGGTGGGGGCCATCGTCGGCATAGAAATGCAGGGGCGAGCCATTGCTGCCAATGCCCAGCAGATGGGCAAACATGGCAATGCAGCGGCCACCATTGCCGCACATCTCGGCCGAATGGCCATCGGAATTATAGTATTTCATCACAAAATCGCAATCCTTGCTGGCAGCTTGCAGAAGCATCAGGCCGTCGGCACCTACCCCGAAACGGCGGTGGCAGATGTGGGCAATCTGATTGGCGGTGAGCTGGTAGTTGCTGGCACGGGCATCGATAATCACAAAGTCGTTGCCGGCTCCATCAAATTTGTAGAAAGGTATTGTCATAACTGTCAGTCGGAATTGTTATCGTAATTATTGTATTGTGAAAGAAGGGGGGGGCATCAGAATTACATTGATGAAGGGGGCGCATCGGCGAGCTCCTGATTGCCTTTCATCAGCCGATTGCGGGTGGCTAAAACCAGCAGCGAGCAAAAAACGATGGAAAAGAAGATTACCGAATAGGTGATTTGCTTGATAAAGGTGGCATGATGGATGATGATGCAGCCGGCGGCAATATTCAGCTGTTCGGGGATGGATGCCAGCACGGCAGAAACCAAACCTTTGGGAATCATCATGGAAACGATGAGGCGGTCGTTGGGGGTATTCTCCCTTCCCACCACGGCAATAAGAATGAACCTGACGGCAAACAGGATGGCGGCCAGGATGCCTCCATAGATTAGCGCCCACACATCGTGGAAGGGGATGCAGAGGCCGATGTAAACGAAGAAGTAGGTTTTGAGAATAAAGACAAACTCCTTGAAGAAGCTCTTTTCGGATTCCATGAGAGGTGTGGTTTTGCCGAACTTGAGCTTGTGGAGGAACGACATCTCGAAGTAAGAGGGGTTGCCCAGCACCAGGCCGAAAGCCAGCGAGGCTATGGCGCCGCTATAGCCTAGCAATTCGGTGACACCATAAATGACAAACACAAAGGCGGGGGTCATGAACATGGAATTCTGCAATTTGCGCACCCGTTCCATGATGGACGACCAAACGATGCCGCCCACGATGCCGATGATGGCAGCCATGAGGATGGAAGCCAACACGCGGCCAATGAGAGAGCCCACATTGATATTGCCGAGCTTGAAACCTTCAATCAGCACCAGGGTGATGACGATACACATCATGCCCGAGATGGCCGATTCGAGGGTGAGGGTGACGCGTGTTTTGTCGCTCACACGCATCTGGCGCACCAGCGGGATGACGATGGCGGCAGCCGTGCCCGACACCATGGCGCCCAGAATAAGGGATGTTTGCCAGGTAAGGCCCATCAGGGTGATGCCTGTGATGGTGGTGGTGACCATAGAAATCATAAAGGAAAGGAAAGTCACCTGCACCACGCCGCTCCAATATTTGCGAACGGTATCGAGCCGCATATCGGTGCCGCTGTCGAAAAGGATAAACAAGAGGGTGAGCGAAGCCAGCACGGGCCCGATATCCTTCATGCTGTCGGGAGAAATCCATCCTGTAACAGGCCCGGCAATGATGCCGATGCCCATCAAAAGGAGCACATCGGGAATGCGCCTGCTGCTAAACCAGGCATTGAATAAGTGGGCGCAAAAAATCAGCAATCCAAGAAAAATATAGGTCATAGGCGTGCGGGGTCCTAATAATCTACTTCGGGGAACAGAATTCGGAACGTGTCGATAGCAGGGTTGTGCTTCTGCATCACATCGTATTTGTCGCGTGGCGAATAGGCCACCGATTTCTTTTCTTCATAAACCACCTTGATGCGGCTATTGAGCTGCGGACGCTGGCTCTTGCTGCGCAGGAACGAGAGTATCTGGATAAGGAAGTTTTTGATTTCGGATTCGAGGAAACTGTTGCTGACGATAATGACAAATTGGTCTTCGGCTTCAATCTCCAACTGGCGGTCTTTGAGCTGAAGGGCCAGTTTTTGGTATTCTTTTTTGTCGCTTTTGCCCATGGCTTCCACCATTTCGTTCCATAGCGATTGCAGACGCTCGATATCCAAAGGTGGACCTACCACCTCCTGCGGCTTGAGGGCAGCCTGGGGGGTGTCGGGTATGGCATCTTTGATAGAAATGGAGCCTGGGCGGCGCAAACGGCCAAAAGCGGGGCGCGGGGCAGGAGCGCTGGATGCTGAAGGGTCTTCCTTGGAAGGAGGTTGGATAGAGGCTGGGGGAGTAGAGGAAGAAGGGGTGGAGGGCTGCGTTGCGGCGGCAAAGGGCGCATCCACCTTGATTATCGCCTCGGGTTTGCGCAGCGAAGCCCCTTGCACAGGAGATTGTGCAGCTTCGTTTTTGCCGTGTCCCGCCTGAGGCGATCTTGCTATCTAAGGATTGGTGGCCAGGGCGGCCATGCGCATGAGGGCCACTTCTACAAACAGGCGCTTGTTGCCGGCTTCCTTATAGCGGAATTCGTAGTCGTTGGAGAGTTCGAGATACCGCAGCAGCAGGGCCAATCCGCAGGTGATGGCCTGCTCGCCATATCTGCCGCGCTGAGATTCGCTCACCTCCAACAGCTGGTGGGTGGCAGGATCGAGCGAAACCATAAGGTTGCGCAGGTGTTCGCTCAGGCCTGTAATGAAATGCTGCCCATCGAAACCCTTTTGGATTACTTCCTGGTGGAGCAAGAGGGCTTGGCTGATATTGCCGGTGCGGAAATAGTCGACAAGGCGGAAATAGTATTCGGAGTCGAGGATATTGAGATTTTCGTTGCAGAGCTGTCGTGTGAGGTTGCCACGGGTGAAGCTTACCAGCTGGTCGAAAGTGGAGAGGGCGTCGCGCAAACCGCCATCGGCCTTGTGTGCGATGATATGGAGTGCCTCTTCTTCGTAGGTGACACCTTCCTTATCGGCAATATTGCGTAAGTGGTTGACAATGTCCTCGCTTTGGATGCGCTTGAAATCGAAAATCTGGCAGCGAGAGAGAATCGTGGGGATAATCTTATGCTTTTCGGTGGTGGCCAGGATGAATTTGGCGTAAGCAGGGGGCTCTTCGAGAGTTTTGAGGAAAGCATTGAAAGCCTGAGAGGAAAGCATGTGAACATCATCGATGATGTACACTTTGTATTTGCCGGTTTGCGGGGGCACCTGAACCTGCTGCACAAGCTCGCGGATGTCGTCGACACTATTGTTGGAAGCGGCATCGAGCTCGAAGATATTCATGGAAGCGCTGCTGGCAAAGCTGCGGCAGCTATCGCATTGGCCGCAAGCCTCCATGTCGTCGGTGGGGTTGGTGCAGTTGATGGTTTTGGCCAAAATTCGGGCGCAGGTGGTCTTACCAACGCCTCTTGGGCCACAAAAAAGGAAAGCCTGGGCAATCTGGTTGGTGCGGATGGCGTTTTTTAAAGTGGTGGTGATATGTTGTTGACCGACAACACTATCAAAAGTCATCGGGCGGTATTTTCTAGCAGAAACTACAAAATTATCCATCGTCAAAAAGGGTACTATAATTCGGTGCAAAGATACAACTTTTTTTTGAAATTGCAGAAAAATATCCATTCTTAACCTAATCTTGTAACCTTTCAAATGAAGGATTCGAACATGATTAACCCTTTGGCGGAATTAGTCCAGCTAGTTTAACCTGTCAGAGACCTGTGCTGAAGCCTCTCAAAAATGGCCCAATCTAGATTCTAGATAAGGTTGATGTGTTTTTTATGGCTCTTATGGGGTTAGCAGCTGATGGAGTTCATGAAGCGGCTGCTGGCCAGTTCCCCAATTCAATACACCATTAACTTCAAATCAACAGTACCTCGTTTGCCCTAACTTTGCTCATATTACGGGGATTCTACGGGGTGTGTCCGCTCCTATAGAACGAAGCTAGGCCGTAGGATCCCCGTAGGATGAGCGACTCTAGGGTGGAGGAAGTGGGTGATTGTTTTCGAGAATCAATTCTGCCAATGGGTAGATTGTTGGATGATTATTAATTATTTTTTTGTCAAGTTAAAAAAAAATAGTATCTTTGTAAAATCATTCACCATAAATACTCGCGCGTTATGATATATAAAGTATTCAAAGAGAATATAAAAGCTATCACCGACTATTATCTTTTGCTGGTAGAAGAAACGAAGTCGCACCGTTTGGTGGGCAGTACCAACGAGTGGGTGCTCGACAATTTCTATATGATTAGCGAGCAGGAAAAGGTGCTGAAAGTGGACCTCCGCAGTCGCTCATTCCGTCAGATTGATTCCAGCCGCATGCAAATGCTCGAAAGCATGCTGCGAAATATATTGGCCAAGAGTCGTTTCCAAATAGACAAAGTAGTGCTGTTTCGCTATCTTTCGCAGATGCAGGCTAAGGAAAACAACTACCTGACCTATCCCGAAGTGTGTGCGCTGCTGCCATTGACCAAGGTGGTGCTGCTATCGGAGCTGGCCCGGCTGTGCAATGAGCTTGCTGGAGAAAAAGCGTACCATTATTCCCCCACCGACAAGTCGTCGGCAGATATGGAGAAGCTGAACGATGCCGCCAAGAAAAATCTGCTGATGATGAATCTCTTCAATTCGTTGAAGAAGATGACCAAGATACCCATGTCGGAACTGCTTGACGCCGTGAGCTATTCGGAGCGAATGCTCAAACGCGAGAAAGCCGGCATGTACGACCAGATGTACGACAAAACCAAAGATGACTATCGGTCGCAGATAGTGCGCCTTACCAAGAAACGCCACATGAAAGAGCACGACTTGGTGAAGGACCTGGTGGAGCGTGCTGACGAACGCGGCGAGCATGTTGGCTGGCAGCTATTCCCTCCGAAGCGGTATACGCTGCGGGCCCATCTGTACATAACCATTGTTGCGTGTGCTACCTTAGCAGTTGCAGCCCTGTTTTCGTATGTGGCCGTGGGGGGAAGCTGGGTGACGTGGCTTTTTGCTGTGCTGATGCTGGTACCTGCCAGCCAGATTGTGATAGATCTATTCAACCAATGCCTATATTGGTTCCATAAACCTGTTAATACCTTTAAGCTAAAATTCAAGGACGGCATCATCCCCGAGGAGTATGCCACCATGGTCATTATGCCCACGATTTTGAAAAATCGCGACAAGACCATTCAGCTTCTCGAACAGCTTGAAATCTATTACCTCTCCAATTTAAATAGAGCATCTGAAGGGCAACGCCTCGAACGTCGCCCCCAAAACCTGTATTACACCCTCATAGGCGATGCTGCAGCAGGCCCCAATGCCGATATGCCATGGGATGACGAAGTGGTAGAAGCCGGCATGGCAAAGGTGCGCGAGCTGAATGCCAAATACGGCGCCCCCATCTTTAACTTTGTTTATCGCCGCCGCGCCTATAGCGAGGGCGAGGGCTGCTGGCTTGGTTTCGAGCGCAAACGCGGCGCCATCCTCCATTTCAACGACCTGCTGCTGGGCAACCTCAGCGATGACGAAATCCAGCGATACTTCCGCTGCGAGACCCTATCGCAGTGGCGCACACTGCCCGTGGTTCCCATCACATTCGTTATCACCCTCGACACCGATACCCAACTGGTGCTTTATTCGGCCCAGAAACTCATCGGCGCTATGGCCCATCCCCTCAATAGGGCCCGCCTTTCCAACGACGGCCTGCGTGTGGAAGCCGGTTATGGCATCATGCAGCCTCGCGTGAATGTGGATGTGGAAGTGACCCATAAATCGCGCTATGCGCAGCTGTTTGCCGGCTTGGGAGGCTTGGACGTATATACCACAGCATCGTTCGAGCTGTATCAAGACATCTTTAATGAAGGTTCATTCTGCGGAAAGGGCATCTACGACCTGCAGGTGTTTCAAACAGTGCTCAAAGGCACCTTCCCTCAAAACCTCATTCTCAGCCACGACCTCATCGAAGGCTGCCATATACGCTGCGGATTAATCAACGATGTGGAACTGTTCGACGACAATCCCAGCAACTATCTTGATGATGCCAAGCGTCATCACCGCTGGACACGCGGCGACTGGCAGATTATCTCCTGGCTTGGCAAGAAGGTGCGCAACGAACGCAATATGGAGGTTGACAACCAGGTTAACGCCATCGGCCGTTGGAAGATATTTGATAATCTCCGCCGATCGGTACTCAGCCTTGCATGTGTGGTAGCCCTCCTTTTCGGCTATGCCCAGGCACTCTATACGATGCCTGGCTCGGTATCGCCGGCATGGTATGTGGTGGCAGTGCTGTTGGTGGTGGCTTGCCCGATACTGTTTTTCCTGATGGGCCAGCTTGCCCACCTGCCCCAGTTCAATAAACGCTACCGCTATTATATGACTCTCTTGCGCGGCATCGGCGTGGTGATTTATCGTTCGCTCGTGCAGTTTGCCCTCCTGCCTAAAGAGGCTTGGATGTATACCGATGCCATTGTGCGTTCGCTATACCGCATGTTCCACTCCCACAAGAACCTGCTCAACTGGGTGCCCAGCGATGAGGCCTCCAAAAGCACCAAAGGCACCTTGGATGATTATTTGGCCAAATTCTGGTTCAACTATGTGTGCGCCTTCCTCGTGGCGGTACTTACGGTGATGCTCATGCGCATTTGTCCTTCAATAGGTCTTGTGCTGGCATCGGCATTCACCTGCGTGATGTGGGTGGGAGCCCCCTTGCTGATGTACTATCTGGGCAAGAAATTCCCCCAGGACAAGAAGAGCCTGAAGAGCGAAGAAACCGCCGAGGTGAAGCAATGTGCGCAGGACACCTGGCATTTCTTCGATTCCCTTATCACTCCCGAGAATAATTATCTCATTCCCGACAATTACCAGCTCAATCGCGAATCGAAGTGCGACTATAAGACTTCCCCCACTAATATCGGTTATTCGCTCACTGCCATCATTTCCGCAGCCGAGCTGGGCTTCATCACCCATACCGCTGCCCTCGAACGTCTATCGCAGGTAATAGCCACGGTTGAAAAACTCGAGAAATGGAACGGCCACCTGTTTAACTGGTACCAGATTTCCAACCTCAACAAATTGCCTAACTATTTTATCAGCACTTGCGACAGCGGTAATTTTGTAGCCTGCCTCTATGTGGTAAAAGGATACCTCTCGCAGCATCACCCGGGCAGCCCATTGATGGACACAGTAGGGCGGCTGATTAAAGACACCGATTTCTCGAAACTGTACAATCCCGAGCTGGATGTGTTCAGCATTGGATTCGATTATGGCTGCCACAGCCTGCTGCCGTATCATTACAATAACTTTGCATCCGAGGCACGCCTCACCAGTTTCCTTACCATTGCCCAGGGCGATGCACCATACAAGCACTGGTTCTGCCTTGACAAAACGCTCGTGCAATACAATGGATTTAAAGGGGTGGCATCGTGGTATGGCACATTGTTTGAGTATTTCATGCCGCTGATATTCCTCCCCACCTATCGCCACACGCTGATGGATGAAACCTATAGTTTCGCCATTCGTGCCCAACGTTCCTTTATTACCAATGTCGAAAACGGGCCCCGTCCTTCCGACGCTACGCAGCATCTGCCTTGGGGTATATCCGAAACGGCCTACAACGAACTCGACGATGCGCAAAACTACAAATACCATGCTTTCGGCGTGCCTTACCTGAAATTCCAGAATACCACTCCCGACCGCATAGTAATTTCGCCCTACAGCTCCATAATGACCATTGGCATCAACGATCGTGCCGTATTCGAGAATATGCGCCGTTTTAAAGAACTGCGCATGTACGACAAGATGGGTTTCTTTGAGTCGTTCGACGAGGAAGACCACGTGGCAGTTCGCGCACATTACGCACACCACCAGGGCATGATATTGGCCAGCCTCACCAATTATTTGGCCGACCATTGCCTGCAGCGTTATTTCATGAACGAGCCCGTTATGCAGTCTATGGAAACCCTCCTGAAAGAGAAAGCCCAAATCAAACCTTATATCGATTTGAAGGTTACCCAGTTTAAGCGTTATCAGTACGATAAGGTTAAATCGGAAAGCGATGTGCGCGAGTTCGACACCCTTTCCACCGTGCCCGAAATCGGAGTGCTCAGCAATGGCGAGTATACGGTGCTGCTTAACGACCGCGGTGTGGGTTTCTCTCGTTTCCGCAATATTCTGCTCAACCGTTACCGCAAGATTAGTTCCGACCACTATGGACAGTTTCTTTTTGTGCGCAATCTGGCCAACGACAAGCTGTGGTGCAATACCTATGCGCCCCTCGACGTGATGCCGGCCAAGTATCGTGCTACTTTTGCTTCCGACAAAATCCAGTTCCTACGTGTTGACGATGAGGTTGAGACCAAGACCGAAATTACAGTGGCCAAGGATCGGTTTGCCGAAATTCGCCGTGTTACGTTTACCAATAATGGCAGTCGCGATCTCGATCTCGAGCTCACCAGCTATGCCGAGGTAGTGCTCTCTCCCCACCAGGCCGATGAGGCGCACCGTGTATTCAACTCGATGAGCATTTTCTCGGAATACGATGCCCATCACCAGCTGCTGCTGCTTAGCAAGCCGGTGAAGGAGGCTCGCGAGAGCCGCTATTTCGTGATGCACAAACTCATGGCTTTTGATGATGAAGGACAGCCAATTGCTACTGTTCCTGAGTGCGAGACTTCTCGCCTTCGATTCCTCGGTCGAGGCGGCAGCCTGCTCCATGCCGATATTATCGAGAGCCACCGCACCCTCAGCGGCACGGTAGGCACCACCCTCGATCCCATTGTTAGCATGCGCCGCCGCATCCATGTAAAAGCCGGCAAGCAGGTGCAGGTGGCCATCCTCACCGGTTTCGGCAAGGCTCGCGAGCAGCTTATCGACATTGCCGAGGCTTACAGCGATGCTATCGATATTGAGAATGCCTTCAGCACTTCGTCGGTATTCAATAATATGCGCAATTCCATGTCGCTTCTCAAGGGCGCGCAGATGACGCTTTACAATAACCTCTCCAAGTATTTCCTCCAAACGGCCACCCTAGGCAACGACCGTCAGCAGTATCTGCGACAAAATCGTTTGGCACAGTCGGGCCTATGGCGTTTCGGCATCTCGGGCGACTTGGATATTCTGCTGATGGAGATCGACGATATTAAATATTCGGGATTTGCCAAAGAAACACTCCGCGCCTACGAGTATTGGAAGGTGCGCGGCCTTATTATAGATATTGTATTCATTAATGATGAAAAGGGCGAAAACCGCGACGGCCTCACCCATTTCATCCGCAATATTGCCAATACCGAACACTTGTGGGCATCGCAAATCAAGGAAGGAAGGGTGTTTATTCTCAACGGCGATGAGATTTCGCAAGACGAGCGCACATTGCTTCGCACGGTGGCCCATCTCTCGTTCAACACCCGCGATGGCATCAAAATCTACGAGCAGCTCCAACAGGCCGAACAGGCCAACCAGCACTATCAGGACATGGTTGAATATCCGGTACTCAAACCCACATCCAAGCATCATGTGTGGTCGGCACTCGATTTCTACAACCAATATGGCGGCTTCGACAATCAAGGACGCGATTATGTCATCACCAACACCAACACGCCAATGCCATGGGTTAACGTGCTGGCCAATCCCCGGTTTGGTGCTATCGTTAGCGCCACTATGTCGGGCTTTACATTTGCATTCAACGCCCAACAGTTCAAACTCACAGGCTGGAGCAACGATATTGTTCGCGATAATGCTTCCGAGATGTTGCTGGTCAACAAGCAGCAGTTTGTGCCTGCAACAGCACGCCATGGCCAGGGCTTTTCGGCTTTTGATGCCGAATACGACCAGTTTGTTATCAAGGTGCGTGTGTTTGTTTCGGCCGAACGGCTCGAGAAGTATTACCAGGTTCAGTTGGTTAATAAAACCGACAATCCCCTCGACCTTCAGATCGACATGCTCTACAAGCTTGTGCTTGGCACTACCGAGGAACAAACGGCGCGCTATCTCTATTCGGAATGGAAGCCTGAGCAGAATAGCCTCCTGGTGCGCAATGTATACCACGAAGTGTATCGCAATTCGCGTGTGCAGATTTCTGCTACCGAAGAAATTACCGATGTCGACCTTTCCTTCCCCAATCGCAAACGCCTTGGTTTCCATGCCTTGGTTCCTGCCAATGGCACCAGCGAGTTTGCCTATATGGTGTCGGTCCTCGAGCATCCTACCGACCAGCCTCGCCGCATTACCATCCCCCTCATCGAGGAGGAATATGCGAAGGTGACGAAATTCTGGGACGACAAACTCGGCAACATCCAGGTGTCTACCCCCGACAAGTCGTTCAATTACATGCTTAACCGCTGGTATCTCTATCAGGTATATGCATCGCGCTTGTTTGCCCGTGCCGGTTTCTATCAGGTGGGTGGTGCCACAGGTTTCCGTGATCAGTTGCAGGATAGCATGTCGGTACTATATAGCGACCCGGCCTATGCCCGCCGTCAGATACTCGAGCATGCTGCCCACCAGTTTGCCGAAGGAGACGTGCTCCATTGGTGGCACGAGAGCATCTTGCTAGGCTCCCGAACCACTTTCAGCGACGATTATCTATGGCTGCCATACGTCACCTATCAGTATATCAAGGTTACTGGCGACACTTCCATCCTCACAGAGCAGGTGTGTTTCTGTCAGGCCGAGCAGCTGAATCCCGGCGAAGCCGAACGCGGCATGCGCTATACTGTACCCGAATTCAAAGTGGCCACTTCCATCGATAAACGCGATTTCAATTACCAATATGCTTCGCTCTACGAACATTTGCGGCGGGCTGTCAACCGCTCCATGAACCGCATCGGCCAGCATGGACTCCCCTTGATGGGGTGCGGCGACTGGAACGATGGAATGTCTGCCGTAGGCGTGCAAGGCAAAGGCGAGAGTGTTTGGGTCGCTTTCTTCCTGTGCGATATACTCCCCAAGATGGAAGAGCTTACCCAGATGGTTCCCGGTGCCGATTTGTCGTACATTAGCGAGCTTACCGATTTCCGGACCCGCCTTGTCGATGCCCTCCAGAAGAATGCCTGGGATGGCTCTTGGTTCCTGCGTGCCTATTTTGATAATGGACGCCCCATGGGCTCGCGCAACAACACCGAATGTCAAATCGACCTTATTTCCCAAGCATGGTCTATCCTCACCGATGTGGCCACGCCGCAGCAGAAAGAATCGGTATTCCGCGAGACTGATGCCCGCCTTGTCAACCGTGAACACGAGATTATTCAACTGCTTACCCCCGCCTTTGCCCGTTCGGCCGACAATCCCGGATACATCATGCGCTATCCTGTAGGCGTGCGCGAGAATGGTGGACAGTACACCCATGGCGCTATGTGGTACATCATGGCGCAACTTAAGGAGGGTAGGGTAGACATGGCATATTTCCTCTATTCGCTCATCAATCCCATCCATCGCACCTCTACGCTGGCCGATGTGCTCAAGTATAAAGTCGAGCCGTATTGTATTGCTGCTGATATTTATAGCAATCCCCAGCATCCCGGCCGCGGCGGCTGGACTTGGTATACCGGTTCGGCTTCGTGGGCCTACAAGACGGGTGTCGAGTATATTCTGGGTTTGCAGAAGGAGGCCGATACCCTTGTTATCAACCCCCATGTTCCTTCCGATTGGGATTCTTTCGAGGCCGACTACCACTATGGCTCTGCCACCTACCATATTGTTTACAAACGCAGTTCCGGCAGCCAGCAAACTGCCCGGGTGCAACTGGTAGACGATGGACAGGTGCATACAATCGCTATCAACTAATCCTAGCTCCATAATATATTCATCCTACAATAAATGCACATCTTACGCACTGCACTCACGCTCTTACTGCTCTCGGCCTCATTTATGGCTCAGGGGCAAGCTCCTGCTGATTCCTCTACTTCACAGGCTGTGGCTGGAAATGCCATTCCTCCCGAAGCCGAATATCCTTATCGACGCGATATCGAAAAACTAAAGTTTGATAAAGCAGCCGACAAGATTCTTCGCCATCTCAGTCGCGATAGCAACAATCTTGAGTGCCATTATGCCGCCTATCAGTTGTATTCCAATGCTGCATTCTCCCAGTTTTCGCCCAGCAAAGCGTATGACCACCTTCGCCGTGTGCATGATGCCTATTCTTATGCCGATGAAAGACAGGTCGAACGCTGGTCGCGCGATAGTTATTCGGGTGCCCTTATCGACTATGGTATCAGGCGTGTGTGTGGGCTGGCACTCCATATTGCCGACAGTCTCCGCACCCCCGATGCCTATCAGTTTTTTCTTTCGTACTATTCTCTCGCCCCAGCAGATCTGCGCATGGCTGCCACCCGCAGCCGCGATACTATCGAGTTTGCTATTGCCCGCAATGCAGGCACTTTGGCAATGATGCAGGCATTCATCGACCGACGCCCAGGCTCTGTTTTGATTCCTGCTGCTGAAGCAGTTCGCGACAGCATGGTTTTTGTTGATGCCGATCGCCAGCACACGGTCACTTCTTATCAGATGTTTTGCACCTCGTATCCCCAGTCGCACCTCTATTCGCGGGCAATGGATTCGGTCTATACCCTCGATTTTCGCGATGTACGTTTCTTCGATGCCGAGCAATACTATCGAAGCTATGCCCAACGCTATCCCCTCAGCCCTTATAATTCGCAGTCTATCTGGTATGCCGACAGTATCGAGTACTACCGGTCCACTACGCCTAATCGATGGATGTCGTATGTCGAGTACCTCGACAATAGCAACTGTATCTCCTGGCGCGATACTGCCCTTGCTCATCTCTCCCGTTTTGCGCTGCTGCATCATCATGTCGATGCTGCCACACATGCCGCTTTGCGTTTCTCGCCCGAGGTCGACGATTCTCCTCTCCGGCAGTCTGTAGGCCATTTCCTTCGCCAGGCGTATATGGGCACTTCGGTCAACAATTTTGCTCGTTTTTATCAGCGTTTTCCCCATCTGCTCCCGCACCAGATGCGCGACCACGATTCGCTGGCTGTTGAAGCCAATGCCAATTACGACTATCGTCATATTGATTCCTGTATTCGGGCGGTGGCTCCTTGCCACGAAGCTTTCATCATGCTACAGCAACTATTGAAAGACCATATCGACCACAACCGTTTTTCGGCCGCCATCGATATAGCCAAGCAATATGCTCCTCATTTTCGGTCTAGTACAGAATATCTCAAGCTGCTTTCCACCCTCGCGTCCGATATGACGGGAGGTGGGCGTTCTGCAGCTCTTTCTGCTGTTATCAACACCCCTAAAGGCGACGAGTTCGCCCCTGTCATCAGTGCCGATAGCCGTACCCTTTACTTTGCAGGTAAAAACCGGCCCGAAAATATCGGGGGCGAGGATGTCTTTGTCGCTACCCGCAATTCTGCTGGCGGCTGGTCTTCACCATCCCTCGAAATGGATCTCTCTCATACCTACGGCAACGAGGCTCCCATTTCCATCTCTACCGATGGCAATACCCTCCTACTTTATCAAACAGGTGTTCTTTATCAGGCCGACCGCACCGCCAATGGGTGGCGGGTGGCCAAATTGCCTCAGATTTTCAATAACGCTTCATGGCAATCTGATGCCTGCTTGGCAGCCAATGGAAGGGCCATTCTTTTTGCTGCTTTAGGCCGTACCGATCGCGAGGTCGACAGCTCACTAAATCTCTATATTTCCATTATGGACGACCGTGGCAATTGGGGCCAGCCTTTCGAGCTTGGCGAGTCGGTGAATACCCCTTTCGACGAGCGTTCCCCATACCTTCATCCCGATATGCGCACCCTTTATTTCTCATCTGAAGGACATGGCTCTATGGGGCAGATGGATGTGTATGTGACCACCCGCCTCGACGATTCTTGGACCCGATGGTCTGAACCTATCAATATTGGCCGCGATATCAATACTACTGGCGACGATTGGGGCTACAAAGTCACCACCGATGGCTCCAAGGCTTATTTCTCGCGTCGCGAACAGTCGCAGAATATCTATACTGTCACACTTCCTGATGTGGCACGCCCCCAGCCTGTGGCCACCCTCTCCGGCACCCTTCGCGATCAAGCCGGACGCCCCTTGTCGGCCACCCTCTGTTGGGAGGATCCTGTATCGGGTCGTCTGCTCGGGCAGTGCACTTCCGACCCCGTTAAAGGCACCTATATGTTGATTCTGCCCCTTGGGGCCGAATACAATCTTTTTGTCCGCCATCCCGATTTCTTCCCTGAATGTCGTCGGGTCGATCTTACCGATTTTTCCAGTGCCCAATCGCAGGTATGCGATTTCGACCTGGTCCCCATTATTCAAATGACCGAAAATGGCACCTCGGTTGTCTTGCAGGGCATTTCTTATCAGCTCTCGGGTGCCCGCTATACCGATAACTCGCAAGCCGAACTCCTCCGGCTGGCTTCTTACTTGAGTCGGCATGGATATCATGCCGTCATCGAAGTTCATGTCGATGGCAATGTAGGCGATGCCGATAATTTGATCCTAACTCAGCAACGAGCCGATGGACTCCTCGAATTTCTTGTCGAGCATGGCGTGTCGCGCAGCCAGCTCACCGTTATTGGCAAAGGTTCCGATGTCCCCCTCACGATATCGCATAAAGTGTCGTCACGCACGGCCAAACCCCAGTCCCGCCGCACCACACTCACGCTTACACATTAGCTACCCAAATCCCAAAATATCGCCATTTTGGAGATCACATTTAGCATGGACTCTACGATAAAACCATCACCTGGTCACCAAAAAAAACTATAATTTATAAAAAAAAGTGTATATTTGCATTTTACATCCCTTTTTCTAAAGTTATGTAAGGGATTATAGCACAAAGGTTAACTGAAGAGACACATGGATTATAACTTCAACGAAATCGAGCCCAAGTGGCAGAATTATTGGCGTGAGCAGCATACCTATCGTTGCTCCAACAACTCCGACAAACCCCATTTTTATGTCCTCGACATGTTCCCCTATCCTTCTGGAGCAGGACTCCATGTCGGCCATCCCCTAGGCTATATTGCCAGCGATATTTTTGCTCGCTACAAACGCCTCCGCGGCTTCAATGTCCTTCACCCTATGGGCTACGATGCCTATGGTCTCCCTGCCGAACAGTATGCCATCCAAACCGGCCAGCATCCCGCCATCACTACCGAAGTCAACATCGCCCGTTATCGCGAGCAGCTTGATAAGATTGGCTTCTCTTTCGATTGGGAGCGCGAGGTGCGCACCTGCGACCCCGAATACTATCGCTGGACTCAGTGGACTTTTATCCAGCTCTTCAATCATTATTATGATACCGACCTCGACAAGGCCATGCCTATCAGCCATCTCATTAGCAAGCTTGAGAAAGGCGAGGTCGACACCAATACCGAGAAATCTTGGGCTGATATGTCTGAAGAGGAACGCCAGGATTATCTTATGAATTTCCGCCTGGCCTACCTGGCCGATATCCCTGTCAACTGGTGTCCCGAACTGGGCACCGTGCTTGCCAACGACGAGGTTGTCAATGGCCTCTCTGTTCGTGGCGGTCATCCTGTCGAGCGCAAGCTCATGCGCCAGTGGAGCCTTCGCATCACTGCCTATGCCCAGCGTTTGGTCGATGGTCTCAACGATGTCGATTGGACCGACTCCCTCAAGGAGATTCAGCGCAATTGGATTGGCCGTAGCGAGGGTGCTTCTGTTTGGTTCCCCCTGGCTTCCAATTACAAGAGCCACGCCATTCCTGGCGCTGCCGAATATGTGGGCCAGCTCAATTCCGACCCTGTCCCCAGTTTCGAAATTTTCACCACCCGTCCTGATACCATTTTCGGTGTCACCTTCATGGTGCTTTGCCCCGAACACGAGATGATCAGCCAGATCACTACTCCCGAGCAGAAAGCCGAAGTTGAGCAGTATGTCTCTTGGGCCAAGAACCGCTCCGAGCGCGAGCGCCAGTCCGAGGTCAAGAGTGTTTCCGGTGTCTTCACCGGCGCTTTTGCTGTCAATCCTCTCACCGGCGAACAGATTCCTATCTGGGTCAGCGAGTATGTGCTTGCTGGCTATGGCACCGGCGCCATCATGGCTGTGCCCGCTCACGATAGTCGCGACTTTGCTTTTGCTCGCCATTTCAATCTGCCTATTCGTCAGGTTGTTGCTCTCGACCCCAACGATATTACCGATCCTGCTACCTGGACCGAATCCATCGATGCCAAGACCGGCTTTGCTGTCAACAGTGGTTTCGTTACCGGCATGAAGTGCAAGGATGCCATGAAGGCCGTTATCAACAAGATTGAGGAAATGGGCATTGGCAGCCGCACTGTCAATTTCCGCCTCCGCGATGCCATCTTCAGCCGTCAGCGCTATTGGGGCGAGCCTTTCCCTGTATATTATAAGAATAATCGTCCATACACCCTCCCCGAGGATTGCCTGCCTTTGCAGCTTCCCGAAATCACCGATTTCAAACCCACTGCTACTGGCGAGCCTCCCCTGGGCCATGCTACTTGCTGGGCTTGGAACGAGCAAACCCGCCAGGTGGTCGACAATGCGCTCATCGACAATGTGCATGTCTTCCCCCTCGAACTCAGCACCATGCCGGGCTTTGCAGGCTCTAGCGGATATTATCTCCGCTATATGGATCCCCGCAACAACGAGGCTTATTTCTCCAAGCAGGCTGTAGGCTACTGGCAGAATGTCGACCTTTATGTCGGCGGTGCCGAACACGGCACGGGCCACCTGATCTATTCCCGTTTCTGGAATAAGTTCCTTTTCGACCTGGGTATTGCTGTGAAGCAGGAGCCTTTCCAAAAGCTCGTCAACCAGGGCATGATTCAGGGCCGCAGTAATTTTGTTTATCGCAGCAAGTCCGACAATACCCTTTTCATTTCCAAGAATATTCCCGGCCGTGCCGAGAATACCGTCCCCATCCATGTCGATATCAATATTGTCAACAACGATATCCTCGACATCGAAAAATTCCGCCAGTGGCGTCCCGAATTTGCCGAAGCCCGTTTCGAACTCGAAGAGGGTAAGTATGTGTGCGGTTGGGAAATCGAAAAGATGTCCAAGTCGATGTTCAATGTGCAGAATCCCGATGACCTTGTGGCTCGCTATGGCGCCGACACCCTCCGCCTTTACGAGATGTTCCTAGGTCCTGTCGAGCAAGCCAAGCCCTGGGATACCAACGGCATCGAGGGCGTATTCCGTTTCTTGAAGAAATTCTGGAAACTTGCCGAGTCCCGCACCGATGCGCCTGCCGACAAGCCCGCACTGAAAATACTTCATCAAACCATCAAGAAGATCACCGACGATATCGAGCGTTTCTCGTTCAATACCTCTGTCAGCACGTTTATGATTTGTGTCAACGACCTCAGCGCCCTGGGTGCATGCTCTTCTCAGGTACTCGAGCAGCTTGCCATTCTCATGGCTCCCTTTGCTCCCCATATCGCCGAGGAGGTTTACCATCAGCTAGGCCACGACACCTCTGTGTGCGATGCCCAATGGCCCGAGTTCGATGCTTCACTCCTGGTTCAGGACAGCTTCAAGTATCCCGTTTCTTTCAACGGCAAGATGCGTCTCACCCTCGAACTGCCCAACGGCATCTCTCAGGAAGAGGCCATTGCTGCCGTTAAGGCCGATGCCCTTGCCCAAAAATGGCTCGATGGCAAGGAGCCCAAACGCGTGGTCTTCGTCCCCAATAAGATTATCAATATTGTTTTATAATATCCGCTACATTTTACTCTTTACTCTAAATATCACAGACTAATGTTAAGCCGTCATTTCCTTCGTTCCAAGGTTCTGCAGACCATTTACGCCTCCAAAACCGACCCCGTCGATATCATTGTCGCCGAAAAGAACTTCAAGCAAGGCATTGCCCGTCTCAACGACCTTGGCACCCTTCAGCTTGCAGCCCTTGTTCATCTTGCCGAGATTGCTGGCGTGGTGCTCGAGGAGAACCAGCATAAGTTCCTTCCCTCCGAGGAGGACCTCAATCCTATTCTTCGCCTGCCCGAGAATATCTTTATTCGCCGTCTGGCCGATAACTACGATTTGCGCCGTCATTGCGACGATTGCCGTGTCAACTGGTCTGGTGTCGAATATGATGAGGCTTTCCGCCAGGCTTTTGCCCAGCTTTCGCAGCTGCCCGAGTATAAGCAGTATCTTGCCACCGAACCTTCTTTCGAGACCGATCAGGCATTTGCTCTCAATGTCTTTAAGTTCATCATCAATTTCGAACCTCTTTGCGATCTGCTTTATCCCCAGAGCCTTTTCTGGGAGGACGACTACGATCAGATTGCCCAGTACAACTTCATGATGCTTAAGGCGCTTGACGATACCCTCGATGAGGCCACTGCCATTCCCCTGGTTCACGATACCCGCAATCAAAAGGATGTTGAGGCTTTCGACTTTGCCCACCGCCTGCTCCTTGCCACCATTCGTTGTGGAAAGGAAGTCGAAGACATGATTCGTCGCAACCTCAATGGCTGGGAGTACGATCGTGTGGCTTTCATGGATGTGCTGCTTCTTAATATGGCTGTTGCCGAGCTTACCGAGTTTCCCAGCATTCCCGAGCGCGTAAGTGTCGACGAGTACATCGAACTCGCCAAAGAGTTTTCGGCCGAGCGTTCCAAGCTTTTCATCAATGGCATACTCTCCAAGTTCGTGATCGAACTTCGCAGTGCCGGTCGCATCCGCAAGTCAGGCCGTGGCCTTTACGACCCCGATCTCGATTCCGACGACAACCCTTATAACGAACAATAAATGAAACGTATATTCCTTTTCCTCCCCGTTCTGCTGCTTGCTTTTGCAGGCTGTAATCGTGGCAATAACGGCACTGACAATATCGGTGTCGATATAATCCATATTCCTGCCACTGCCAGTGGTACCGACGAATCTGGCGCCATGCCGGTCATCTCGTTCGACAACAATATGCATGATTTTGGTCGCATCACCGAGGGTGAGAGTATCGCCTACAGCTTCCATTTCCGCAATACGGGCAAAAGCGACCTCGTTATCAGCAACTGTTCTGCCAGCTGTGGATGCACCGTGGCCGACTATCCTAAAAAGCGAATTGCTCCTGGCGAAGAGGGCTATGTTACCGTTTCTTTCAATTCCCGTGGCAAAATAGGCCAGCAATACCAGGAGGTCACCGTCCTGTCCAATGCCCAGCCTTCACGCGTTATGCTCAAAATCACTGCCCAGGTCACCAATTGATGCTGTTAGCAGCTATTTGTCATTGTAATTAATAATTTATTATAAACTTGTCCAAGCCTGCCTGCGGGCAGGGGAGGGCCCCAAACATTTATTATGAACAATCTTTTCATCCTTCTTCAGGCTTCCGCAACCAATGGTAGTACCGGCGGCGGCAACATGCTCCTCTGGCTCGTTCTGATTTTTGCCGTTATGTGGCTCCTGATGATTCGTCCCCAGCAGAAACAGGCTAAAAAAGAACGCGAATTCCGCGAAAAACTCGCCAAAGGCGACCGTATCACTTTCTCTGGCGGTATCTATGGCAAGGTCCACGATGTGGCCGAACACACTGTCGATGTCGAAATTTCCAACGGCGTCATCGTCACTGTCGAAAAATCTATGGTTCAACCTGCCGAACAGCAGAAATAAACCCTGCCTATATCGATAGCGGATTGTATTATCCGCTATCGATTTTTTTTATCGTAGCCATCGATATTTATTATTTGCACTATGCGTTATCGTCAGTTTTGGACCATCCTGTTCTTTACAGCCATTGCATGGCTGCTGTATACCATGTCCGAACCCGATGATTTCAGCCTCCCCGTCAAAGTCGAGTGGACGGGCTACGACACTGCTCGCTGTGTGGTCTCCCATGCCGATACCCTCCTCCCGATTTCTGTCCAGGTCAATGGTTTCCAGGCATTCCGGCTCACTCGTCGCATCAAGCGCCAGCCATGGGTGGTATCAGTTCCCAACGATACTTCCATAACCGTAAATGCCGATGTCTTCGACCTTTTGTCAGAAATATATTCCATCCCCAACAGCCGTCGCATCAGCAGCACGGTTCCTGCGCTTACGATCACGCTCCAGCAGCGCCAGTCCAAGGCTTTCGTCCCGCAGCTTCGCAATGTCGAGTTTCGCTTCGACGACCAGTGCGGCCTCTCAGGCGAACCCCGTATCGAACCCGATACAGTATATCTTTATGGCTCCTCTGCCTCACTAGACAAGGTAGGCGAACTCTTTACCTCGGCAGCGGTAGTTGACCACATTGCCGATAGTGGGTATTATACCTTATCTCTCGAGCCCGTATGGCTCAATTATCGCGACCTTCGCCCCTCTACTGATGTCGTCCGCATCTATCTGCCTGTCCAACGCTATGTGCTAACCACTGTCAGCGTCCCTGTCGATGTGCAGGGCATTATGGGCAACCAGCAGGCCATGCTCTATCCCGAGCGTGTCGACGTGCAGGTGTGGGCCCCCGAATCCAGTTATCGCGATGTGCAGCCCTCGCAGTTCCAGGCTATTGTCCAGTACGATCCCACCAACGCTTCGCTTCAGCTCCCCGTTACGCTTACCCGATTCCCGGCCGATGTGCGCGTTCGCACCGTTACCCCGGCTTCGCTTCAGTATGTGCTCATCCAGCGTTAGCACCATTTCTTCCCCAAAGTAGTCCCTTTTAGTATTAGTAGTAATGATGCTTCACCAGCTCCAGCAGCCTCTTGGCAATACCCAGGCATTAGCCATTCTGGCCGAAGTGCGCCGTAATGGTTCTTTTGTCCAATTTGCTCAATATCTTTTCAACCCCGACGAACGTGTATCTCGCAATGCAGGATGGGTGCTTACCAAAGCCTCCCGTCCCGAGCTTCTAGTGCTGCGCCCGCTGCGCAACGATATCACCACCCTGGCCCTTACCACCCCTAGCATCCCGCTGCGCCGCCTCACGCTGGCAATCATTGAGCGGCTTCCCATGGACGAATCCGAAATTCGTACCGACCTTCTCGACTATTGTCTTTTCGGTATGCGCTCTTTCGACGAGCCTGCTGGCATACAGGCCCTCTGCATGAAATTGGCTTTCCGCATGTGTCGGTTTTACCCCGAGCTTGCCGGCGAATTCCGCCGCACCCTCGACTGCATGGAAATCGAACATTATTCGCCTGGCGTTCGCTGCACTTATGCCAAAGCCATCAAAGGCACATTATAGTTCGAGCAACTTTCCCCCTTATACTCTCAAAAAAAAATCGTATATTTGCATCACGCTTGATTGTGCGTATTGCCGTTCAACTGTGTGGTTGCTAGCAGATAATAATATTTTTATTGCCGGCAAATAGAGCCATTTCTAGCAAACAAGGGTTGTATTGAAGCCTTTTTCACTTCAAAAGCCGAAAAGCTGTAACATTTAATTTTCGCGCTCACAATACGCAAATCCTAAGCAATAGAACAACTGAAAATAGAAATCTGATATGAATTATAAAGGACTAATAATAGGCATAGCCACCTTTTTGACCATTGGTATGTTTCACATCATAGTCGTCAAGGCTGAGTATTACTGGGGCAAAGAGAGCTGGTGGCTTTTCTTGTGTTTGGGCATTGTGGGAGTGGTGTGTTCGCTGCTGGTTAAGAGTTTTATATTGAGCACCATTAGCGGAGTGTTTGCCTTCAGCTGTTTCTGGAGCATAGGCGAGCTTATCAAGCAAGAGAAGCGTGTCCAGCGCGGCTGGTTCCCCAAAAATCCAAAAAGAAAGAAATAAGGCCCGGAAGTACCGGAAGGCCCGGAAATTCCGGAAAGGCCGGAATCCCCGGAAATTCCGGAAATCCCGGAAATCCCCGGGATTCCCGGCCCTACCTAAAAATTATATTGTCTTATAGCTCCTTGGGAGTGTATAGCTCGTTCCACCACGATGGGTCGTCTTGCAGCCAGCGGTTGAACCATGCCACCATGCTGTTAATCCATTGCTGACGCTTGTTGAAATCCATGATGCCGTGGTTTTCGCCTTCCACCATGATAAATGCGGTGGGCACGCCTAACAGTTTAAGTGCCGTGTACATCTGAATCGATTCGCCAATAGGCACATTGGTGTCGGCGGTGCCGTGAGTGAAGAGTATCGGCCGGTGAATCTTGTCGGCATTGTACAGCGGCGAGCGGTCTACAAAGAGGTCTTTGCGGGTCCAGGGGTAGGAGTTGGCTGCCGATACCTCGCTATAGCTGTATCCCCAGTATCCTTCGCCCCAGTAGCTGGTGTGGTCCGAAATGCCGGCATGGCTGATGCCAGTGGCATAGAGGTCGGTTTTGGTAAGCAGCAGCTGAGTCATGAAACCGCCATACGAGGCGCTCACGCAGCCTATCTTGTCGCGGTTTACCCAAGTGTTGCGGGCAAACCATTCGGTAGCCTCGATAATGTCTTCGGCTATGCCTTCGCCCATGGTGTTTACATGGCGGGCGCCCCATTCCTGGCCGAAGCCCGAAGCACCGCCGGGGTTGACCACAAGCACTATGTATCCATTGGCATTCCAATAGTGGGCAGGATAATGGCTGCCGCCGCCAAAACGGCGGGCAGTAGGACTGCAGCCGCCATAGTAGTGCACGATGACGGGATATTTCTTGCTGGCGTCGAAATGGGCGGGAAGGTAGTAATGGCCCGAGATGGGGTAGCCGTTGCGGCTCTGGAACTCAAATCCCTGGCAGGTGCCGAGGTCTATCTGCGCCATGCGCTCGGCATTGAGGTCTTCCAGTTCGGCTATGGCAGTCTTTCCCTTCTTGCCCAGGGTGAGGGCATACAGGCGGTCGGCAGTGCAGGCGCCTGAGCCATAGTACAGCATTGCTGAGCCATTGGCAGCCAATGCGCAGGAATTGATCACCTCGCAGGGCTGGTCAATCTTGCTGATAGCATAGGTGTTGAGGTCGAGCTGGTAAAGGCTCACGCTGTCCTTGTTTTCAGCAGTGAAGAAACACAGCCCGTTGTTGGAGAGGTAGGTGCTCTTGATGGAAGGATTGAAATCCCTGCTCAGCGAGCGGGCACTCTTCTGGTCGATGTCGAAAAGGAACAGCTGATGCTCGAATTGGTTGGGTATGAGGTTCTCGGGCAGGGTGCATCCCAGTCGGTTGAATGCTTCGGCACTGCCTGTTATAAGCAGTTTGTTGGTGCCGGGAATGTACTCCACGCTGCTGATGAAGCCATCCTCGCGAACCAGGGTATCCACCTTCAGGGTCTGCAGGTCCATGCGGCAGAGGGTGGTGAGGGTTGTGGGGCGCTGGGTGAGGCGGTCGTGGCTCACCCCGAAAATCATGTAGCGACCGTCGAGCGACAGGTCGTACATCCACACGTTCTTATTGCCATAGGTAAGGGGTTGCAGGATGCCGGTGGCAAGGTCGAGTTTAGCCAGTTTGCTGCGATTGCGGAAACCGGGCTGGCGATCGTCAGGTACCAGTATTTCGTATACCCCCGACTCTTTTTCGGGACCTTTCACCTGCTGGCTGATAATGAGGTAATCCTCGGTAGGAGCCATGGTGATTCTGCCTTCGGGCAAATCGTTGCAAAGGAGGGTCTCGCCATGGGTGGCGGGGTCGACTGCATAGAGTTTGCGTTTGCCATCCTCGGTGCGTATCGAGAGGTACTTGTCGCTCTTGGGCATCCAGCCGTTATAGTCGCGCATAGCCATCTGTCGGCCGGTGGCGCGTTCTACCACATTCACCTCGTAGTGGTTCGATCCATCGGGGTTGAACCAGCTTTTGCCCACACGTGCATACTTGCCGGTAGCCGAAAGCGACACGCCGGCATAATGGCGCATCTCCATGTTGTCGGCCATGGAAAAAGGTCGTTTGTCGCCTTTTTGCATAGCGTTGAGGGTAATGTTGTTAGAATCTTTGGTCTTAAGTTCCACTTTAAGGGCAGCCGTATCGGCCACATACTTAATGGTAACGCTATATTGGCCGGGCTGGTAGGGTTTTTCGCCCTGGGTTTCTTTGTTGTTTACGTACACCTTGTACAGCTTAGGGCCGGTAACGGCAACGGTCACCTTGGCATAGCCCTTAACAGCAAAGTCGAACGAGGCCAGATACAGGTCGCTGGCAGCATTCTCCTTCACCGTAGGAGCCTGCGACAGAGGCATAAGTGCCGCCTTGTCGAGATGAGTGGTGGCGATGTGGGTTTCGAGGAGCATGTCCTTTGAGAATTTCTTTTGGGCAGCATCCACGCTGTCTATCAGCACGGGCTGTTGCACGCGGTACGGGCCGCAGTGGCGCACCTGCGATACTTTTACCTGAGCCATAGCAGCCGAGGCCAAAAGCAGTGCGCAAAGAGATAATGCTAAACGTTTCATGGTGTGATATTGTATTATTATAATTATCAATTAAGGGTTCATGTAGCATAGGGCATAGTATTGGTTTCTAGTGGTATTGAAGAAACCGAAACCACCCCCGCCGCCAACAATTGGAGAATGCAAAGGTACTATTTTTTTTTGAGATTGAAAATAAAATGGGGGGTATTTTTAGCAGGGGGGCGTTCCGGATGATCCCGGGGATTCCGGATGATCCCGGATTTTCCGGATGATCCCGGATTTTCCGGAGATTCCGGAGATTCCGGATTTTCCGGAGATTCCGGATTTTCCGGATTTTTCCGGAGTTTCCGGAGATTCCGGAGTTTCCGTAGGTTTCAGGTAGGGCGGGCATTTTGGGGCTGCTGTGCAAAAAAAATGCCGCACTATGAATAATTATTATTATCTTTGCAAAATATATGCTCTACTGCAGAATGAATCAACATTAAAAATAACAAATACTTACAACATCATGAGAAAGAAATTTTATTTTTTGATGCTTGCTGTCGCCCTCACTATGACTGCTTGCCACAAGGATCCCGCCGACAATCCCAACCCCGATGTCAACGATACCACCGGCGGCGGCACTCCCGCTTTGGTAGATAAGAATGTGTTTAGTGTAAGCCCCAGCCGCCAGGTTCGTTTGGCTGATGGCAATCTCCAGTTCAATCCCGCTGCCGGTCAATGGCGTTTTGCTCCTCATGCTTATGATGGTGTCAAGGCCGACAATCTGAACTGCTCCGCCACCTACGATGGCTGGATCGACTGTTTCCGCTGGGCTTCGAGCGGCTACGAAGGCCATTTTACCTATACCAATCTCGTGTACACTGGCGGCGATATCGATGGCACCCAGTACGACTGGGGCGTGTATAACGATATCCAGAATGGCGATAAGATCGACCCCGCCGGCACCTGGCGCACCCTCTCGCGCGACGAGTGGGAATATCTCTTCTTCGACCGTTCCGCTTCCACCGTCAGCGGTGTTGCCGATGCCCGTTTCGCCCTTGCTATGGTAGCCAACCAGCCTGGCATTATTCTTATCCCCGATGTCTTTGAAATGCCCGCCGGCATGGTACCCCTGCGTGAGACCTCCATCAACGAAATCGTACCCTTTGCCACCAACGTCTATTCCGCCGACGAATGGGAAAACCTTCAGCAGGCCGGCTGCGCTTTCCTTCCCGCTTTGGGTTGCGTAAGCGTCAGCACCAACTCCATGGTGTCTGTCGACTACCTCGGCTGCTACTGGACTTCCACTTTCTTAGGTTTTGATGGCGGCATGGGCATTGCCGGCCAGTTCCTGTTCAACCCCAATATGGTTGAAATGGGCCAGGTGGGTGTAGGCTTCCCCCGTCCCGTACGCCTCGGTCGCAATATCTAACCTCTCCAATAAAATTATTTCATCATGAAGAAAAAATTTAGTTTTGCAGCAGTATGCTTGTTGGCCCTGATGGCCCTGATTGCAGTTTCGTGCCATAAAGAGGACGACTATACTCCCGTAACTAACGACACCACTGTCGCCAACGACACCGTGCCCGACACTCCCGAACCCACTCCCTCCATCCTGGGCAAATGGAAGCTCGATAGCGCTATCCAAAACGTTTCGGGCAACGAAATCGACATCACCAACTTCTATGGCTATGAGTTCTTCCTCACCTTCCTTGAGGATGGCACCCTGATTACCAGCGACGGCATCAACGATGTGGAGATGCAGTGGACCCTCGATGGCGACCAGCTTGGCTTCATCCAGGTTCCCGGTGCCGCTCCGGTGATGTACCTCGTAGAGGTGTTGGAAACCGAACGCCTGGTGATCGTCAATGGCGCCGGCTCCGATTACGTTACCACTATGACGCTGCACCGAGTAGAATAAGCATTCCTTATCATCACTCATCTGATGCATAATAAAAAGTCCGCGATGCCGAAAGGCAACGCGGACTTTCCCTTTTTCCCCTTTATAAGCCATGTGCTCGACGCCACCGCTGCACATCGAACGAGGGACAGGCTTTGGTGGCATACTCGTTGTGGCCATGCAGCGCCAGCGGGCCAAACTGCTGCCGGAGCTCCTATTGCCGGTAGGCTGCTATAGAATGCTTGTGGGGGCGGATGGCAGCGAGGTGCGGATCTATTATCAGCGATTCATCGAACAGTATTATTCCCAAGGAGATGTCAACGAATGTGAGTTGCAACAGCTTAGAGATGAAGCTATTAAATCGATGCTGCGATACTATGGTTTTTCGGGCAACGTAGAATGCTTTAATGCCACCTTGGAACTGCGCGACCGATTGCTGAAGATGGAGAAAAGGTATCGCCAGATATATGCCGGCAGTGATGCTTCGGCTGGCGATAAGAATTTGGCCGTGACTTACCAAAAGCGTCAGGCTGTAGAATACAACTTTTCGCTAAGCAATTGTTTCTGTGTGGAGGGATCGGCAGTGGGAGGGATTGTAGAGGATTGTATCAGCCGCATTTGCATCAGCGTTGCCGAGGCTTTCGGCCAGCATGTGCATACGGCAGATGTGGCAGAGGTGATGTGTGGCAAGAAGCGCGATTTGGTACTAAAAGGCGATGCCCTCTTGAACCGTATTTGGATACACCATCTGATAGTGCATTTGGTGCGAGACAACCGGATTTGCATGCCCAGTGTAGAAAGTATGGAGGTATGGGATGCTGCCAACCAGGCGTTTTTGAAGAAGTTTCAGGAGCCCTTTGCCTGCGACCATTTTAGCAAGGCACCCCTCAGAAAAGATACTGACAGTTCGGCACGCATCAGCAGCATCATACAGGATGAGCTGATTTCGTACGGGCTGGCCTCCAAAAAGTAAGGCGCCCCCCGCCAGATAACGCCGGAAATGCCGGAAAATGCCGGAAATGCCGGAAATGCCGGAAAATCCGGAAACTCCGGAAACTCCGGAAAAACCCCGCCAAAAAAAATCACCGCCCAAATACCCATCTAACTTACATAATACCAGCTTTTTGTTTGCATTTTTGCGGCCTGCCGATAAAAAAAATATTCCCCCCGCTACAATATTATGGCCGCCAAAGCGTTACAAAAAACACTATGCCTATTGACCCCAAAAACATACAGTTGCAGCGCTACCCTGACGGTATACCCAGTGTGATGCGCAAGGCTACCATGTACACCCAGCTGCATTTCTACCGCAAGAGCGATGTGCTGGTGCAGCTTACCAAGGCTTTCTGCGACCGTTTTTTGCCTAAGTATGGCGACCGCACTGTCGACCAGATGGTGCAGGCGGCACGCTCCATCAAGCAGAATATTGCCGAGGGGTTTACCGATGGGCAGACTTCCTTTGAGGTGGAAATGAAGCTGCTTGGCATTGCCAAGGGAAGCAACCGCGAGCTTTTGGAGGATTATCAAGATTATCTGAAGCACCACGGCATGGAAGAATGGGCAGTAGGCAACAAGCCCCGCTTTGATGCCTTGAGGCAGTTCTGCAAGGACAACAGCGACGAGGGCGCTTTCAGGCAGTTTTATTCGCGCTGGACCGACGAGGAGATGGCCAACTGCGCCATCTGCCTATGCCACATGGTAGACAGGGCTATGGCATCTTTTCTGGAAAAACGCGACCGGGAGTTTGTGGAGCAGGGCGGCATCAGAGAGCGCATGACGGCAGCCCGCCTCGACCGCCGCGGCACCCAAAAAGAAATCATCGAGGCCCAACAGCAAGAGATTTTGCAGCTAAAATCCCAAGTGGCCAGCCTCCAATGCGAAATAACCCAGCTGCGCCAGCGGCTAGGAGAAGCCGGCGATGCCGGATGATGCCGGATGAGCCGGGTGATGCCGGAAGAACCGGAAACTCCGGAACCACCGGAAGAACCGGAAAAACCGGAAAAACCGGAACTACCGCCTACCCCCCACTTTCAGCCTTGCATAAGCTGGCTGTGGATGTGGTGTATCTGGCGGGAGCGGGGATTGCCCTCGTAGTTGAGGATTACATAGTCGGCACGGTGGAGTTTTTCTTCGGCTGGAATTTGGTTGGATATGCGCGCCATGAGCTGCTCGCGGGTGGCATGGTCGCGTTCGGCAAGGCGGCGCAGACGTTCTTCGAGTTCGAGGTATACGCAAATAACCTTGTCGACTTTCTGGTCGAAGCCGTATTCGTAGGTGATGGCGCTCTCGAAGATGACGTAGGGCGCTTGGGCATGAGCCTGGGCAAAGGCTATAAAGTCACTCCATACCCTGGGATGGATGAGCGCGTTGAGCCGGGCAAGCTGTTGGCTATCGTGGAAGACGATATCGGCCAGGGCCCCTTTGTTGATGGTGCCGTCGGGATGGAAGACGGTGTTGCCGAAGCATTGGCGCACCTGGCTGAGGAATTGGGGATTGAGGTAATAGGCTGCTGCCACCTCGTCGGCTACAAAACAGGGTATGCCCAGGCTGCGGAAGCCGTTGAGTACGGTGGTTTTGCCACAGCCGATGCCGCCGGTAAGGGCTATCAGTGCGGGATGGCTTTGGCCGCTATCGGCGGCAGTGGTTTCGGATGGGGTCATAGGGTGCGGTACTAGGGCTCGGGGCCTGGGCTAAAGGTTTTTTATTTATAATTCAAGGTTACCTCTAAAAATTGCTTTCAGGAGATTTCTGTTCTATTTGAGATAGATTCAGCTGATGAGAGAAGGCGCATAGCGGGCTATGCAACTGAGTGAAACAGTTGAAGATATCCAAATAGGGCAGAAATATCGAAAAGTTTTTTTTAATTCCATTTTTCATGTAAAACGGGAATTTTTAGAGGTTACCTCAAATTACAGTTATCGGCGAAGACGTACAAGCGGCCTAAAGGTGGAGTCGCTTCTTGAGGCAGGCTACGAAGGAATTAATATCGTCGGGGGTGGTGTCGAAGGAACACATCCAGCGAACCACATTGTTGGCCTCGTCCCAGTCGTAGAAGAAATAATCGTCGAGGAGCGAGGTCCACACGTCGTGGGGGAGCTGGACGAAGAGGCTGTTGACTTGTACGGGATACATGACTTTGACGCCAGGGAGGTCGCGCACCTGCTGGTAGAGGAGCTGCGCCATGGCGTTGGCATGGGCGGCATTGCGCTGCCAGAGACCGGTGCCGATGTAGGCCTGGTATTGAGCGGCAACGAAGCGCATTTTGGACGAGAGCTGTGCCATTTGTTTGCGGCGGTAGCGCATGTCGACATCCAGAGCGGGATTGAGAATGACGCACGATTCGCCCAGGAGCATGCCATTTTTGGTGCCGCCGAAGGAAACGACATCGACACCGCAGTCGGTGGTCATCTCTTTGAAGGTGCAGCCCATGGCCACGGCAGCATTGGCAATGCGTGCGCCATCGAGGTGGAGATACATGTTGTGCTGGTGGGCGAGGTCGGCCAGAGCGCGAATTTCGTCGAGGGTGTAGAGGGTGCCGAGTTCGGTGGCCTGAGCAATGGAGATAGCGCGAGGCTGTGAGTGGTGTTCGAAGCCGAAGCCATGGAGCTGAGTGCGCACGAGGTCGGGGGTGAGCTTGCCGTCGGGGGTGGGCACCACCAGAAGCTTGCAGCCTACGATGCGCTGGGGGGCGCCGCATTCGTCGACATGGATGTGGGCAGTATCGGCACAGACCACGGCATGGTGCGAACGGCACATGGCATCGATAGAAAGAACGTTGGCGCCGGTGCCGTTGAAAACGAAATAAACAGAAGCCTGCGGGCCGAAGAGGTTGCGAAAGAGCTGCTGTGCAGCCAGGCAGTATTCGTCGTCGCCATAGGCGAGGGCATGGTCGATATTGGCCGAGGCGAGGGCCTCGAGAATTTCGGGCGAGAATCCCGAGTGGTTGTCAGAACCGAATCCGCGTTTCATAATGATGTAGTATTATTC
>JAGHRY010000262.1 GCA_018066145.1 Candidatus Colimorpha merdihippi | reverse complement strand
ATTTCTATTTGATTTAGTTTGCAAAAATACGATTTTATTTTCACATAATGACATTTTTAGTTTTTTTTACGACTTTTTGATATCCAGTGCATCTCTAATTCCGTTTCCGAGCAACATAAATGCTAGTACTATCAACATAATGGCTAGTCCTGGGAGTAGGGGAAGATAGGCATTGTCGAGCAGGATGTAGCAATAATTTTCTTTGACCATGGTGCCCCATGATGGCATGGGTGGTTGTACACCGATACCCAGAAAGCTGAGGCCGGCTTCAAGAAGAATAGCGCTGGCAAAATTGGATGCTGTTACTACTATTACAGCACCAGTAATATTGGGCAACAAATGGTGGAATATAATGCGGAATGTGCTGAATCCTAAAGCTCTTCCGGCCTCGATAAATTCTTTTTCCTTCAGGCCGAAAATTTGTCCTCTAACAACGCGTGCTATATCCACCCACATGGTCAGCCCTACGGCTATGAATACCTGCCAAAATCCCTTGCCTAGAGCAAATGTGATAGCGATTACCAGTAGCACCGTGGGTATCGACCATACCACATTGATTAGCCATGTGATAACGTTGTCAACCCAGCCGCCGTAATAGGCAGCCACAGATCCTAACGTAATGCCTATTAGAAGAGCTATCAGCACAGCTATCAGCCCTACAGATAAGCTAACCCTGCTACCTATCATTATCATGCTTAGCACATCTCTTCCATAGCTGTCTGTACCAAGGACAAAAGTGCGGGTTTTATGCGCGATTATTTTGGATGTGTCTGTGCTGGATAAGTCGGTTTCTTGTGTAATCGGTATTGCCGTATAAGGCAAGGCTTCGCCATAAAGCATTTTATGCAGCCATCCTGATTGTGGTTGGGGTAGGCTGTCGTCGAGATAAACGAACTCTACTCGTGAAAACGGTTTCAAGGTGGCTAGTTCCAAATATTGCTGGTTGCAATAAGGTGTGCTGTCGGGTGTTATCAAATACCCCAGCAAAGCCATTAGAATAAATAGCCCGATGGTCACAAGGCTGGCTATTGATAATTTGTTGCGACAAAAACGATGCCATGCCATCCGGCTGAGAGATGAACTTTGGCGGACGGCAGTATCTTTTATGAAGTGGCGCAAAGGCTTGCTTACAATAGCTTGCAGGTTCATTCGCTAGAGAGCAACTAGAGCAATCCTAGCTCGCATTTCACTTCGTCGCTGAGGGTGTTGTAGTCCCATGGAGGATTAAATGTGAGTTCTACATCCACTGATTTGATATCTTGGATGTATCCGACCATCTGTTTTACCTCTTGAAACATGTATTCAGCCTCGGGGCAATCTGGAGCCGTCATTGTCATTACGATTTTCACATTTTTTTCATCGTCAACATCAATGTTGTATATCAGCCCAAGGTCGTAAATGTTTACGGGTATTTCGGGGTCGTATATGTTTCTCAAGCAATTGATTACGTCCGATTTGAGTGATTCTTTCGTGGACTCCATAGGGGTTGGTTTAGTTTTTTTTCGGAATATGTTCATTGTTTGTTGACGCTAAATGCCAAAGCGTACATTTTCATTTGTTTCACCATCGATGTCAATCCGTTAGAACGAGTAGGGGAGAGGTGCTCCTTTAGCCCTATTTGATCGATGAATCCAAGGTCTGCATCTAGGATATCTTTCGGCGTTTGCCCGTCTAATGCTCTAATAAGCAGGCTAATGATTCCTTTAGTGATGACGGCATCGCTGTCGGCTTTAAACCACAAGCGGTCGTCGCGGTACTGACAGCTGAGCCAAACGCGGCTTTGGCAACCTTTGATCAGGTTGTTTTCGGTTTTATCTTGCTCGTCGATTACAGGGCAATCTTTGCCGAGCTCAATAAGATAGGCATATTTGTCCAACCACTCTTCGTAACACGAGAATTCGGAGATGATGTCGTTTGAAATTTCCTCAATACTCATAATTGTTTGATATATATATTGTCGTCCATAGGAATGATGGAAGACGTATGATTTCTTATTTTGGAGCTGAACGTATTACATACACAGCTATGATACTGAATACTATCTGTGGAAGAATCACAGAAATAAAGGGATTCAGTGTGCCGAATACCGCAAAAACTGTCGATACTTTCATAAAGACGATGAATCCGAAAGCAAGTGCGATGCCAATGGCCAGGTGAAGGCCGATTCCTCCTCGGCTTTTGCGGCTTGATACGCCTACACCAATAAGGGTCATTATGATGATGGCCAAAGGATTAAGCAGTCGTTGGTACAATTCGATTTTTGCAGAAATAACGGCTGTAGACCCTCGCATTTTCATCTTTACAATATGCTTGTATAGGTCAATCGAATTCATTGTAAGAATATTGACCGATGATGCGTCGAAGTCTGCTGGTGATACCCCTAGGTTGCGCATGGACTGCACATCGCGTTTCACGCGTTCTTTGTTTCCGTCGATGGTGCGATGCACAAAATTCTCACAAAGCCATTTGTTTTGTACGGTGTCGTAAGTGATTCGGGTACAAGTGATGCGGTCTACCAGTTGATACTTTTCATTATATACATCTCGGTGGAATCCGTGTACGCGCATTATGCTAGCATCGTAACTTTCGGCGTATACTTGAATGCCTTTGTCTGCTTGGAAGTGCAGGTTGTTGAAATAACTGGGACTGTGAGTGTAGATGTATTTGTTTTCGAATTTGGCTAATGCCTTGTTGTTGACGGGAATAAGGAAATTGCCGAAAGCCAGCACTATCAATGCCACCAATACTGAGCCATATATATAAGGGCGCAGCATTCGTTTGTAGCTAATCCCGCTTCCCAAAATGGCAATAATCTCGGTATTGCCTGCCATCTTTGATGTGAAAAAGATGACGCTGATAAAAATAAATAGCGGGCTGTATAGGTTTACAAAACCCGGAATAAAATTAAGGTAGTAACTAAAAACGATTTCCTGAAGCGGGGCATGCCCGCTCAGGAAATCGTCTAGTTTTTCAGAAACGTCAAAAGTGATGACAATGACAATAATAAGAGCCATCGCCAGTAAGAAGGTTTTCAGATACTTGAATAGTAGGTACTTGTCAAGTTTAGGGAAACTTCTCACTTTTGCTGATTCTTTATGTTATTCGATGCCGAACAGTTTTTGGAACTTGGTAAGGCAGTCGAGAACGTTGGTTTTCACGTGGATGAATTCGTTTACGCCATAACCCTGATAGGTTTCAACCATCTCTTTGGGATAGCCGGCCAAAACGACGCTCTTCACTTTGCCCTGGAGGCCCTTGCAAGCAGCTTCGGTAATCTCAGCGTACTCGTCGTCCGAGGAGCAGAGAACAACGATGTCTGCCTTTGCCTCGATGGCTGCTTTAACGCCATCTTCAGCAGTAGCAAATCCTGCATTGTCGATGATTTCGTAACCGGCAACGCCAAAGAAATTGGTGGCGAAACCGCTGCGTGCTTTGCGCATGGCAAGATTACCGTAGGTCAGCAAGAATACTTTGGGACGAATGCCGCTCTTCTCGGTAGCGAGGCGGAGGTTCTCAAAAGCTTCGGAACCACGATATTGACGGAGCACTTTAATGTCGCCCTGCTCGCATTTGCAGCAGCAGTAGGGGCTGGCTTTCTGCACGCGATCCTTAGCGCTGTCGATCAGGTTGGGGTATTGGTTTGTGCCAAGGATAGTGGTCTTGCGGGTAGCGATGTCCATATCGCGTTTCTGTGCGATTTTGGCTACCTCGTCCTGTACGAAACCTTCGCGGATGGCTTTTGCGAAACCGCCTTTCTCTTCAACAGCCATAAACTGCTGCCATGCATACTGAGCGATGTTGTCGGTGAGGTTTTCGATATAGTAGCTGCCGGCTGCGGGGTCGACGATCTTTTCCATATAGCTCTCTTCCTTCAGGAGCAGCTGCTGGTTGCGGCCGATACGATAGCCGAAGCTGTCGGACTCCTTGAAAGCATAGTCGAAGGGGTTGGTGGTGATGCTGTCGGCGCCAGCAATAGCGGCAGACATGGTCTCGGTGGTGGTGCGGAGCATGTTTACGTAGGGATCGTAAATAGTCTTGTTCCAAACCGAGCTGGTGGCATTGATGAATACCTTGTAGCAGCATTCGCAAGTGGGGTTGTATTGCTCAATAACCTTGCTCCACAGCATGCGGGCAGCACGGATTTTTGCAATCTCCATGAAATAGTTGCTGCCGGTACCAAAGCTGAAGCAAAGATTCTTGGCAACATCGCATACGTCCATGCCCATATCGGTGAGGTGGGCAACCAAATCGTTAGCAGCAGCCAGGGTGAAACCGAGCTCTTGAACGATGTTGGAGCCTGCGTTGTGGATGTGGCGGCCATTAACGGTGAGAACGCGGAAGTTGGGCAGGTTGACTTTTGCAAATTCAATCATCTCCTTGGCCATTTTGTAGGCCTCTTCCTCGCTACCGGCATAGGAGCCGTGGAGCAAAGCATGACCGTAGATGTCGTAGTTGCAGCTGCCATATACGTTTTCAGGATTGCAGCCATTGGCTTTTACCACCTCTGCGAAAATTTTGAGGGTTTCAAGCATGTTCTTGCTGCAGGTGAAATTGATTTTGCAAGCATCAACATGGATGTCTTTCAGCAAAATCTGCATCTTTTCTACGCTGTCGGCTTTGCAAGCGCAGAATCCGATGCTGTCGGCACCACGGTTCAGGGCTTCGAGTGCCAGCGCGTTCATCTCCTCCAGTGAATCGGCCTTGATGTCTTGGCGAATGTCCCAGGTGTTGTTGTCAACGTGTTTGCCACGAGTGTAGGGTGCCTGGTTGGGGTTGCTGTCAAGATACTCGAGGTTCTCGAGGTCCTCTGCGCGATAGTAAGGCTTTACGTTGAAGCCTTCAATCGTCTTCCATACCAGTTTTTTCTCATAGTCGGCACCTTTCAAGTCTTTGGTGATGACTTCTTCCCATTTTTCAGTGGAAATAGGAGGGAATTCGCTAAATAATTTGTTGTCTTCCATTATATTACGTATTTTGTATTGTCAGTAAATAACGAGCAAAGATACAAATTTTTTTTGTTTAATAAAGTATTTTTTTTATTTAGCTTCATTTTTCTGCTTCCCAGTAGGGTCGACGGAGCCCTCATTTATGCCCATTTCTTGTCGAGAAAAGGAGGACTCGAACTATTCGCAAGCAATCACCTGGCATCGCTCAGTACCGATATACATCAAGTATCCTTTTACCATAGGGTAGCCCATGGCTTGAATGGCTTCGCAGTACCGCAATACCTGTATTTGGTGGTCTAGTTTTGGAGCGCCGGTTTTGAAGTCGATTACCCAAGTCTCGGTCGGGGTGAAAACCACCCGGTCCGGACGCAGCACTTCGCCTTTCCAAATCAGGCTGCATTCGTTTTTGCAAGTGTTTTCAGGTGAGAAGAACCGCATTACTTGTGGCGATTCCAACATTTTATCAATCAGGTTTTTAATCTCTTCTTTTTCGGCATCCTCCAGATGGTAGCGTAAAGCGAAATAATCAATTGCATGCGCTTTGTCGCGATAGTCTTTTATTAGCGACAATAACTCGTGAATCTGATTGCCTCGCCGGATTGAAGTCTCGTCCACTGTGCCAAATATTTTGGCAGATTGTTCTGCAATGGCAATCCGGTTTGTCCAGCCGGGAAAAGCAATGGTGTTGGTTTCAATGTTGGAGGCTGGACTGTTTTTTTCTTCGAGGCTTTTCTTTGGGCTGTTGTCGCCGAAGCCAACCACATTTTCCCGTATTTCAATTTTGTCATCTCTGAGTTGGCAATAATCGTCCAGCAGCGATACAAAGTCGGTCGGCTCGCCATCCCCTTTCCCGCTTTTTTTGCGGGGTAGTTGACAGTAAATCATGAGTTTTTCTTTCGGGCGAGTGAACGCAACATACAATACGTTGATGCGGTCCATGTCGCTCATTTGTAATTCCTCTTTGTATATGTCGTCAAATATTGTGCGGTCGTTTTTGGTGGGTCGAATCAGGCTTGAGGGTAGTTGCATGCCATTTTCCTCTGGTATGTGCACCCATATTGAATTCTGTATTTCCTTTTTTGTTACGATGGGGTAGAGCACTATGGGCGATTCCAGCCCTTTTGCCTTGTGAATGGTCATCAGTTTCACGGCATCGAGGTCGTCGGCTGTGCTGGTCGAGAATTTCCCGAGCCACTCGTCCAGCCAGTCAATCAGTTCGCCAAAATCTTGCCTATGGCTGCTGGCATATCCGGCCACCTTATTCAGGAATGTGGCCGTATAGGCTGTTTCGATGCCATCAACTTGCAAATTGCGAAGCGCCTCCTCGCAGCAATCGTATAGCCCTAGCTGTCGCAATCTGCCGCTATTCAGGTGTATTCCTTCTCTTTCCAAGATTCGGTCCAAGTCTATCGGCTCTTCTTTATGCAAGAATGTTTCTGGGTGAATGTTTTTGACTTTGCCAAGCATCGTGAGGTATTGCAAAACCAAAACCACGGCCACCTTGTTAGTGCTATCCTGTAAATACTTTAATACATTTTTCATCATCATCACTACCAAGCTTTGGCTGAGTAGGAATGATTCGTTCGAAAGCACGGGTATCCCGCTGTTGGTCAAGAATGTGGATATTTGTGCCAGGGTATCCTTGTTGCGTGCCAATACGGCCATGTCCCGATAGCTGTAGCCCAGTTGGGTGGTTAGCTTGCGTATGTCGTCAAGCATTTGGTCCCAAAGTATTGTATTATCCCCTTCGGTGTCCCAAAATCCCAGTTGGACATATCCTCCGCTTTTGGTCGATTTTTGTTCCAGTTCGGGTGTTTCGCCATCGCCGATGTAAATCTTTTGCAATTCGGCATTCTCCCCAAATCGGTTGGGGACGGCCCATTCGAAAAATCGATTGTTGAAGTCCACAATCGTGCCATTGGTTCTAAAATTCCTATCTAGCTTTTCTGTCTTGGAAACACCCGGTTGTTCCAAAAGGCGGCCGTGTACGGCATTGTCTACATGGGGCAAATCCACGAATTGCCTTACGTCTCCTTGCCGGAATCGATATATAGCCTGCTTTCCATCACCCACAACCAGCGAGGTGTGCCCACCGCCCACGCCGTTTTCAATCAATGGAACCAGATTCTGCCATTGCATTCTCGAGGTGTCTTGGAATTCGTCAATGAGATAGTTGTAATATCGGCTCCCGATGCGTTCGTAGATGAAAGGCGAAGGCTCGTTTTGAACCACGTCGGCAATTCTTTTGTTGAACTCCGAAATGTGTACCACTTCATTCTCCCGGGATAGCTGCCCTACCAGTTCTCCCAATTTGTTGATGAGTGCCAGCGAATATATATTCTTCATTAGCAGCTTGCGGGTATTGTATTTGATGCCCTCGGTTTGCTGCAAAGATACTATTTGTTCATAGATATTATTTAATAGGGGTTTTGCTGCTTCCAATGCTCTTTTTGTGGAATCGGGGCATTTGCTGCCTCCCAGCTTTTCTCCCTTGAGGTAGTCGAGGACATACCGTGAGGCTTCGCCCAGGTCGCCCTCGGCTATTTTGCGGAAAAATCCTCCTGCACCTCGGGTGCCTTGGTAAAAGTCGCTTAGTTCCAATCCAGCTTCGGCTATTGCGGTTAATCCGCTCTGCCCGAGCTTCTTTAGCTTTTCTTCATACGCGCGGTTGCATTTGCGCATATCTGCGTGAATTTGCCCGAATTCGGCTGTGCTCAAATTCGATAGGTCTTTCAAGAATTCGGGCGTTTGCTCTTTGAAGAGTTCTTTGGCCAGTTCGGCCAGTTCGGATTCAATCATGTAGCTTTTGCCATCTTCCATTCGCTTTTCGGCAAAATCACACATCACTCGTGTGAGTTCCTCTTGCCCTTCTACTCCCGCCATCGACATCAGTTCGTCAACGGCTTGCTGCACCAGTTCTTCGTTTTCAATATTGATTTCGAAGTTCATAGGCAGGTTCAAGTCGTGGGCAAAGGTGCGCACCAATCGATGCATGAAGCTGTCGATGGTGCAAACGGCAAAGTCTGAGTAGTTGTGGAGTATCGACTGCCGCACGATTTCGGCATGGCGTTTCAGCGTGGAGTCTTCCAGATGCATAGTTTCAGCTATGTCCCTGCCCATATCGCATTGTGCTCCTAAGGTGGCCATGTTGTCCAACTCGCGCAGTATGCGTTCTTTCATTTCGTTGGCGGCTTTGTTGGTGAACGTGATGGCCAGAATGCGTGTGAAGCGTGCGTGCAGGTCCTCTTCTTTGGCAGAGAAGGCCAGCTGAAGATATTGGCGTACAAGGGTGTATGTCTTTCCCGAACCGGCAGCGGCACGGCATATTATGAAGCGGCTTTTGTCTATATTCATTTTGCAAAAATACGCTTTTTTCGGGAATTTCCGCCAATTTTCCCTAAAAAATATGGGAAAAAATCTGGGCGAAGGTGAATTTTATTATATTAACATTGGTAATTTTGCAGCAGAAACAAACAAACGATTAATTCACTCACAACAATAATAATTACTTAAATTTCAAAACTATGGATACCAAGAAATCAAACAAGGCCGACCTCGAATCGCGTCGCGTTATCTTCCTCGAAATCGGATTGTCAGTAGCCCTCACCGGTTTGCTTGTTGCTTTCAATGTTCGGTCGTACGACTCCCGTGATGTCATCATCGGCGATCGCGACCCCATGGATATCATCGAGGTTGATGTTCCAATTACTGCTGAAAAAATCGAACTTCCTCCTCCTCCAGAGAAACTCGATATGCCTACCGAGCTTGATGTGGTATCCAATGATACCGAGCCAATCAACGAAGTCATCGGTTTCGATTCTGGCGACGATATCCACCGTGCTCAGATTGCTATAGATAATATAGTAGTACCTGAGGAGGTTGTCGTCGAAGAGGATCCCATCATTCTCGCTCCCGAAGAGGATGCCGAATTTCCTGGCGGACTTGAGGCTCTGGCTCATTTCCTGGCTAACAATATCAAATACCCCACGGTTGCTAAGGAGAATGGAATCACCGGAAGGGTGTATGTGAGCTTTGTAATCGAAAAGGATGGCTCCATCGCTAATGTAACCATACGTCGCGATATCGGCGGCGGCTGCGGTACCGAGGCTGTACGGGTAATCAAGTCCATGCCCCGGTGGAAACCCGGCAAGCAGCATGGTGCTCCGGTTCGGTCCTCTTTCACGCTCCCTGTCAATTTCGATTTGAAATAGCCTAAATCGGTTCTGCCAATAACCAACATGCATACCACTCACTAATATATTATCTGCGTTACTGCTGGCAATGGGCCCCGCCTCCAGGGGCCCTTGCTAATGCCTTAATTCGCATCAGCAATCCGGCGCCCTGAAAACTCTTTTTCGGCCCCTTTTGAACCTCGATAAATAAAAATATTTTCATTTTTTTTACATCGTATTGTTGATAATTCAATAAAAATTGCTATTTTTGGAGTTGCAAATCGGTGTAATATTTGCGCCTAATATTGATAATAACAAATTAAAAATAAATAACATGGAAGCAAAAAAAACTCCCAAGGCAGACCTTGAAAATCGCAAAGGTTTGTTTCTTGAAATCGGAATGGTGGTCATTCTGGCTGCTGTTTTGGTCGCTTTCAACGTCCGTACTTATGAGAAGGAGATCAAAGAGGTCTCTACTCGTACCGTAGCTGACGAAATTGAAGACCAAATCATCCAAACCCAGGAAGAAGAGACTCCTCCTCCTCCTCCCGAGGAACCCGAGGTTGTCGCTACTGACCTTACCATCGTTGAAAACGACGCTGAGCTGACCAATGAGGTCGGTATCATCAACGCCGAAGATAACGCCAATAAGGCACAGGAAGAGTTCACCAAGGTTGAGGTAGAACAGGAAGAAGAAGTCGAAGAGGAAGAAATTTTCCTCGTTGTTGAAGAAGACGCCGAATTCCCTGGCGGTCTCGAGGCTCTCTCCAAATATCTTGCCGAGAACATCAAGTATCCCCAGCTGGCTAAGGAAAACAACATTACCGGTCGCGTGTTCGTGTCTTTCGTTGTCGAGAAGAATGGTTCTGTAGGCAACATCAAGATCCTCCGCGATATTGGTGGTGGTTGCGGTGCCGAAGCTGTTCGCGTTGTTAAGGCTATGCCCAAGTGGAAACCTGGCAAACAGCGCGGTAAGCCCGTCCGCTCCCAGTTCAACCTCCCCGTCAACTTCGACCTCCAGTAGTTCGAATTCGACCCCCAAAAAGGCTTAAGCACTTGGGCACCCCCAGTTCTTAAGCCTTTTTTTTACGTCGGCTGACGATGAATCGATATTCATCATCACGCGCAATCTATATTATTGTGTCTATATCCCAAATTATCAATCCGTGCTAGCAATCAATAATCTCTCGGTGCAGTTTACCGGCACCAACCTCTTTGATAACGTAACCTTCAATATTGGCGACCACGACCGCATAGGCCTTGTGGGTAAAAATGGCGCCGGCAAGTCCACCCTGCTGAAAATTCTTTGCGGTTGGCAGCAGCCCGAAACAGGCTCTATGATCATCGCTTCTGGCCAGGAAGTGGGCTACCTCCCGCAGGAAATGGTCCCCGATACCACGCGTACTGTTGTAGATGAGGCCATGACGGCTTTCTCCCGTATTGATGATTTGCTGGCACTTCAGCAGCGTCTCACCGACGAGATTGCCGAACGTACAGATTATGAGTCGGCCGATTATGAGCGGCTGCTAAACCGTCATAACGAGGTGACTGAGCAAATGGTGCTCCTCGGAGCCGATAATCGCCAGGAGAAGGCCGAAAAGGTGCTCCTCGGCCTGGGTTTCAAGCATACCGACTTCTCCCGCCCCGTAGCCGAGTTCAGCGGCGGGTGGCAGATGCGTGTCGAGTTGGCCAAACTGTTGCTCCGCCAGCCCGATTTCCTCCTCCTCGACGAGCCTACCAACCATCTTGATATCGAATCTATCCAGTGGCTCGAAACTTTTCTCAAGGGCTATCCCGGGGCCGTGGTCTTGGTTTCGCATGACCGTACATTCTTGGATAATATCACCACTCGAACCATCGAAATCACCGCCGGCCGTATTTATGATTACAAATGTTCCTATTCCGAGTATGTGATCCAAATGCAGGAACGCCGTGCCTCTCAAATGGCGCAGCTTACCGCCCAGCAGCGCCAGGTGGCACAAATCGAAGCCTTCATCGAGCGTTTCCGCTATAAGGCCACCAAGAGCAAGCAGGTGCAGTCGCGTATCAAAATGCTTGACCGCATGGAAACCATCCAGGTCGACGAGGTTAGCACCGAAAGCATCCATTTTCAATTCCAGCCGGCTCCTCATAGCGGCAAGATTGTTGTCGAAACCCAGCATCTAGGCAAGTCGTATGGCGATTTGCAGGTGTTTGCCGATGTCGATTTCCTCCTCACCTCTGGCCGCAAGGTTGCCTTTGTGGGAAAGAATGGCGAGGGCAAGTCTACCATGGCCAAGATTATCGTTGGCGATATTGCCGATTATGTTGGCCAGTTCAAGCTCGGCGCCCAGGTGCAGGTGGGCTACTATGCCCAAAATCAGGCAGCCATGCTTGATGGCGAGAAAACTGTTTTCCAAACAATCGACGATATAGCCACCGGCGATATACGCCCCAAAATCCGCAATATTTTGGGCAGTTTCCTTTTCGATAGCGAGGATTGCGAGAAAAAGGTCAAGGTGCTTTCCGGCGGCGAAAAAGCGCGTCTGGCATTGGCCAAACTGTTGCTCACCCCCAGCAATCTGCTGGTGCTTGACGAGCCTACCAACCACTTGGATATGAATTCCAAGGATATTCTCAAAAACGCCCTCCTGCAGTATACGGGCACCCTTATCATCGTATCGCACGACCGCGATTTTCTGCAAGGGCTAACCGATACGTTATACGAGTTTCGTGATGGCGGAGTGCATGAATTCAAAGGCGATATCTTCGAATTTCTCGATTGGCGCCAGGCCCAGGAGCTCAAGGCCCAAGCCGTCAAGGCCGCAGCACAGCCCGCTGCCAAGTCGGCCACGTTGGGTCGCCAGGCCTACGAACAAAGCAAGGATCGCGAGCGCGAGCTTCGCAAACTCCGCAGCGTGGTCGAAAAGATTGAAAAGGAAATCGATTCGCTCGAGTCTCAGATTGCTGCCCAGGATGCCATTCTTGCTTCCGGAGCCGCCCAAGATGCCGATTTTTATGTCAAGTACCAGTCGTTGAAAGACCAGCTGGATGTACAAATGTCGGCATGGGAAGAGGCAACCATTGCCGTTGACGATTTTCAGAATTCATAATCGGGCAAACCCTCGATGCCATGCTTGCTGTTTCCAACGAAGGTGGCGTCTGAATGGGGTTGTACCCCAAAAAAGGAAGAGGACTCAGCAAAAGCCGAGTCCTCTTCTTTTTTTTGGGGGAGGCTGTCCGAAAACTTAGACCAGAGCCAGCATTTACACAGGCTATAGGTGACTAAATCGTAGACAGGTATTATATTATGTGAATTTT
>JAGHRY010000183.1 GCA_018066145.1 Candidatus Colimorpha merdihippi | reverse complement strand
GTATTTATGTGAATTGTAAGAGTAATATTACTAATTCCTATATTCAAATTACAAAACCATTTTTTTACTTTCTGTTCATTCGGGTGTTGCACTTCGAAGTTGTATTTAAGCGCAGTAAATTTTTGGCGGCAGGGCAATAAAGGGAGGGGCAACTGCGTTATTGGGAAAAAATAACTTGAAATGATGAAGCACATTTTCTTTACCCTCACTAGCATAATCCTGCTGATAGCAGGAACTTTAGACCTTCGTGCCCAAACCAATATCACCATCAACGGCGAGGTGGTAGGCGGAGCCGGAAAAACGGTGTATCTATACCGCTATACCGATATGCTCACCCGCATAGAAGAAGAGGTAGACCATGCCACCATTGCCGACAACCATCATTTTGAGCTGAAAGCATTTGCCAATTATCCTACGTTGATGATTGTGCAGATAGAGAACTACAGCCAGTCTTTTTTTGTTGAGCCGGGACGCGAATACGAAGTATATGTGCCCAGGTTCGATTGGGATATGAACGAAAAAAAGAATGTGTTCCTTGATCCCGAAGTGCTGCCTTTGGAATTTGTGAATATGCCCAAGGACGACCTGAATGCGCTGATATCGAATTTCGAGATGGTGGTGGCCCAGTATATCGATGATCACCGAATTCATTTTGATGCCCGATTCCGCCCCCAGAAGCGTTATTTCGACAGCTTGGTGATGGAGGTGAATAAGAAGGCCCCCGACACCCGCAACGAATTTTTCAATCGCTACAAGAAATACCAACTGGCCAGTTTGAAATACAGTCTGCACTTTGATTCGCGCCGCAATATGGTGGACAAGTATATCAAAAATCAGCCGATACTGTATTACGACGACAACTATATGTCGTTTTTCACAACGCTGTTTGCCAATATGATATCCAAAGGCACCAACAAGCTGCCTGCCTGGCAGTTGGGCAATATGGTCAATGGGCTGAAAGTGGATGTGTTTATGGATTCGTTGGGCATAGACACCCTGCTCCGCCACGAACAGGTGCGCGAGCTGGTGGCCCTGCAGACCTTGGGCGAGGCCTACTACCTGAACAACTATTATGAGAAAGGGAAGGTGGTGCGCATGATAGAGCTGATAGGCAGCAAAACCAAGTTCCCCGAACACAAAAAGCTGGCACAGCGGCTGGCTGCAAGCCTGCATCAGCAGGATGAGGGAAGCGAGGTGCCCACCTTCACCCTGCCGAATATCGACAAAGAGATGGTGAGCCTTGACGCCATGAAAGGAAAATGGGTATACCTGTCGTTTGTGAGAGTGGGCGACCCCAACAGCATCAGCGAGATAGAGACCCTGGCACATTTCAAAGACAGCATATATGCCAAAAACAAGAATGTGGAATTTGTAACCATCAGCTGCGACCGTGAGCCGCAGAAGATGTACCACCTGCTCCGCAACACCAAAAAAGGACAGAAATACAACTGGACCTGGCTCCATTTCAACGGCAATTACAAACTGCTGGAGCATTATGGAGTAGTGTCATATCCCCATTTTATCCTCATCAATCCCGAAGGGCAGCTGCAGTATACCGTCACCCCGTCGCCCGCCAGCGGATTCTTGCTCAATGCCCCCTGGCAGCCCAAAGAGCAAGTGGATGAAACCCAACCCTTCTTTTTGCGATATTAATCACTCGAAAGGGACCTCTTTAGGCGGCTGTGATTCATGGATTGATTGCCCGCCGAGAGCCCTGGCTGCGCTATTCCAGAGATTGCTCTGATGCCGATTTTCCAGCCTTACGATGGAGGCTAAAAATCTCATTTGGCACCTGGTCGACTTTCGTATGATTGCTCATTAACATTTTGATGTTGAAAAAAATGGCGCGGGCTACGCGCGCAATATTATATATTCTCAGTATCTTTACACTTTAAAAATACACTAAGTACGCACTATGCAAAAGTTTAAAGTTCTTTTAGTTATCGCATTATTAGCGATGTCGGCACCGATGGTTTTAGCCCAAAAGTCGTCGAATGAGGAGGCTGTACGCCAGCTTTACCGCCAGGCGCTGGACCTCTACCAGAAGGAAAAATATGCTTCGGCTCAAAATTTGTTTGACAAATTGGCGGCAGAAGCAGCGGTTGCCGACCAGCAGATGGCTGGCGAAGCTACATATTATGGCGCTGTGTGCGCTGAGAAGCTGGGCAACAAAGATGCCGATTTCAGGCTGACCGAATATCTGCGCCTTTACCCTCAGAGCAGTCATAGCAATATGGCTTATTTTTATCTGGGCAACTATCATTACGCCCAAGGCGACTATGATAAGGCTTTGCGCTATTTTGCCAAAGTGCCTGCCCGCGAAGTGGAATATGGCCACCGGAGCGAATACAATTTCAAGGTAGGCTATTGCTACTTCAACGATGAAGACTACTCCGAGGCAAAAAAACATTTCTCGCAGGAAATCAACGGCAAGTCGAAATATACCAATGCTGCCATTTATTACTACGCCCACATGCAGTATATGGACAGCAAATATGATTTGGCCCTGCGCAACTTCCAGAAACTCCAGTCGGATAAGAAGTTTGCCAAGATAGTGCCTTCCTATATTGCCCGCATATACTACTATCTGGGCAAAGACGACGAGCTGCTGCAGCTGGCCCCAACCCTGCTGCTGGAAGAGGATGTGTTTAAGAAAAACGAGATACGCCAGATGGTGGCAGAAGTGTATTTCAATCGTGGCGAATACAAGAATGCATTGGATTATTACTCCTCCGCCATGCGCCACCGCGACGAGGCCGAGGCTGCCGATCCTACGCAGACTGTAGCCGGCAACACCAGCGGCAAGAAAAGCACCAGCCTGCCCCTGGCCAGCTGCACTCCGCAAGACAGCTACTACCAGATTGGCTACTGCCACTATATGCTGCATCAGTATGATTCGGCCCAGTTCTACCTCTCGAAAAAGACCGCCTGTACCGATAGCGTAGCGCAGAATGCCTTGTATGTGCTGGGCGATGTGGACATTCAGCTTGGCCGCAAGAACGAGGCCCGCAGCATGTTCCTTCAGGCTTCAAAAATGGACTTTGATGCGCGCATCAAGGAAGATGCCCTGTTCAACTATGCCAAACTCTCCTACGAGTTGAATGCCAACCCCTACAATGAGAGCATCCGCTCGTTTGAGGACTACCTGCTCAAATATCCCAAAACTTCCCACAAAACCGAAGTGGAAGAAATCCTCACCTCGCTTTATTTCAGCACCCGAAACTACAAGGATGCCCTCACGCTGATTGAAAAGATTCCGGAACGCAGCCCTGTGATGAACCAGGCCTACCAGCGCATCGTTATCAATCGCGGTATCGAAGTGTTCAATACCGGCAATATGAAATCAGCCGCCAACTATTTCCAGAAGGCCACCAAAATCAATGCCCTGCCCAAATATACCACCGATGCCTATTACCTCTTTGCTGAGGCCCGGTACCGCATGGGCGATGTCGAGCAGGCCGGCAAAACGCTCGACCGTTTTATGGTGAGCAGCAATGCTACCAACTCCCCCTACTACCGCCAGGCTTTATACACGCATGGCTATATCTGCATGAAACGTAATAATATTGCCGATGCTACCGACGATTTCAAGATGTTTATTCGCCTGGCTGATAAAAGCATCGATGCCCACCAGGTGAACGATGTGAACAACCGCTTGGGCGACTGCCACTATCTGGAAAGCAAATATAGCGAAGCCATCAAATATTACGACCGGGTGATTGAGGCCAACGATGCCGATGCCGACTATGCTACCTATCAGAAAGCCCTCTCGTATGGCGCAATGGGAAAATTCCATGAGAAACTGACCTACCTGAACCAGATTTTCGAACGCTTCCGCGAGTCGCCCCTGGCAGCCAAATCTCTCTTTGAAATAGGCAACACCTACCTCGTGTGCGACAATAACGCCATGGCCCTGCTCTATTTTAATAACTTCCGCACCCAGTATCCCCAAAACACGTTGGTGAAAACAGCCCTGCTCAATATGGGTTTGATTTATTACAACACCGACCGCAATACCGAAGCTCTGGATGTTTTCGACCAGCTGCTGACCAACTATGCCGGCACCGACGAAGCCCGCGATGCCCTCAGCACCGTAAAAAACATCTATGTCAGCCAGAATCGTGTGGATGAGTATTTCAGCTATGTGAAACGTACCACCAAGACCAATATCTCTTCTGTCGAACAAGACAGCACTACCTATTTGAGTGCCGAGAATCTGTATATGAACGGCGATTGCGAGAGCTCGGTGAAGGCTTTCGAGAAGTATCTCGAGAAATTCCCCGAGGGACTCTTCTTCCTCCAGGCACACTACTATGCTGCCGACTGCTTGTTCCGCAACGGCCAGAACGAACGGGCCCTGCCCCATTACGAGGCTGTGGCTGCTGCAGGTAAGAACAGCTACACCGAACGCTCGCTGCACAACGCTGCCAATATCGCTTTCAACCTGAACAACTTTACCAAGGCCATCGACCTCTATTCGCAGCTTGCCGCCATGGCCGAGAGCGACAACAGCCGCATCGCTGGCCGCGTAGGCTATATGCGTAGCTGGATTCGTTTGGATATGCGCGACAGCGTCATTTCTGCTGCACGTCAGCTGCTTGTGGAAGCCAAGATTACCGATGAGCTGCGCGACGAAGCCCGCATCAGCATCGCCCGCTGCTATTACGAAAACGTGAGCACCTATGCCGCTGCCGACAGCATGTATGTTGTTTTGAAATCGTCCACCAACGGCGATTATAGCGGCGAGGCATCGTATCGTATCGCCGAGATGCGATTCATGCAGCAAGATTACGATGGTTCGGAACGCGAGATTGAAGAGATTACTGCCGATCCTGCCAGCGACTATTGGCTGGCCAAAGCCTTTATCTTATGGGCCGACATCTTCCATGCCCGCGGTAATAATCTGCAGGCCAAGCAAACCCTCCAGAGCATTATTGATAATTATGATGGCGACGACCTGGTGCAGCTTGCTTTGCAGAAACGCAACGCAATTCTGGAAGAAGAAAAACCCGAACAGAGTCCTGAAGAGGAATCGGTCGTAATCGAGCTGGATAACGAACCCCAAAGCGAGCCTGAGGGCGAAAGCAAATAACCGTTATCACAATTCGTTAGAGAGCAAACATGAGCAAGCAACACTCCCATTTGCGATTCCTCCCTCGCCTGGGGGCAATCCGCCAAGCCGATTTGCTTTGCCCAGAAGAAATACAAAACAAGCGCGGTTTTGTGCTGCAAAGCAAACAAAGCTGCCTTAAATAAAAACATACGAGATTATGAAATACGCAAAGATATTTTCAATCATTATGGCTGTAGCAGCATTGGGGGCCAGCCAGGAACTGAAAGCCCAAAGCGACAGCAATGTGTATAATGAGCGCGTGGTGGTTACGAGCCGATACAAACCTGTGGTTGACGAATCCGCCAAAATCAATGTGGCGCCTACTATCACCGATACGGTAAGCACCATTACCCGGTCGTTTACATACGATATCACCACCACCCGTCTCACGTCTCTTTACGAGCCGTCGCGCATCAAGGCTGCCCGCATCATTGGCGAGCCCGCCACCCGACTGTATAACAACTATGTTAAGTTGGGCATGGGCAACTACTGGTCGCCTTTGGCCGAGCTTTATTTCAATTCGTTGCGCAGCTCCGATAAGACCTTCGGCGTCCGCGCCACCCATCGCTCATCGTGGGGCACCATCGGCAGAGCCAATGACACCGTGCCTTCTGCCACTTATTACGGCCAGGCACCTTTTTTCCTTACCAACATTAATGCTTTTGGCAAGCTGATTACCGGCAAACACCTGCAGCTGAGTGCCGATTTGGGCTATCAAAACGATTTCAACCGCTACTACGGATTCAGCGATAGCACCCTTTTTGCTGTAAAGGGACTCCTGCGCGACTCCATCAGCAAGAGCAGTTATGTGGCATCGTACAATGAATTTTCGCTGAACTTTGGCCTCAAGACCCTCAATACCGATGTCAATGCTTTAGGCTACGAAGCCAACATCAATGTTACCGATTTGGCCGCTTCGTATAGCCAAAACGAGTTGAATTTCAATTTCGACGGCAATATCCATTACGGCTTCACCCTGGCGCAAAAATACAAAGGCATCGCCTACCTTCATTTGATGTATAATGGGTATTTGAACAATTTCAATCCCATTTCGCTTCCCTTTGGCTGCAATAGCCTGCTGCAGGAGTCGTTGCAGAACCGCGACGATAGCACGGGCCGTTCGGTGCTGGCCGAGAGCCGTTTCCGTAACCTTTATAAAGCCAACCCCTATCTTGATTTCATTTTCTCGGGCTTCCAGATTCACGCGGGTGCTATTGTGGCCGTTGATGCTTTCAACGAAGCCAAGGGCAAGGTCCATGTGTATCCCGATGCTGCCGTGAGCAAATCGTTCCTCAACGAATTGATTGTTGCCACCCTGGCTGCCGAAGGCGATATTGATGCCAACAGTTGGAACCATATTCGTATGATCAATCCCTATATTGCTCCCAATAGCGATGTGCGTGCTGTAAGCTACTATGATTTTGCTGCGCGTGTTCGTTTTAATTTCAGCAAAAAGATGGATCTTAACCTGTATGGCGTATTCAGTTCTATGGACGACGATTTGTCATTCCGCCTGGACGATCGGTATGAGCTCAACAATGTATTCACTCCGGTTTACGACAGTCTTACCCGTATCAAGGTGGGCGGCAATTTTGCTTTCGTCAACGATGAAATGCTGAAACTCGAAGTGAAGGGTAACTACTATATTTATAAGAATAAGGTTGATCAGAAACTGGGCGATCAATGGGTAGAGAAACCTCTTTATTATCGGCCCCAGTTTGATGCCGGACTGAGCGCCACCGTCAATTATCAGGATAAGGTGTTCGGCCGCCTCGAATTCCAGTGCATGGGTCGCACTCCTTACGCTACGGCTACAGCCGCCGATGGAGGCGACAGCACGCTCTATCTGCCCTTGCGCTATGGTGTGAACCTCGAAGTCGAATACCGTCACAACAAAGCCTTGAGTTTCTTTTTGAAAGCCGACAATCTGCTCTTCCAGCGCTATTTCTATTGGCAGAACTATCCTAGCTATCGCGGACTCTTCCTTCTCGGCCTTACCTACACTATTCCTTATTAATAGCTATAACTTTCAACCTCATGACATATCAGGAAACCCTCGATTACCTCTTCAACAGTTTGCCCATGTATCATCGCATAGGCAAGGCTGCATACAAAGCCGATATTACCAACACCGTAGAACTGATGACCCATCTGGACCATCCCGAACATAAGTTTAGGAGCATCCATGTGGCTGGAACCAATGGCAAGGGGTCGGTGTCGCATACCCTATGTTCTGTTCTGATGCAGGCAGGCTATAAGGTAGGCTTGTATACTTCGCCTCATCTGATTGATTTTCGCGAACGTATCCGTATCAATGGCCAGATGATACCCGAAGAGCGGGTCACCGATTTCGTTGAGCGCCATCGTCAGTTTATGCAGGGGTTGCAGCTGAGTTTCTTTGAAATGACGGTGGGTTTGGCTTTCGATTATTTTGCACAAGAAAAAGTGGATGTGGCTGTGGTAGAAGTGGGCATGGGCGGTCGTTTGGATAGCACCAATGTTGTCCGGCCCGACCTGTGTGTGATTACCAATATCGGTTTTGACCACACCCAGTTTTTGGGCGAAACCCTGCCCAAAATAGCTGGCGAAAAAGCCGGTATCATCAAGCCTGGGGTGCCTGTGGTGGTAGGGGAAACTCACCCCGAGACGCGTCGGGTTTTTGAACAGAAAGCCCTTGATTCGAAATCGCCGATTGTGTTTGCCGACGATAATTTTGAGATTATCGAACAGCGCAATCCATCGGTATTTGACAATGGCGATTTGACCCATTACGATCCCGCATTGCATTTCAAGGTGTTGGCAAAACATGCAACGCGTTATCACCTGGATGCCGAGGTGCTGGTTTCGCCCTTGTCGGGTAGTTATCAGCTGCATAATCTTGCCACCGTCATGCAGGCATTAGAACTGTTGCCCGACTGTGGATACCGCATTTGCGAATCAGATATCATTCAAGGTATTGCTGCCGTTGTGGCAGATACCGGGCTGCACGGACGCTGGGAGCGAATCGGCAACACACCGTTGACCATCTGCGAAACGGCCCATAATGCCGACGGCGTGAATGCCATGTTGGATAAGCTGAGCCAAATTCCCTATCGCCATATCCATCTGATTTATGGTTGTGTGAATGACAAAGATTTTTCGAAAATACTCCAGATGCTTCCCCACGAAAATGCCACCTACTATTATACCCAGCCGAGCGTGCCCCGAGGATTGCTGGTAGACCAGCTGGTCCAAACGGCCACGGCTATCGGTATGCCCGGCCGTGCGTTCGCTCACGTGGGCGATGCCATAGCCGAAGCCCGCAGCCAAGCCGACCCGCAAAAAGATTTGGTGCTGGTAACGGGCAGCATATTCCTGGTGGCTGATGCACTGGGCGTTATCCAGTCGAGATAAGAATAGGTAACTGCTCAAAATCATTAGAAATCAATTTTTAGATGTTACCAATAAAAAAAAGCGACACCGATGTGTCGCTTTTTTTTATATCTAGGCAATCGGTTTAGTTGCTGGCCGTGCCCAAAGCTTGAATAAGCGTGAGAAGTGCCGTCACCGTGTTGACGTTGTTGCTGATGGTTGCAGCATTCACATTCAGGCCCGTGAGGCTATTCATCGTGTTGATGATGGAATTTACGTTGGCGGTGGTAATCAGGCTGGTGCTGGCGCTTACCATACCCGAAGCAAAGGAGGTTTTGTAGGCTGCGTTGTTCTGGTTGCTGCGCAGGCTGGTGTATCCCGTAGCCACAACCAAAGCATTGGTAAGGTCGGCGGTGTTGCTGAGGCTGATTGTACCGTTGGCACGATAAGAGTTGTAAAGGCCGACAAGAGCGGTAGCGGTGTTGCGGCCGGTAGCTTTTGCTGCACTATCGCTGGAGGAAGAACCGCCGCCCGAAAGACTCTTGCAGGATGTGAATGCCAGGCAGGCAACACACATCATAATGATACTGAACTTCTTCATGTTGGTTTTTATTATTATTATTTGTTATTTTCTGACTGCAAAATTACATTTTTTTTTGCATATTAGAAAAAAATCGTATATTTGCAAAATGATTTTTACGATTTTTTGACAGTCGCAATTATCATTTTGCTGTCCTTGATGGCAGTATTCGTTAAATGTTTATTTAATAATTTATATATTATTTCATTATGAACAACACTATCTTCTCATTCCCAAAGCCTCAGAACGAACCCGTTCTTGGCTACAAGCCCGGCAGCGCCGAACGTAAAGAAATTCGCAAAGCTCTCGAGGAGTTGTACAATCAGGTTACCGATATCCCTGCCATCATTGGCGGCAAGGAGATTCGTACTGCCGAGACTGGCACCGTGGTGATGCCTACCGAAAACCACCATGTGCTCGCCAAATACTACAAAGTGGGTGAGAAGGAAGTGCAGATGGCTATCGATGCCGCTATGCAGGCTCACGACGAATGGGCTAACACTCCCTGGATCGACCGCGCTAGCGTGATGTTGAAAATCGCCACCCTCATTACCGGCAAATATCGTTGGCTCATCAATGCCGCCACCATGCTCGGCCAAGGCAAAACCACCATGCAGGCCGAAATCGACTCTGCTTGCGAGCTGGCTGATTTCTTGCGCTACAATGCTTTCTATGCTTCGCAGATCTATAGCGACCAGCCCTGCAGCGATGCCGGCACCCTCAACTATGTTACCTATCGTCCTTTGGAAGGTTTCGTGTTTGCTATCACTCCCTTCAACTTCACTTCTATCGCCAGCAATCTGTGCCTGTCGCCCGTGCTGATGGGTAACGTATGTATCTGGAAACCCAGCACCACCTCTTTGTTGAGCAACTATCTGTTGATGAAAATCTACAAAGAGGCAGGCGTCCCCGATGGCGTTGTGAATTTCTTGCCCGGCAGTGGCTCGGTTATCGGCAAGGTAGCTTTTGCTGACCGCAATCTGGCTGGCGTTCATTTTACTGGCAGCACCCGCACCTTCAACAGCTTCTGGAAATCCATCGGCGATAATATTCAGAATTACCGCACCTATCCCAAGATTGTTGGTGAAACCGGTGGCAAAGATTTTATTTTTGCCCACAACTCTGCTGCTGCCGATCAGGTGGCTACCGCTATCGTTCGTGGCGCTTTCGAGTTCCAGGGTCAGAAATGCTCTGCTGCCAGCCGTGCCTATGTGCCTGCCAGCTTGTGGCCTGAAGTAAAAGAGATTGTTGGCAAGATGATGGCCGAAATCAAGATGGGTGATGTACGCGATTTCAGCGCTTTCGTGAATGCTGTTATCGATGAGGCTTCTTTCGACAACAATATGCGCTACATCGAATATGCCAAGGAGAGTCCTGATGCCGAAATCGTTTTTGGCGGTCATGGCGACAAGAGCCAAGGCTGGTTCATCGAGCCTACCGTTATTCTGGCCAAAACTCCTCAGTTCAAATCCATGTGCGAAGAGATTTTCGGACCTGTTATCACCGTTTATGTTTACGATGACGACAAGTACGAGGAGACCCTGCACCTTTGCGACCAAACCTCGCCCTATGCTTTGACTGGTGCCATTTTTGCTACCGATCGCAAGGCTCTGCGTCAGGGTGCCGATATTCTGAAATATGCAGCCGGCAATATCTATTATAACGATAAGCCCACCGGTGCCGTTGTTGGCCAGCAGCCCTTTGGCGGCGCTCGTGCCAGCGGTACCAACGACAAGGCAGGCTCCTATCTCAACCTGATCCGTTGGGTAAGCCCTCAGGCTATCAAGGAAACCTTCGATGCTGCTCACGACTACAAGTATCCCTTTATCAGCGATGCTGAATAATTGAATTCTATGATATGGCGCCGAGCCTGGCTCGGCGCCATTTTTAATGTTATGAAAAGACTTTTTATTTGTTTGCTGCTGGCAGTAGCAACCCTTGGGGGCGCCAATGCTCAGGTTACCCCGAAAGAGGAAGTGGATTTATCCAATATCCGCAAACCCCATTTCAACATCGGCATCATCGGCGGCTTCGACCGCAATTACCATATCACCGATGTTTCTTATATGACCGATTATCAATATTCCAAGTATGCCCCTGGCAGTACCTATGGTATTCAGCTGGGCTTTACCCCGGTCAATTGGCTCACGTTGCGGCTCGACGGCGTTATGGTGCAGAAGAACTATTATCGGTCGCATGTGATTTCGTCCACCCACCAGTCGTTCCCCGACACCACCACCAACCAATACATCAATGTGCCTTTGGCCCTGCAGCTGAATGTGGGTAAATTAGTTAAGCTCCATGCCTTTGGCGGCGGCTATGTGGGCTATTGGCTCTCAAGTCATAGGGTAGGCCGCTCTATGGGCGTTTTCGGCAATCCCGAGTACGATACCTATATCGACTTCGATTCTCCCGAATCGCAATTGCGCGACAACCGGTTGGATTGGGGTTTTACTTATGGCGCCGGACTCAGCACCGTGTTGTTCAAGCACCTGCAAATTGGTGCCGAAATTCGCTGGTACTATGGCATGATGGATATCCAAAAACCCTATATGCAGAATCTCAATCCCCGCTACAACACCACCATGGCCATCCAGGGGGGTGTTAGTTATTGGTTATAATCACTCTTTTTTTTATTGCAATGAAAATTCGTTTTTACAAAATATCTGTCCTTGTTTTTCTCGTTCTCTCACTTGCCGCTTGCCGCAAGGAATCCCTGGTGGCTGAGGATACCAACCCCAACCAGCGTATCTGCAAGACCTATCTCGACCAGTTCGAGGCTGTTTGGCAGGGCATGAATCAGGGCTATACTTTTTGGGGTGTCGATACTGTCGACTGGGACGAGCGCTATGCCAAATACCAGCCCATTTTTGCCGCATTCGATTCCCGCAGCTATGTTAGCGAGTACGAGTATCAGTCGGCCTACGAAGGCCTCTTTGAAGGTTTGGTCGACCACCATTTGATGGGCATCTTTTATTCTCCTAAAGGGCGAATGACGGCCTATGTCAGTCCGGGTCGCAACGACTATTTCCATACAACCTCGGCATTCTTCGAGCGTCAAAAGGAGCTTGAAGCTCTCCAGGATCGCCGAGACTTGGTGTACTATTGCGGATGCGATCCCGAAGATTATGGCAGCTTTTCCATTCCGGGTACCTATTTCGCTTTGTTGAAGGGCAAAACGGCCGATCAACGCATCGCCTATTTCCGATTCACCAATTTCTACCTGAACAATATCTACCACTATAAAGATATCATCCCCAATTCTGTTTCGGCTCAAGCTGCTTTGCGTGCTTTCTATGGCCCCCGTTATTGGGAGGGCATCACTACCGGCGCCGGCTATGCCAATAACGACTCGGTTATGGGCATCATTATCGATTTGCGTGGCAATGGTGGCGGTAGCACAGGCGATTTGGGCCCCTTTATCGCTTCTTTGTCGCAGGGCGCCAATATGGTGGGCTATACCCGCGTGAAAGATGGTATCGGACGCTTGGACTACAGCCCGTGGTCTCCCTATACCATTTATGCTCCGAGCAATCGTTTGAACAAGGAAAAGCCTATTGTGGTGCTCTCCGACATCAATTCGGTCAGTTGTGCCGAATTGGCCACGATGCTGATCAAGAATCTGCCCAATGGCACCTTCATTGGCGAACGCACCTATGGCGCCATTGGTGCGCTGCTGCCTCAGTCGGAGCAGTGTCACGATTATTTCTATAGCGGCTGCATGGGCTACTACGAGTTGTATGAAAACGGTTCCGACTATTTCCGCTATAAGGATATCTTCCCTTACTATATCTACACCAGCACATTCCACATGGTCGATAAGGACTATCAGCCTGTCGAGGGTGTAGGCGTTCAACCCGATTATGAGATTTTGTTCAACCGCGACCGTTTGGTGAATGATGGTAAGGATATCCAGCTCGAAAATGCCATCTATTTTATCAAGAATGGCCGTGTAATCAACTGATAATTTCCCCTCACGAATAATCTAAAAAGCGGTCCTCCTTTCCCAGGAGGGCCGCTTTTTGTTTGGGGCCATATCAGATTTGCTAGGCTATTTGGCGGGTTCCTGCCAGTCGCCATTCTCTTTTATCAGGTTCACCAGTTCCTCTACGGCATCGGCTTGGTCGATATTGCGTTTCATCACCTCCTTGCCTTTGTAGAGGGTGATTTTGCCAGCGCCCTGGCCCACATATCCGTAGTGGGCATCGGCCATCTCGCCGGGGCCGTTTACGATGCAGCCCATCACGCCTATCTTCACCCCTTTGAGGTGTTTGGTGCGGGCTTTGATCTGCTCCAGTGCTTCTTGGATGTCGTATTGTGTACGGCCGCACGAGGGGCAGGCAATGTATTCGCACTGGCTGATTCGGGCACCCACAGCCTGCAGTATGTCGTAAGCTACGGGTATTTCGGCCTCGGGGTCCTCGGTGAGGGATACGCGGATGGTGTCGCCGATGCCGTCAATCAGCAGCGCGCCGATGCCTGCGGCACTCTTGTAGCGTGCCTGCATGGCGTTGCCGGCCTCGGTTACGCCCAGATGGATTGGATAGTCCATCTCCAGTTCCTTCATTTTTTCGACAAAACGACGTGTGCTCTGCACCATCACGCCCACATTGCTGGCTTTCATAGAGAAGACAAGCTGGTGGTAGTCTTGCTCGCGGCACACTTTGGCAAACTCGATGGCGGACTGAGCCATGCCTTCGGGGGTGTTGCCGTAGCGGCTCATGATGCGCTCGCTCAGCGATCCGTGGTTGGTGCCTATGCGCATAGCGGTGTTGTGCTGCTTGCAGATTTCAATCAGGCGCGACATCTTGTCGCCGATGCGTTTCAGCTCGTCTTCGTATTCCTGGTCGGTAAAATGGGTCTTTCCGGTATTGCGGTCGGTGTAGTTGCCGGGGTTTACGCGCACTTTCTCCACTATGGTGGCAGCCGTTTCGGCAGCCAGGGGGTTGAAGTGGATGTCGGCCACCAAGGGCACATAGCAGCCGCGCTTGGCCAATTCATTCTTGATGTTATAAAGGTTTTCGGCGGCCTTCACGTCGGGGGCGGTGATGCGAACCAGCTCGCACCCGGCCTCTACCATGCGAAGGGTCTGGTCGACGGTAGCCATCGTGTCCATGGTATCGGTGTTGGTCATCGACTGCACACGTATGGGCGCGCCCCCGCCAAGGATAAGATTGCCAATATGGATTTGTCTGCTCATTTGTATGGTTTTTTCTTTTGATTCACTATTTGAAATATACCTCTGTGGCACCTGCTCCATATACGCTTGTAGGAGCGTCGATGTATTGTACGTTGTCGTACTGGTCCAGTTCGTTTTGGATTTTGGTCTTCAGCACGCCGCGGCCTACGCCGTGGATGAATACGATGCGCTTCATGTTGTTGAGGAAAGCGTGGTTGATGCATGTGCGGAAGAATCGCAGCTGAATTTCCAGCACCTCATCGCTGCTGAGGGTCTCGGGATTCTCGTGCAGGGCTTCGATATGCAGGTCCACTTCGGCCTCGCCCGGACGCACAATATATTGGAGCAGGATGTTGTCGTTCAGTTCGCGTGCGTTGCGATTCTGCAATTGGGAGAGTCGTTTTTGGAGGGTCTTCACTTGGTTCTGCAGGTTGGCCACTTGCGAGCGCAGTTTCTTGTTCTCCTCACGCAGTTTGTCGATATTGTCATCTTCTGCCGAACCGGTGAACTTCTCCTTCAGTTTGCGGTTCTGTTCTGCCATCTGTGCAGCCGCTTTGCTTTCGGCCTCGGCCATGCGCTTTGCCTCCTCGGCCGAGGGCAGCTGTCCGGGCACATCCTGGTTGAACACCTTGCCCACGCCGCTCATGTCGGCCATGCGGATCAGTTCGTTGCCGGGCATGGGCATATCGAAACCCGTGTCGTCGCGCACAAAAATCAGGTCGTTGGTAATCTTGGTGACCACTCCGCCGCCAATGCTATTCAAAAACTTTACTTTATCTCCTATTTGAAACTTTGTCATAATATGGTTTATTTAAATCATCAACTGAATTTTCTGGAACGAAATCTTCCAAAGCGGCCATGAGACGTTCGCACTCAGCCACATCCCAGTCGGACCAAAAGAGGGTCAGCACACGCTCGCGAAGATTATAGAAGCTGAGCGTGTCGGTATTTCTGCCCTTTTCAAACAGATGGCACAGCAGCCAGCCAAAGCCCCGTAGCCCCATGGCGCCAATCTTATTGTCGTAGTGGAAGAGCAACCGGTCGAAAGGTATGGACTCTGCGAAAGTGCGACGGCGTGTGTGGCAGGCAAAGCGTACCTGGCGGCTGTCGTAGTCGAGCTGGATGCTGTCGATATAGACCCACCCGCTTCTAACCCACCGCACAAAGAGAATGAATGCCAAGGTGAGGAGTATGCCGCCAAGAAGCAGCGCTAAAGAATGTGCCTCCACAGAAAAGATGCATGCGAGAGGGATGACGACTAGTGCAAAGAAAATGATGCACTCCACCCACCCGCTTTCGCTGCATGATGAGCGGAAGCAGTCGCAGCCCTTCTTTCGGTAGCATGGAGGTTCTTTCAGCATTTTTCTAACTTCTGAATATCCAACACTTATTTTAGCAATTCTTCGGCCAGTGCAGCAAAATCGATGCCGTCGAAATTGCCGCTGCTCATCATCAGCAGATTCGATTCCTGCCACTGCATTTTTTTCAATTCTTCAACCATCTGAGCCGAGTTGGTAAACACCCTCAACCCCTCGTTGGCAAACGACTGGCGCACCTGCTCGGGGTCCAGGTCGGGCAGTTTCTTCAGCTGCAGGGCATGCTGGCTGTAATATACAAAAGCAATATCAGCCTTGTCCATGGTGCCGGCATACTGCTTGAGGAATTCTGCCGTAAGCGAGCTGAAAGTGTGCAACTCCATGCATGCCACCAGCTTGCGTTGCGGATACTGGTCTTTCATGGCGCTGATGGTAGCGCGCAGCTTGGACGGGGCGTGGGCAAAGTCTTTATACACAGCGCAGTCCTCGGTGCGTTTCACCAGTTCCAGCCGTTTGCTGGCTCCGCCAAAAGACTGGATGGCCTGGTCGAACTGCGCGTCGGTCACGCCTAGGGCGTTGCAGGCATATCGTGCGGCGGTCATGTTCAGCAGGTTGTGGCGGCCAAACACGCGGAGGGGGATTGTGTTGAGATAAGTCACGCCATTCTCCACCTTATGTTCGGGCACATCGTAGGGGCGCTTGGTGATGTCGGTTCGCTGGTTTTTCAGCGCCACATCGGCCACCTCTTTGTCATCATTGCAATAGATGAGCGTGCCGCCGGGCTCAATCAGGTTCACAAACTGGGCAAACTGGTCTTTGTAAATGTCAAAGGTGGGGAACACGTTGATGTGGTCCCACTCGATGCCGGTGATGATGGCCACATTGGGCTTGTAAAGGTGGAACTTGGGTCGGCGGTCGATAGGGGAGGTGAGGTATTCGTCGCCCTCAATCACCATCACTTTGGCAGTCTCGCTCAGGCGCACCATCACCTCAAAACCTTCCAGCTGGGCCCCCACCATGTAGTCAGCCTCCATGCCCACGTGTTGCAGCACGTGCAGAATCATGGCCGTGGTGGTAGTCTTGCCGTGGCTGCCGCCAATCACCACGCGGGTCTTGTCCTTCGACTGCTCATACAGGTACTCGGGGTAGCTGTAAATCTTCAGTCCCAGCTCCTGCGCCTTCAGCAGCTCGGGGTTGTCCTGGCGGGCATGCATGCCCAGCACAATGGCATCCAGATTCCGGGTGATGCGTTCGGGATGCCAGCCTAATTCCTGCGGCAGCAGGCCGTAATGTTGCAGCCGACTTTTTGCGGGGTCGAAAATCTCGTCGTCCGAGCCGCTTACGTTATATCCTTTCAGATGTAAAGCTATGGCTAAGTTGTGCATAGCGCTTCCGCCGATGGCTATAAAATGAACGTTCATATAATCCTGTTGTTTCTGTTGTTCGGTCCGTATCGTTGAGTAATAAGCAGTCACAAGCATAATGGCCCTGCGCCTGCTGCTCAAAAACATTGCAAAGATACAAAAAAAAATCCATTTACCAACAAAATATGGCTCTCTATAGAATCTTCCTTTGGCAATAGATTTACTGATAATGAAAATAAATATACCATTTTTTCGTTATTGAATTAAGAATGAAACCTTTCAATATGCGTCCAAAAGTGAAACCGTACAAGGCTGCCACAGCTAAAAAAATACTCAGATCGCTCTATGTGGTTATGTTTGTTTTATCTGCTTTCACGTATCTATATCAAGTGCTCGATGTTGAAACTAAAACAATCTCCCGCTATGTCGATGATCGGTATCAGGAAGGCCCTCTTTATGATATGAATGGTGACGTGGTTGACCCTGGAGAGACCGAAAAAAGATATGGTAACATCTAAAAATTGATTTCTAATGATTTTAAGGCTTATTTTGAACTGAGGTCATGAGCTCCTTAATAATTGAATCAAATAATGCGAATAGCAGATTGCTGTGCAGAGCTGAAGGCCAGCGACC
>JAGHRY010000189.1 GCA_018066145.1 Candidatus Colimorpha merdihippi | reverse complement strand
TTATTGGACAATCCAACTATGAAAACCTGTACTATTCGGCAAAAATCTGTTCGAGCCAGTATTGGTCGCAGTGGTCGAAAGTGGCGAGGTGCTGGCTGTCGACATCTAATTCGGCCACCATTTTCCCTTGGCGCATGATGGGGACCACGATTTCGCTACGGGAAGCGGCGCTGCAGGCGATATGGCCGGGGAACTCTTCGACATCAGGGACGATAAGGGTGCGCCCCTCTTGCCAAGCGGTGCCGCATACCCCCTTGCCAAAGGCAATATGCATGCAAGCCACGGGGCCCTGGAAGGGGCCTAAGATAAGTTCGGAGTCGACTACGCGATAGAAACCGGTCCACCACCACTGGAACGTTTCGTGCAGCAAGGCGGCAGTATTGGCCATGAGGGCTATGGCATCGCTCTCGCCTTCGGCAATGGATTTGAGCTGTTTGGCAGCAAGGGCATAGCGCTGGCTTTTTTGAACGGTGGCCTCGTCCTTGGCTTTGCGGGCATATTCGAACAGCTCGATGGGGAGGTGGCAATAGCCATCGGGATTGACGTTGAGGTAATCCTGATGGTAGTCTTCGGCCCTATAGAAATTGGAAAGTGGCAAAACCTCTACCACAAGGGGAAGGCCGTATTTCTTCGACTCCTCGGCGAGGGCATATTGGATGAAAGGCAAATCGGTGGGGTCGGCATAATAGATGCCGGTACGATAGCGGGTACCCTCGTCCTCGCCCTGCTTGTTGAGGCTGGTGGGGTCGATGGCCTTGAAGTACATTTCGAGCAGGAAGAGAATGCTCACCTTCAAAGGATCGTATTCGATGTGGACGGTTTCGGCAAAGCCGGTGGTATCGGTATAGACCTCTTTGTAGGTGGGGTTGGCGGTATTGCCGTTGGCAAAACCCACCTCGGTGAAAGTGATGCCCTCGATTTGTTTGAAAAAATGCTCGGCACCCCAAAAGCAGCCGGCAGCCAGATATAAGGATTTGGTCATAATGTTATTTTTGTTATTCTAACGAGTTAATAATGAATGTTGCTAAATAAGATTGGTGATGAAGCCCATGATGAAACCTAACAATACACCGAACCACACGAGGGCCTTCAGCTCCTTGTCCATGATTTCGGTCAGCTGTTTTTCAATCAGCCTTACGTCCATGGAGTTGATTCGGTCTTCGATGATGCGTTGGATATTGAGGCTGTCGAGCATGGAGGGGAGTTTGTTTTGAATGGCTTGGCAATACGATTTCAGTATCATCCCCTTCATCTGGGCCAGCAAATCCTCCTTGCCTTTGAGAATGTCCTTGATGGGCTTGCCCAGCAAAGCATCGGTTTCGTTTGCAACCAGAGTGTCAATCATCTGCGGGGCATTGGATTGAAGCATATCGTTGATGATGTCGGCCAGTTTGCGTTCGATGGAATTGCGCATAAGCTCGATTATTCCCGCCCCGAGGCGCTGGAAGAAACCCTCGCTCATTCGCTCAACCACCTGGTCGATGGCCATGCGGGCCACTTGGGGACCAAGGGAAGGGTCGGACACTTTGGCTGCAATGGCAGCCGTAATATCGGCCTTGAGCTGATTGCAGATTCGATTGGAATCGACAGGGTCGATGTGGGTATCGATGAAATCCTGGAGCGAGGTTTCGTTGGAAAGAAGACTGATGATGAGGTTGTCGACAGCGGATTCGATTTTGGAGATAATCTCGTCGCTGAGCAGGGTGCCGGAGAGCACTTCGCTGTTGAGCAGTTCGCGACTGACGGTAGCACCAATATTGCTGGCGATGCGGTTACGCTCTTTGGGGATGATGCCCGGGGTGAGCGGGATATGGAAGGAGCCGATATGCTTTTCGTCGTAAGGCCAGAAAAGCATTTTGATGGCCACCTTGTTGGTGAGGCCACCAATAACGGCGCCAACGGCGGGACCGAGAAAGAAGGATAATAGCGTCATGTCTTTTTATAATGAGGGTGGTAAGTGGAAATGGTATCGCGAAGATACTGGGATGACAGATGGGTGTAAATTTGTGTAGTGGAAAGGCTTCCGTGGCCTAGCATCTCTTGCACGGCACGCAGGTCGGCCCCGTTTTGCACCAATTCGGTAGCAAAGCTGTGCCGAAGACTGTGGGGGGAGACATGTTTGTGCAGCCCGGCTTTGTCGGCAGCCTCTTGCAGGAATTGGAAAATGGCCACGCGGGAAAGATGGTGGCCGCGAAGGTTGAGGAAAACATATTTTTCCTCGCCCGGCTGAGGGTTGATCTGGCTGCGGATGGTCAAAAGGTAGATTTCCAATTGCTTCAAGGCATAGCTGTTGATGGGTACCCAGCGTTCCTTGTTGCCTTTGCCGATAACCTGAATCATCTCTTCCTCGGGATAGATATTGGAGAGTTTGAGATTGCACAATTCGGAAACCCGTAGGCCGCAGCCATAAAGCACCTCCACAATCACATAATTGCGGGCAGGCCCGGGAAGGCTGCGGTTGAAAGTGGATTGGATGGCGGCAATATCGCTATCGCTTAGCACATCGGGCAGATGCTGGGGTCGGGCGGGCATTTGAAGAAGCTCGGCGGGATTGTCCTTGATCACATCCTCAATCACGAGCAGGCGGAAAAACATGCGCCAGCCCGAAATGAGGCGGCATTGGGTGGTGACGGCAATATCGGTTTCCTGCAGCTCTTTAATCAAATCTTGGAGCAGCCGGATATCTACCTCATGAGGCTCGATGCCTTGGGGCTCGGCATAACGGCGCAGATGCTCGACATCGCGGAGGTAGGCCATGATGGAATTGTCGGCCAGGTTTCGCTCCAGTCGAAGGTGGGTTTCAAAATCGCGGATATGCCGGGTCCAGTCCAAAATATGGGGGGGCTATTTTTTCTTGTTCTTCTTGTGCGATACGCTCTCGCCATCGGTAACAACCCACCAGGCAAAGTCCCATAACGACTCGTCCATCTGTTCGAGGTAGCGCTTGTTGAGGTCTTCGCGTTTTGCATTGAGGTTGATGCGGCCATACCGGGCCATGCGGCCTTGGACAACGCCTGCCTGGCGGCTGAGATAGCCCGAGGGGCGGCCAGGATTGCTTTTAAGCGGAGTGGGGAGGCATACGGCGAGCAAGGCGGCTTCGCGTTTGGAGAGATTGCTGGCAGAATGGCCGAAATAGTGCTGGCTGGCAGCTTCGGCGCCATAGATGCCGTCGCCAAACTCAATCACATTCAGATAGCGCTCCATGATTTTTTTCTTGCCCCAAACCATTTCGATGAGGGTGGTGTAATAAGCCTCGACGGCTTTGCGCAGAACGCTGTGGCTGTGGGGAAGGAAGCAGTTTTTGGCCGTTTGCTGGCTGATGGTGCTGCCGCCGCGCTGGCGACGTCCTTTCTTGCCCTCGATATAGGCCAGCTTGAGCTGGTGGACATCAAAGCCGCGATGATACATGAAAAGTCCGTCCTCGCTCACAACTACGGCGTTGACCAGGTTGGGGGAGATATCGTCGAGCGAAACATAGTGACGTTCGAACCGGATTTCGCGGTTGGGCTCTTTGGCCTGCTGGAAGAAACGCTGAACCATGAGCGGAGTGAGGGGAGGATTGAAAATAGCGCAGAAAAGAACCTGAAAGATTGAAAAAGCCACCAGGATGAGGAATCCCACCCAGAGAAAGCGCCATACCTTGCCGCCGAATTTGAGCTGGCGCCATTTTTTCAATCCCTTGCGCGATTTGCTATTTGAGCTTTTTTTCTTCTTTGCCATAAAGAGAGGTGCTTAATTAAATCGATATTTTTAAAATCTATAATACGTCTGCAAACTGTCGCTGAGACTTCGAAAAAACGGTTATTTCAAAAGACTCAGTTATCATAAAAAATGCTAATATTTTTTGTGCAAAATTACATTTTTTTTGCCGATAATAAAAAAAAATGTATATTTGTAAGCAATTTTAAACACCCAATAAAATCATAAACGTATAAAAATCAAGATAATATGGCAAAAGTAGCTATCAACGGTTTCGGCCGTATCGGACGCATGTCGTTCCGCGCAATGATGGAAAACCATCCCGAACTGGATGTTGTCGCAATCAACGACCTTACCAGCGCTGAAACTCTCGCATACCTCTTCAAGTACGATTCTGTACATGATAATTTCCCCGGCGAAGTGTACGCCGAAGGAGACTGCATCGTGGTGAATGGAAAGAAGGTGAAAATCTATGCCGAGCGTGATCCCCAGAACCTCCCTTGGAAAGAACTGGGTATCGATATCGTAGTAGAATCAACCGGTCTGTTCAAAAAACGCGACCAGATGATGAAACACATCAACGCAGGTGCCAAGAAGGTTATCCTCACCGTTCCTGCCAGCAAGGCTGACGATGTTGACGCCACCATCGTGATGGGCGTAAACGACAATATCCTCACCAAAGAGATGCAGCTTGTGAGCAACGCCAGCTGCACCACCAACTGCTTGGCCCCCATGGCTAAGGTGCTTAACGACAAATTCGGCATCAAGCGCGGTTTGATGAACACCATCCACTCCTACACCAACGACCAGAAGATTCTCGACCAGCCCCACAGCGACCTCCGTCGTGCCCGTGCTGCTGCGGTCAGCATCATTCCCACTTCCAGCGGCGCTGCTAAAGCTGTAGGCCTGGTAATTCCCGAACTGATGGGCAAGCTCGTCGGCTTTGCAATGCGTGTTCCCACCCCCGATGGCTCTGTGGTAGACCTGACTGCCGAGATGGCTTGCAATGTGACCAAAGAGGAAATCAACGCTGCCATTAAGGAAGCTGCTGAAGGCCCCATGAAAGGCATCTTGCAGTACACCAGCGATCCTATCGTCAGCATCGACATCGTTGACAACACCCACAGCAGCATTTTCGACAGCCTGCTGACCCAGGTGATGGATGGCAACATGGTGAAGGTTATCAGCTGGTACGACAACGAGAAGGGTTATTCTACCCGCGTTGGCGACCTGGCTGCCAAACTGGCTACCCTCCTGTAGTAAATAAACTTTTATTTATACCACACAAGAAGTGGGCAGGCTTGGTCTGCCCACTTCTTAATTTTCGACAAAAAATGAATCGCAACATATTATTCATCTTATTAAGCCTGTTCTTGGTCTCCAGCTGCCATTTGGAATCTGGCCGCATCGAGACCCAAACTTTTACCGACGATTACGGCCGCACGGTGGTTATTCCAACTGAGCCCAAGCGAATAGTCAGTCTTTCGCCCGCCGTGACCGAAATCGTGTGCGCCTTGGGTGGAAGCCAATTGCTTGTGGGCAGAACCGATTTCTGCGCCTATCCTGAAACGGTGTTGGACCTTCCATCGGTGGGCGGCATTACCAATTTGAATGTGGAACAGGTGGTAGGGATGAATCCCGACGTGGTGATTGGCGGCTCGATGCTGCCCCAGAAAAGCGTGCTTCAATTGGAAAAAATGAATGTTGCCGTGGTATGTGTGCCTGAAAAAGAACATTTTGACGACCTGTATTCCAATATCGAAAAAATAGGAAAAATCATCGGGCGGGAGAAATCGGCCGACAGCCTTAACGCCCTTTTGCGCGCCCAAGTGAATGCATTGGATACAACCCATGCATCGCATCGGCCAACGGCTTACTATGTAGTAGGATACGGTGCTGCAGGCAATTATACGGCAGGAGGCAACACCTATATCAACGATATCATATCCTTGGCCGGCGGACGCAATATTGCCGAAGATGTGCAGGGGTGGAACTATAGCATGGAAGCGCTAATGCATGAGGATCCGGATTACCTGATTATCAGGGCTGCCGACTCGGCCGCATTTGTGAAAACAGCCCCCTATACCCAGTTGACTGCCGTGCGCCAGGGTCGGGTAATAGCCATCGAAAGCGGGTGTATCGACCTGCAGGTACCCCGCAACATACAGGCGGTGGTATTGCTCAACCGATTCTTTGCCCAATAAAAGGTGGGCGCTACGTGGGCGCTACGTGGGCGAAAGGTGGTCTTCAGGTGCTCGCTGCTGGGTTGTTTTCGCTTCGTTCTGCCTTCGCTTATCGGACGAAGCGAGGGCGAATCACCCTATGCGGAAGGGCTATTTGTGAAAGTACCCGGAAAAAAGATCGGCCGAGATTTTTATTACCGTCCATAGCCATCGGATAATCAGATTATTTGTGGCTGAAATAGGGCGGGTTGGAGGTATTGTTAATATCTTTTCGGAATATAATATTTATTATATGCTTTTTTTTGCGTATCTTTGCATTTTCAATAATTGATAATAAATAATTTTATATAACTATCTAACAATTTATTACGTTATGACCAAATACGTTTACACTTTTGGAGGTAAGACTGCTGAGGGCAGAGCCGACATGAAAAACCTGCTTGGCGGTAAAGGCGCCAACTTGGCTGAAATGTGTTTGCTGGGACTCCCCGTACCCGCAGGCCTTACTATTACGACTGAATGCTGCACCGCTTACTATAGCAACGACTGCCAGCTGCCCGCTGGCCTGATGGAAGAAGTTTGGAAAGGCGTAGAGAATATCGAGAAACTGATGGGTTCGAAATACGGCGATGCCGAAAATCCCCTGCTCGTTAGCTGCCGCTCCGGCGCTCGCACCTCGATGCCTGGTATGATGGACACCGTCCTCAATATCGGTCTTTCTTCAAAGACTATTCCCGGTATGCTCAAGCGTACCAACAACCCCCGTTTCGTTTACGACTCCTATCGCCGTCTCATCATGATGTATGCCGACGTGGTGATGGAAAAGAGCGAGGGCATTGAACCCGCCGACGGTATGGGCATCCGCAAACAGCTCGACGATATGCTCGACAGCTACAAGGAGAGCCACGGCTATAAGAGCGATACCGACCTCACCGCAGACGATCTGAAGCAGCTGGCCGAAGATTTCAAGAAAAAGGTGAAAGAGGTGCTTGGCGTTGACTTCCCCGACGACGCACGCCAGCAGATGGAAGGCGGCATCAAGGCCGTTTTCAAGAGCTGGAATGGTAAGAAGGCTGTTAGCTATCGCGCTATCGAAGGTATTCCCGACGATTGGGGTACCGCTGTAAACGTTCAGGCCATGGTGTTCGGCAACATGGGCGAAACCTCCGCTACCGGTGTGGCTTTCACCCGCAACCCCGCCAATGGCGACAACCAGTTCTATGGCGAATGGCTCATCAACGCCCAGGGCGAAGATGTGGTGGCCGGTATCCGCACCCCCAACCCCCTCAACGATGACACCAAGAACGAGAAAAACAAGGAAATGCCCTCCATGCAGGAGCTCATGCCCGAAATCTACAAGGAACTTTGCGATATCCGCACCATCCTGGAGAACAACTACCACGATATGCTTGATATCGAGTTCACCATTCAGGATGCCAAGCTCTATATGCTCCAGTGCCGCGTAGGTAAGCGCACCGGCGTTGCTGCCCTGACTATGGCTATCGATATGCTGAAGGAAGGTTTGATTGATGAGCGCGAGGTTATCATGCGCATCTCTCCCAACCAGCTCGACGAGCTTCTGCACCCCATCCTGGATTCTACCGACGAGAAGAAACGCACCATTTTGGCTAAGGGTCTTCCCGCTGGCCCTGGCGGCGCTGTAGGCGTGATTGCCCTGTCCAACGAAAAAGCCAAATACTATCGCCGCAACAATGTCAACTGCATCCTCGTTCGCGAAGAGACCAACCCCGAGGACGTTGAAGGTATGCGCGCAGCTACCGGTATCCTCACTGCCCGTGGCGGTATGACCTCTCACGCTGCCCTCGTGGCCCGCGGCTGGGGTAAATGCTGCATCGTGGGTTGCGACGCCCTCACTTTCGAGAAGAAAGGCGACGAGGTGGTGCTCAACATTGCCGGCAACATCTATCGCGAAGGCGATACCATCTCCCTCAACGGTACCCGTGGATATGTGTACAATGGCGAGGTGAAGATGATCAACGCTACCGAGAATCCCCGCTTCCAGCAGTTTATGGAGCTGGTTGACAAATATCGCACCATGGGTGTTCGCGCCAACGCCGATACTCCCGAAGATGCTACCAAGGCTATCGAGTTTGGTGCTGAAGGCATCGGCCTGTTCCGTATCGAGCACATGTTCTATGGCAAGAACAGCGAGAAGCCTCTCGAAAAATTGCGCAATATGATCCTCAGCGATACCACCGAAGACCGCATCAAGGCCCTCAACGAGCTTGAGCCCTACATCAAGGATGCTGCCAAGGCTACCCTGAAGGTTCTCGACGGCAAGCCCCTTACCTTCCGTCTGATGGATCCTCCGCTGCATGAGTTCGTTCCCCAGAATGAAGAAAAACAGCGCGAAGTGGCTAAAGAGCGCGGCATGAAGTTTGAGGATGTGAAGTCTCGCGTTGAGGCTCTTCACGAGGTGAACCCCATGATGGGTACCCGTGGCGTGCGTCTGGGTATTATCTATCCCGAAATCACCGAGACCCAGTATCGTGCCCTCTTTACCGCTACCGCCGAACTGATTTCCGAAGGCTATCATCCCAAGCTGGAAATCATGGTTCCTCTGACCATCAACGTGCACGAGCTCGAGCACCAGAAGATGCTTGCCGACCGCGTGAAGGCCGAGGTTCAGGCCAAGATGAACGTATACATCGATTATAAGTATGGTACTATGATTGAGATTCCTCGTGCTGCTCTCGTTGCCAACCGCATCGCCGAGGTGGCAGAGTTCTTCAGCTTTGGTACCAACGACCTTACCCAGATGACCTTCGGCTTCAGCCGCGACGATGTCAACGGTATCGTTTCCACCTATATCGATGAGAAGATTATCAAGAACGATCCTTTCAACACCATCGACCAAAAGGGTGTTGGCCAGCTCGTTAAGTTGGGTGTCGACCGTGGCCGCGGTACCCGCGAGAATCTGAAGTGCGGTGTTTGCGGCGAACATGGTGGCGATCCCGCATCTGTGGAATTCTTCTATCAGACCGGCTTGAACTACGTCAGCTGCAGCCCCTTCCGCGTACCTCTGGCACGTTTGGCCGCTGCCCAGGCTGCTATTAAGAGCCGTCGCGCTAGACTCTAATACATTATTTGTTTAATACATTAATTCTATTATAATGAACGCTGAAATTATTAAGGCTCTGGAAAAATTAGGTATCACCGGAGTAAAAGAAGTTCACTACAATCCTTCGTACGAAGAGTTGTTTCAGTTCGAATCGGACCCCACTCTTACCGGTTTCGACAAGGGACAGCTTACCGAACTTGATGCTATGAATGTGATGACCGGTATCTATACTGGCCGTTCGCCCAAAGACAAGTATATTGTCATGGACGAAAATTCAAAGAACACTGTTTGGTGGAACACTCCCGAATATAAGAACGACAATCACGAGATGAGCGAAAGCACTTGGGCTGTCGTAAAAGATCTGGCCAAGCAGGAACTCTGCGGCAAGGAACTTTTTGTGGTAGACGCATTCTGCGGCGCCAACAAGGACACCCGCATGGCTGTACGCTTTATCATGGAAGTGGCTTGGCAGGCTCATTTTGTGAAGAATATGTTCATTGTTCCCTCCGAGGAAGAATTGAAGGACTTCACCCCCAATTTCACCGTCTATACCGCCAGCAAGGCTAAAGTTGAGAACTATCAGGACCTCGGCCTCAACAGCGAAACTTGCGTGGCTTTCAACATCACCAGCCGCGAGCAGGTGATCCTCAATACCTGGTATGGTGGCGAGATGAAGAAGGGCATGTTCAGCATGATGAACTACTATCTGCCCCTGAAGGGTATTGCTTCGATGCACTGCTCGGCAAATACCGATATGGACGGCAAGCATACCGCTATCTTCTTCGGCCTTAGCGGCACCGGCAAGACTACCTTGAGCACCGACCCCAAACGTTTGCTGATTGGCGACGATGAGCACGGCTGGGATGACGAAGGTGTTTTCAATTTCGAAGGTGGCTGCTATGCAAAGGTTATCAACCTCGACAAAGACAGCGAACCCGATATCTATAACGCTATCCGTCGCAATGCCCTCTTGGAAAATGTGACCGTTGACGCTGCCGGCAAGATCAATTTTGCCGATAAGAGCGCTACCGAGAACACCTGCGTTAGCTATCCCATCCAGCACATCGAGAAGATTGTTCGCCCCGTAAGCGCAGCTCCTGCCGCTGAAAACGTCATCTTCTTGAGTGCCGATGCTTTCGGCGTGTTGCCTCCCGTCAGCATTCTTACTCCCGAGCAGACCAAATACTATTTCCTGAGTGGTTTTACTGCCAAGCTGGCTGGTACCGAACGCGGTATCACCGAGCCGACTCCCACCTTCAGCGCATGTTTCGGCCAGGCTTTCCTCGAACTGCATCCTACCAAGTATGCCGAGGAATTGGTGAAACGCATGGAGAAGAGCGGCGCCAAGGCTTATCTTGTAAACACCGGATGGAATGGTACCGGCAAGCGTATCTCCATTAAGGATACCCGTGGAATCATCGACGCTATCCTTGATGGCAGCATCCTGACTGCTCCTACCAAGAAGATTCCTTATTTCGATTTCGAAGTACCCACCGCATTGCCTGGTGTTGATCCTAAGATCCTTGATCCTCGCGACACCTATGGCTGCGCTTGCGAATGGGAAACCAAGGCTAAAGACCTTTCGGCTCGCTTCATTAAGAACTTTGAAAAGTTCACCTACAATGAGGCAGGCAAAGCACTTGTTGTTGCAGGTCCCAAGCTGTAATTTTTTGTAAGGCTTAAGGTTTAAGATTCTGCGTCTGAGGCTGCAAAAATGCTTCGTACGCAGGTCTTAAACCTTAACTTTACTATGTTTGACGGTTGCTAGTCGGCACTTTTTTTTACTAAAAGCCAAGGCACGAACCACAATAACAATTATTCACAATGAAAAAATTATTTTTCGCCATGATGGCCGCCGTTGCCATGATGAGCTCTGTAAGTGCACAAACCAAGCAGATTACCCTTGAAGATATTTGGGCGCGTTCCACCTTCCGTCCTCAAGGCATCTCCTCAATTCGTTCGATGCAGGATGGCGAACATTACTGCATCCTTACCCGCAATGGTATTGATAAATATAGCTACAAGACGGGTGAAAAGGTCGACTGTCTTTGCGCTTTCCATGATCCAATGCGCAAATCGGTAAAACCGATGCCTCCCATCGAATCGTATGAATTCTCGCAGGACGAGCAGAAAGTGCTGCTGTCTGCAGAATTCGAACCCATCTATCGCCATAGCGGGGTTAGCACTTACTACATCTATACTATTTCCGATGGAACGTTCCAGCGTATTACGCAGAATGGCAAGCAGCGCCTGACTACTTTCTCTCCCGATGGGAAAATGGTGGCCTTTGTGCGCGATAATAATCTTTACACCATGTCGCTCAGCTCTTTGAAAGAAACCCAGGTGACCACCGACGGCCGTTTCAACGAAATCATCAACGGCACCACCGACTGGGTTTACGAAGAGGAATTTGCTATCACCAAAGGCTTTTACTGGTCGCCCGATAGCAAGAAAATTGCTTTCTATCGTTTTGACGAAAGCAAAGTGAAGCAGTATTCTATGCAGATGTGGGGCGAGCTGTATCCCGAGAATTATACGTATAAGTATCCCAAGGCTGGCGAAGATAATTCGGTGGTGGATGTTTTGATTTATGATTTGGAAACCGGCAATACCCGCAAGCTGGATATCGGCAGCCAGAACGACCAATATATTCCCCGCATCCAGTGGAACCGCGACCCCAACAAGCTGGCGATTATGCGCATGAATCGTTTGCAGAACAAGATGGAAATGCTCCAGGCCGACGCCCGCACCGGCGAAATTTCCACCCTCTATGTTGAGGAGGATGAGGCTTATGTAGAAGTGCCCGATACTTGGATGTTCCTCTCTGATGGCAAGCGCATGCTCTTTACCAGCGAGCGCGATGGCTATAATCACATCTATATGCTGACGGGCACGCAGATTTTTCAGATTACCAAAGGATCGTATGATGTGGTGTCCATCTGCTCTGTTGACGAAAAGAACGGTCTTATCTATTACCTCTCGCACGAATCATCACCCATCAACCGAGAGCTGTATTGCATCGATTTCAAAGGCAAGAAGAAAACCAAGCTGAGCGATAAGCCCGGTTGGTATAGCGCCAGTTTCAGCAATAACAGCAAGTACTATATCAGCACCTTTATGGATGCCAATACCCCACCGGTGTACACGCTGCATTCGTCTAATGGCAAATTGATGAAAACCCTTCAGGATAATGCCGACCTTCGTGAACGTATGGCCGAGTATGGTGCAGGCCGCAAACAGTTCGGTACCCTCACCACATCTATTGGCACCGAGTTGAATTACTACATCATCCTTCCTCCTGATTTCGATTCCACTCAGAAGTATCCTTTGTTTTTCTACGTGTATGGCGGACCCGGCAACCAGCAGGTGACGAACAGCTACGGCTCTTCCGATTACTATTGGTTCCACATGCTGGCCCAGCATGGCTATGTGGTTGCTTGTTTCGATGGCCGTGGTACTGGCGGCCGTGGTGCTCATTTCAAAAAAATGACTTACAGAAATCTGGGTAAGATGGAATGTGAGGATGCTATCGAGGCTGCTCGCTGGTTTGGCAAGAAGAGCTGGATTGACGAAAGCCGCATCGGCATTTTCGGCTGGAGTTTTGGCGGATATCTGTCGACCCTTTCTATTTTGAAAGGTCACGATGTTTTCAAGAGCGCTATTGCCGTGGCTCCCGTTATCACTTGGCGCTACTACGATAACATCTACACCGAACGTTTCCTCCAGCGTCCGCAGGACAATCCTCGCGGATACGACGACAATTCGCCGTTGAATTTTGCCAACCTCCTCGAAGGCAACTATCTTCTGATACATGGCACTGGCGACGACAATGTTCATTTCCAGAATGCTGCCGATATGGTCACCAAGCTTGAAGAGGCTGGCAAGCAGTTCGAGTTCCGTATCTATCCCAATAAAAACCACAGCATTTATGGCGGCAATACCCGCTTGAATCTGTATCAGCTGATGACCGACTTTATCTATCGCAAGCTGTAAGGCTGCCAAGGGTAAAGCACGGCGAATTACTATATTTTTACGCTATTCGGTAAAAAAAAGTCATTAATTCAAAAAAAAATCGTAATTTTGCACGATTTTATTATTCGCACTTATGAAGAAGATTCTTATAATACTGTCATTGTTAGTGGCCACGACATTCACCTCGCAGGCTCAATTTATGAACTTTGGTGTACGTGGTGGCGCAGGAATGGGAGTCCACGTTGACGATTTGGCCAACAATTCTCCTATCCTGGCTGCTAATCTGGGTGGTTTTGTCTCGTTCGGTTTCACTAATTCTCAGTCATTGTTTTTTGAGAATTTCTGGCTGCAGACCGGTTTGAATATTACTCGCAGAGGTTCGCATTTTGAAGAAGTGCTGGAGGATATCGTCTCCATCCGCGAAGGCGTTTATGACGCATTCTATGTGCAGGTGCCTTTGCTGGCCACTTATCGTTACGAACTTCCCATCCGTGAGCCTGGCCACCGCGCATTGATATCTTTGGGACCCGCTTTCAGCTATGGCCTTTTCGGCTCGTTCAGCGACCGTAAGAGCACCCCAGGTTATCCGCAAGAAGATTGGACCTACCGTATCGAGAACGAACCTGTATTCGATTATATCGATCCCCTGGATGTCAGTTTCCTTTTCGGTGTAGGCTATGAGTGGCAGGATTTGTCGGTGATGCTCCAATTGGATTATGGTTTGTTGGCAGTATCTAAATCTCCCGATGCTTTAGAAACTTCCCAATCCCAGTCGAATGGCAATACCATCAACAAGGTGAAAGTTGTTCCTCAGGGCAATAATTTTGCTTTGCTGCTCACGATTGGCTATCAGTTCCCCATTCGTTAATTATTGAATTAGTGATAATTTCCCCAAAAAATCCGTGTTAGATTTTTATCAAAACACGGATTTTTTTCATGTCAATCCTATTTTCCTCATGATATATGGTCGTGGAATAGGATGTGACCAATAAAAAGTGTAATTATTCGTACGTCCAATAATAATTAACCATTATGAATCAACAGAATTTTTCAATGTTAAAAACTATTCGTTTCCGCCGTTTCAAGCGTGCTGGATTCGCCGTTTTTAATTCTTTGCATCGTGTGGTAAATATTGGTCGTCTGGTCTCCTATATTGCCGACCGCCAATTGCTGAAATCAGCTTTTGCCATGGCGATGTTTGCAGCTATGTTTACTGAGAATGCTTACGCCCAAACGGATGAAGATATTCCGGTAAATCTCCTCCCTGCATTAGATGTCGTTGCTGTGGCTGACACCCAGCAGGGTTCGCCCGACGCGGTGGCGGTTATCTCACGTCAACAATTAAGTGGTTTGCCAATCAGTTCGGTTGGCGAATTGTTGGAGCAGTTGCCGGGCCTCGATTTGCGTACTCGGGGCGTTGGCGATGTGCAGGGCGACCTCACTATGCGTGGGGGTACCTTCGATCAGATGATTGTATTACTCAATGGTGTTAATCTCACCGATGCACAAACCGGCCATCACAATCTTGATATTCCTATCGACTTGTCGATGGTGGACAGGGTTGAGATTATTCCTTCATCAGCCTTGCATCATTATGGCCTCTCATCCTTCTGTGGGGCGGTAAATATTGTAATAGGGGAAAGAGGAATGAATCAAGCTCGTTTCGAGTTGTCGGGAGGAAGCTTTGGCAGCGGAAATGTTGCTGCTGGTGTCAGCCGGCAATTGGGCCGCTGGGCGCTTACCACGGCTGCCTCGTATCACAGGAGCAATGGTTATCGTGAAAATACGGATTATGACCATGGGAGTCTTTATCTCCAAGCCCGCAACCGTGATAAGAATGGCGAATGGGTATTTCAGATGGGCGGTCAGCTCAAAGATTTTGGAAGTCAGGATTTCTATAGCACCAAGTATCCCACGCAGTTCGAGTCCACACGCACCCTTATGGCCTCTATTGCCCGGCAGCAAATGTGGAAAAGGTGGCATTTCGAATCCGTGTTGTATGGCCGACTTCATAAAGACCGGTTCGAATTATTCCGACAAGGTGTTACGGTTCCCCCAGCATGGTATACCGGACATAATTATCATCTCTCAGCCAACGCAGGCTTGAGATTGCGGGCCTCCAATAATTGGGCGCTCGGTCAATCGTCCATCGGGTGCGAAATTCGCGATGAAGGAATTATTAGCTCGGTTTTGGGCGACACCCTCAGCCACCCGATAAACATCATTGGCGAGCCGGACAATATTCAATATTCATTCGGCAAGAATAGGATTGGAGCCAATGTATTTGCCGAGCATGGAGTTTGCATCCATTCGCTCAAACTAGCCGCAAGCCTCCTGGGGGGCTATAATAGTCTTTTAGGGGCAAACTATGGCTATTCGCTTAGTGCCGACTATCCATTGCATCGTTCGCTGAATCTGAGGGGCTCTATCGGGCGTTCCTTTCGATTGCCTACATATACCGATTTGTATTACCATAGTGCCACCCAACAGAGCAACCCCAATCTTATGCCCGAGGTAAGCCATCATGCCGAGGTGAACTTGAATTATCATACTCGCCATTATCTCGCCAGTGCCACTTTGTACGGCCGTCATGGATCCAATATAATAGATTGGGTCAGACTGCCAGAAGAAACCGTATGGCACAGCGTGAACCATGCCGCCATAGATGCAATGGGTGCCGAGCTCCAAGGAGCCTATATCGGGGGCGGATGCCTGAAAAGGGTAGGGGTGTCGTACTCGTTTTGCACCCTGGCACAGCAGGCAGACGGGTATATATCTAATTATGTATTGGATTATCTGCGCCATAAGGTTAGTGGCGATGTTGTGGTTTCGCCGTTGAAAAATGTTAGAATCAAACTGTTGGCCACCTATCATTGCCGAGAAGGCCAATATAGTGGGCTTGATGGGGCATTGCTCAAGTATGATCCCGTGGTATTGTTCAATGCAGGGGTAGACTACACGCTACAACATTTTTCATTCTTCGCAGATGGCTACAATCTGCTGAATAGGCAATATTGTGATTATGGTGGAATCCCACAGCCGGGAATTTCATTTCTGGCAGGAGTCCGCATGACTTATTAAATTGCTGCCTTCAATTGTTATAAACCCATAATATATATAGACGTACGAATGCAAAAAGAGGAACGCTTCACAGCGTTCCTCTTTTGATAAGTTCTATAAATTGCTAGAAAAATGTCATTTAATCTCATTGAGCTGAAATGTGGAATTTATAGAACTCACCTTAATTTTTCGGGTCAAGGTGAGTGAAAGACGCAATCGGTCGAAGCAAGGTTATTGTGAGTATTGGTGGGATGGTATAAAAAAGAAGAAGACCTCTATTTGAGGTCTTCCTGGTGTACCGCATATCAGAGTCGAACTGATGATCTTCTGCGTGAGAGGCAGATGTCCTGGACCACTAGACGAATGCGGCATTTTGTGGTGAATTATCTCTCGAATTCGGGTGCAAAGATACAACCTTTTTTTGAAATGACCAAATTTTTTTTCTTTTTTCTTTTTATAATTGTTGTATAGTGTTGTGTATTAGTTGTATGGATGAATAAAATATTTTCGTTTCTATGATATTGATTTAATCAAGTATTTCCATTCTATGGTGTATTTCTGTAAAAATGCAGTGTTTTTTTGTTGTTTTTATCAAAGATAACGGTGTTTGTTGTGTAAAGTGTTGAAATATATGTGATTGAATTGTTTTTTACCAAAACTTAACAAGAAAATTTGAAATGTTTGTGTCTAAATAAGAAAAAGTTTGGGTTCATCATAATTTTGCGTAGATGTCGTTGTGCAAGGAAAGGATTCGGAGCTTGAAATATTCGTCATCACGGAAGCCGTAGGCCTGCCTCTTGACAGTCTTGATTTTGTTATTGACACCTTCCACT
>JAGHRY010000042.1 GCA_018066145.1 Candidatus Colimorpha merdihippi | reverse complement strand
TTATCAAAATCATAATTTGTTGTAATACTACATTATATAATAGGAGCAATTATTGGCGATATAGCTGGGTCTCGATTTGAATTTAACAATATCAAATCAACCAATTTCGATATTTTCGGCCAAGGGTGTGGCTATACTGATGATACAATACTCATTGTTGCTGTTGCCCATGCGATAATCAACAATGCCGACTTCGGTGACTGCATACTGAAATATGCCCAACGTTACCCCAATCCTATGGGCGGGTACGGTGGGATGTTTGTTCAATGGATTCAATCTGATTCCCCCCGGCCATATAACTCCTTAGGAAATGGCTCTGCTATGCGAGTTGCTGCATGTGCCGATCTTGCGAACTCAAGGCAGAAAGCGTTATCGTATGCTGCCTCTTCGGCTATGCCTACACACAATCACCCTGAAGGTGTCAAGGGCGCTATGGCCATAACAGATGCATCCTGGCATGCTCGTAACGGTTATTCTAAACCGTATATTCGTGCCCTCATGGAAGATACGTATGGGTATGACATGTCGAAAGACTGCAACTACATTCGCAAGCACAACACTTTCAACGAAACATGTCCTGTTACTGTACCTCAAGCCGTTACTGCTTTTCTTGATGGCACCAACTTTGAGGAGTGTATAAGCTGGCAGTATCGCTTGGCGGCGATTCTGATACTATTGCAGCAATGACTGGGGTTATTGCCGATTCGTTCTATGGCGTTTCTGCCGACCTTCGCAGCAAGGCTTATGGCTATCTTCCCAAAGACTTCATTGAAATCATTGAATTCGTTGACTCGAAAAGGTAAAACGATTTATCTGCGATGGAATATGCTGATCTGATAAATATTGTGATAGCCTGCTCAAATTTGTGAACAGATATCTGTACTCGGTTATCGGTCAATTGAGTGTGGGGTCAAAAATAATATTTCCTCCAATTATCCCAAACGTGAAAGGTATAGGTCGGCGAGGATGACGGCTGTTTCGGGTTCGTCCGCTGAAGCTTCTTTAGGACGCCAGGCTACAATAAAGCGTATTTTGCCTTCGGCAACACGGTAGCCACGTCCCTCCCATTCGTCGATTTCCTTCGACATTTTGGCCGAGAGTTTGGCCACCGGCAGTTGCGTGGTGGTGAAGAGGGTGTGGTTCCTATAGCTCAAAGTTTCACCTGCCCGCATATTTAAGATGAACGATTTCTTGTCATGGAAGAACCCGAGAAATACATCGCGGTGTGTGAGCTGCAGCACCACATGCTCGGGCATGCAATAGGGTGTGATATCGCGACGTGCATGCTTCATCCGGATGCCGTTGAAAAGTGCCGTATTGGTGTGTATCACTAGGCGTTGTTTGGCTCGTGTAAGTCCCACATAAAGCGGGCGCATTTCTCGTTCGCGCCCTCCGCCAGCAATCATCATATACACATTGTCGTATTCGTGTCCTTTGGATTTGTGAATAGTGGAAACTACCACGTCGGTGTTGGTAATATCGCAGAAATCTTCCACCGATGATTCGAATACAAATTCCTTGAAATCAGTATAGTATTTTTTCTTATTGGTGGTTTCGAATAGCTCCACGCAGCGCTGTAGGTACTGCAGATTGGTGCTGCCGGCATAACGTTGATAGGTCTGAGCCTTTGCTGCATCCCACACATTATCTGGAATGATAGGGGAGGAAAGGTTGCGGCTTATACATTTGATAAAATACCGTACTACAGCTACATTCCAAAATCGAAGTCCATCCAGCGAGTGAATGAGTTTGGCTTTGATGCCTCTTTGGTGCAGGAGTCCCAGCACTATGGCGGCTTCGGCATTGGTGCTGGTGAGCACCGAAGTGCTGCCTTGCAGCGGGGTGGATACTATCTGGTCTACAATGGCTTGGTACATATATGGCGATACATGGTACACAATCTCGGTGTAGCCAGGGTCGGTCGACATGGATTGAATGGGTGACCGTTTCATTCTGTTGTCCAGCTGCTGGACAAACCTATTTGCCACCTCCACAATTGACTGGGCACTGCGATAATTCTCAGTCATTTCTATTAGCCTGCTTCTGGGTTGTAGCGCCAGTGCACGCATGAAGTTGGCATCGGACCCGCGGAACTGGAATATGCTTTGGTCGTCGTCGCCCACGGCTATTACGCGCATCTCTTCGTTGTGTTCCATGAGAGCGTTCACTAGCGAAAAGTCGTCTGTACCCATGTCCTGAGCTTCGTCTATTACAAGCACCGTCTTGCCTATCTTGCTGGGCTCTACGGTTCCCTGCCGTATCATGTCGGCTGCTGCGGCCACTACATTCTGCACTTCGTCCAGATTTCCTACCCGCCCCAGTAGGTCGAAGCTGAAGGAGTGGAAGGTCTTGATGTCTACAAAATTGGCGGCGGCACCTATGAGGTCTATTAGCCGCTGTTTGAATTCGGTGGCGGCAGCACGGGAGAATGTAAGCATCAGCAGTTGCTCGTGTTTCACATCCTCCAGCATGATGAGTGAAGCCAGTTTGTGTACCAGCACGCGGGTTTTGCCGCTTCCAGGGCCTGCCGCCACCACAATGCAGCGCGACTCCTTGTCAGAGATTATCTCCATCTGCTTTGGCGAGAGGAGCCCGAATAGTTGGCGATATTTTTCGGGAGTGAGGTTGCGCTGGATTTCAGCAGCACGCTCGCCCTTGAAATATTTTGCCACGAACTTCTTGTAGTCCATCTGAAAATAGTCTTGAACATACTGTAGCGCCGCTGCATAGTCTTTTACCATTAGGTTGGCATATTCGCCCACGATGTGCACCTGTTGTATCTTAAGCCGGTAGAATTCGTTGAGCATGCGGTAGTCGTCTTGCTTATAGCGCATCTTGTTCTCTTTAATGCGGCGAATCTCCATGGCATTGTATATTACCAAGAAACCGCCTTCGAGTTTCATTGCCCCGATTTTGGAGAGATAGAGCAGCGCTTCTTCCACCTCAGGTAGTTGCACCTGGGCAAAGGAACCGAAAATATTGGCGCTGTTCTGGATGTGCTTGTGAAGTTCGATGACAGAAAAAGCGATACCGGCCCCAGGCTGGCTGGCTTGTGTCTGCTGCTGCGATAGGGCATAAAGACGCTCGATAATGAGTCTACAAATTTCTATGCGGCGTTCGTGGCGCGAGGCTACCGCTTCCGGACTGCCCATTTGTACAATTTCCAGGTTGTGGGCAGGGTCTTCTTTCTTTGTCAGGTATTCTTTTATCGATAGGAAATAAAGCAGGGTGCGTACATCTTTCTCGCGGGCCTCGGCAAGGCCGGAATGTATGGCGTCGTTATTAAGTTGCTTGGTAGCAATGCGTAGCGGGCCGTCTGAAATTAGGTTGAGTATATAATGTTCAAGGCGGGCGAAATGCTCGAGTATTTGGCTCGATTTGCGTTGCGAACCAGTTTCGGAGAGGAAAGCTGTAAGGTCTTTGGTGTCGGCCAGTATGCCTTCTTGGCGCATGCGCTCGATAGATGAAATCACGTCGCGTTTGGTGAGACCGAGGATGTCGGCCAAATAGTCGATGCGCGATTCGGCATCGGCTTCCTGAGATTTGGTGAATGACTTTTGCGAGATGAGGGATTTGATGATGCGGACAGCGGTTTCAACCTCCTGCGTCTCGAAGAATTTTGATCCGGAGATACGCTGCCGGGCATCGTCAACATTCTTTACTGTGATTCCTGTAGCATACACATGGGGTATATTGTTGCCGCGCTCGATATATCCCCCTTGCTCCAAGGCAGCTATTGCGGTGCGTACGCGTGTTTCTATGTCGTTAACAGTGTCGTCCCAGCCAGCCTGGCGAGCTATCTCCAGAGCCGAGCAAGCCACCGTTGGCCGCAGGCGTGTGAGGTCTTTTACGGCTTTCCATACCTGCTGTATTTCGCTTATACTTAGCTTGGTTTGATTCAGCAGGATGAAATGTTTGTCAAGGTCGTGATCGCTGTATAATACAAAGCAACGGGCGTTCAGCTGTGGGTCTCGTCCGGCACGTCCGGCCTCTTGTATGTAGTTCTCGAGCGAGTCGGAGATGTCGTAGTGTATCACTAGCCCCACATCCTTTTTGTCTACCCCCATGCCGAAAGCCGATGTGGCAACAATGATGGACACTTTGTCGTTCATGAAGGCATCCTGATTTGCCACCTTTTGGTCGCTGTCCATCTTGCCGTTGAAGGGTAAGGCTTTATAGCCGTCACGAGTAAGTTTTGCGGCCAGTTCTATGCTGCGGCGGGTGCGAGACACATATATGATAGTGGGGCATGCCGATTCGGCTACCAGCGATCGCAGCAGGTTGTATTTTTCCTCGTCGGAGTCGGCATGAATTACCGAATATTGAAGATTGGTGCGCGCTGCAGATGATGCGAAGAGCTGCAGGTCTATGTTTAGCGACTGCTTGAAATAGTCGCAGATATCCTGTATCACCTTTTGTTTTGCGGTAGCTGTAAAGCATGATACCGGTATGGGGTGGGGGCATTGTTTCTTCTGCTGGTACTGGCTGATGAATTTGCCGATATACAGATAGTCGACCCTGAAATCTTGTCCCCATGAAGAGAAGCAGTGTGCCTCGTCGATAACAAATCGTACCACATTGCGTGAGAGCAGTAGGCGCTCGATGGTTTTGGAGCGCAGCATCTCGGGGGCGATATATAGGAGCGAAGCATCGCCGTCCTGCACCCTTTGCATATAAAGCGCTCGGGTGATAGGGTCAAGCAGTCCGTTGATGGTTACGGCATCGGTAATGCCGCGCTCGGCTAGGTTGTCCACTTGGTCTTTCATGAGTGACTGCAGTGGCGAGATAACCACCGTTAGTCCATGCACTGAGCGTCCTTCCATGAGGGCGGGCAGCTGAAATGTGAGCGACTTGCCGCCTCCGGTGGGGAAGATGGCCAGCAGCGACTGCCCGTCTACGGCCGCTTGAGCCGCCCTTTCCTGAAGGGGTTCACCTTCGTAGGTGCGGAATTGGTCGTAACCAAAAAAGGCTTTGAGGTTTTGTGTCAAGTCCAGCTGGCTGTTGCAATAGGGGCAGCCCTGCAGGCAGCGATGTTGTCGCAGCAGGTGTACCACATGCTCTACCCTGGGGTAGTTGTGCAGCACCCAGCCGGGGGTGATGGAGCGGTGGTCGGTGGTATCTATTAAGGCCAGGGCATATGCCAGCTCGCAGGGGAGGCTGCTGGCAAGGGTGCGAAGGTCGGCATTAGCGCATATTTTCCCTTGATAGGTGTCGGCAATCAGCTGGGGCAAATCGTGTACCGGTGCTTCGGCTTCTACCATCTGCAGAAATCCCGAAAATTCGGGTTGATAAGCCAGCAGGGAAGCAAAAATGCGTTGTTTGGAGAGGGGAAGCGAACGCCAGTGGCTGATTTCGTCCATCAGCAAGTCACGTGCTTTCTTGCAGTCGTTGACGGGATTGTTGAGCTGCTCCGTTATGAGCTTGTCGTCCTTTATGAGCTTGTGGTAGGGCCGTTCGGGGAAAAGAAGGGGGGAGAGGTATAAGGTGTCGACAAGCCTAAATGGGCATGGCTTATCGTTGAAAAGGTAGCGGATATCGTGGTGTATGATGTTGTGTCCGCAGAGGTAGTCGATGTCTGCAAGCGACTCCTCCATCAGCTGGGGTGAATTGCCGTGATAGATGCCGCCATCGTGCCGTAGAATGCCTATATCGTGCAATTTGTGGTCAGAAAAACCTACCTCAACATCGATAAAGGCATGGCGGGCAGCATCGTAGGTGCGGTCGGAAGGCTCCTGTTGTTGGGAACCTCTAAAGTTGATCAATCGATCCCAAATGGACATAGCGGCAGCATTGCTGTGATGCTACTCCTCCAAGGTGAACCTAAAGGTGCGGTATTTGGAGGTAGTGGAAGGGTTTTCTACAATATGGAGGCGCTCGTTGCCGAAACGCATCAAGCGGTAGTCGCCCATATTCTCAGTACGATAGACTGTAAACAGGTTATAGAAACTATCCAAGAAATCTTTGGAGCGTATGTCGATAATGAATTCGTAGCAAAGGTCGTACTGCTTATCGAGATGAAAAGTGAGGCGATAGTCGGCGGTATTGATAATCATTACGCCATCAACCCCGTTGCCGGCTGGCATATAGGTGATGTCGAATTCCTGACTCTCGGCCCGCTCGTTGCCCACAAAAGCCCCAAGCGACTGTATTATATGGTGGCTGTCGCGACCTAGCTGCTCGGGTATATAGTCGGGCTGAGTCTGTGCCGATGCCGCAATACCCATGATAACGGCTGCTGCTAAAAGAAGAAAAGACTTCATGCGTTATGAATTATGAATGAATAATCATTTGTTGGTTCGCTAATCACAAATCACAGTACACTAATCCTCTATTTTGCCATCCTCTCCATAATTGTACCGATGGCTTGGCGCATGGGAGTGTGGTAGTCGTTGAGGAAGGTGCCGGCGGGTCTGTTGGCAATAATCAGGCACACGGTGAGGGCCTCATGGCCTAGGGCATTGGCGAAACCGAATATGGCCGAAGTCTCCATCTCGAGGTTGGTGACGCGGGTGCCGTTCCACGAGAATTGGGCCAGTCGTTCGTTGAGCTGGTCGATGCTGGGTGCTAGCCGAATATTACGTCCTTGCGGGCCATAGAATCCTGGTGCTGTAACGGTGATGCCGTGGTGCATACCCTCGGCCACTTTCTCAAGCAGCTTGGCACTGCCGCTTACGCAGTAGGGAGCAGCCAATGCAGGATTGAGCTGCATGTGCTGGGCAAAGGCTTGCTGCATGGCAGGCTCGAATCCTTGGTCGGAATGCTCATAGTAGTTGAGCAAGCCGTCGAGGCCGATGGCATAACGCGAAGCTACAAGGCTGCCGCAGTCGATGTCGGCTTGCAGACTGCCGCTAGTGCCGATGCGCACCAGGTTGAGGGAGCGGTGCTGCTGGCGGATTGTGCGGGTGGCAAGGTCGATATTGGCGGCAGCATCCAGCTCGGTGGCTACAATATCTATGTTGTCGCAGCCCATGCCGGTACTAAGGGCGGTGAAACGCTGGCCGCGGAAGGTGCCTGTAAGGGCATGAAGCTCGCGATTTTGCGACTCAAATTCGATGTTGTCGAATATGGTCTTAAACATGTTTACTCGCTCGGGGTCGCCCACTAGTAGCACATTGTCGGCTAGCGTGTCGGCATTGAGGTTGATATGGTACAGATTGCCCTGCGGGTTGAGGACTAATTCGGCTGCATTCATGGGAGTAGGCTTTTTATGGTTAGCGTGATGAGCGTGAGTTGTTGGCAGAACGCGAGTTGGTGTTTTCGTTGTCGCTGTTGGAACGACTGCTGCTGGAGCGGCTGTTGCTGGAGCCCGACTCGCTAGGTGTGGTCTTTGACGATGAGCTGGAATTGCCAGAAACGCGGTTGCTGCTGCGAGACGAGCTGCTGCTTGTTGATGCATTGCCACGACTGCTATTAGAACTGCTTACGCCGTTGCTATTGTTGCCGCGTGAAGCGGGAGAGGCACTGCTGGTGGAAGAAGAGCTGCTGCTTACGCCATTGCTATTGTTGCCGCGTGAAGCAGGGGTGGAGCTGCTAGAGGAAGAAGAGCTGCTGCTTACGCGCGAAGTACCCATGTTGCTGTTGCTGCGAGAACGCTCGGAAGTGATGGTGCTCTCGCGGTTGTTGCCCTGTGAGGATGCGTTGGAAGCACTGGAAGTGCGACTGTTGTTGTCGTTGCTGCTGTTGGTTCTCGAGGTGCTGGTGGACGAAGATCTGTCGGTGTCGCTGTTGCGACTGCCGTTGTTGGTAGTTTGACTCTGATTGTCAGTGGCGTTTACACGACCGTTGTCTCGGCTGTTGTCGTTGGTCGAACTGCTGTTGCCGCGACCATTGCCGCTATTGCTGTTGCCGCCGCGTGAGTTGTCGTTGATTGAACTGTTGCCGCGACCATTGCCGCTATTGCTGTTGCCGCCACGAGAGTTGTCGTTGATAGTGCCGTTTCCACGGCTATTGCCATTGTTGCCACTGCGGGAGTTGTCGTTGACGGAATTGCCGCGGGAGTTGTTGTTGTTGCCGCTGCGGGAGTTGTCATTGCTACGTTCGGTGGCAGAAGCGGTGCCGCGGCCAGAGGATACCGAATTGCGGTCGGGAGCGCTGGTGGTGGTACGCGAGCCGGTAGTGCGGTCGGTTACTGTAACGGTGTTGTCTGAGCGGTTGCTGGTGATGCGGTTGCCCGAACGACCGGTAGGATTGTTCTGCACGGTGATTTTTGAGCGCGAGGTGGTGATGTTGCCTACCAGTGGCAGGTTGGTGGGGGTGTAGCCGCCGTTGGGGTGTTCGGTGTAGCCGGGGCGCTCCTTGCCAGGATGATAGGGCTTGGTGTGCATGGGAGCGGGATGGCTGGGGAAACGGCGGTAGTAGGGGTGGTAGTGCATGTGCGGGTAGTCGCAGTAGTGCCAACCCGGACGGTGGATATCGTAGTGGAAGGTGTAGTAGTAATGGGTGGGACGGGGTGAGCGAATATAGGGATGGTAGGGAGGCATTGCCCATGCAAAAGTGGGGCGATGGTGGGTGTTTTTGAAACGCAGATACTGGGCTGCGCTATAGATGTTGTGGTTGGTGACAAGGTAGATGCATTCAAGGTCGATGGGCATGTATATTTCATCGCCGGTGTAGGCATCCCAGCCATAAAGCCATATTTCGTAAAACGATGAACTAATCTGCTCGGCCCAAACCTCGTTGACGAGGACATAGGTGGGAATCTCCTCTTCGTAGCCGCAGTATATCATCAGCTCGTCCTGGTTGTTGAGGGTGGCTACTGTGCGGAGTGCTTGGCTATGAGTGAAATAGAGAATGTTTTCGGCGGTAGCAGTAAGGGTGGCTACCATCAAGGCCATTACCAATGCTAACTTTTTCATGGTCGTGAGTTTTTGGGGTTTATATCTGTTTTTTTAGTATTTCGATTGTGTTAATAATTTTGCAAAGGTACGATATTTTTTTCAATTATTGTATTTTTGAGGTCGGTGCGTAGAAGGTTGAATTGTATATCTTCTTGAAAACTAATGTCTTTGTATTTTCGTTGGGTGAGCTCGATTTTGAGTTTTTTGGGGCAAGAAATATTGTCAAGGTCGATATAGGAGGTGGCCTGGATGGGCTGTTGGACGGGTTGGCCTCGAAAATGGAAGAGGTGCATTTCGCGCACTTTTTTGTCGGTGGTGATGGTGCTGTTGCTTATCCTCACCGAGGGCAGGCAGTAGGGCTCCAGCTCTTGGCGTATGGGTGTGGCTCTTACTTGCGGGCCGGCATCCATCAGGTAGTTGCGCTCAGGGGTGAGATGCCATGTGCAGTTTTCCACCCACAGCTCAAAGTGGTTGTAAGCATTGTATGAACTCTCTATCAGCACTGGGGTGAAGTTGTCGAAATGGCAGTTTTCGTGGCTGATGATGCCGAAAGTGGAGGAGTACTGGTTGTAGCTATCCTGCTGGCGGCAGTTGTAGAAAAAGATGTCGCGGCCATAGCAGTGGATGTCGAATCGGTCGAAGTCGCAGAAGCTAAACACCACGTTATTCATATTGTTGGTGCCGAACACGCCCCAAGGGGTACGGGCATAAAGGTGGTTGAACTGCGAGTAAAAGCAGTTGTTCATCAAAATGCCATAGCCTGAGCGGTTGGTGCGGGAGTAGGAGCCCTGGATGTGGATATTGTAGAAATTGGGCATGTAGCAATGGTAGATGCGCATGATGCAGTCGTCCACCAGCATGCTGGCAGGAGTATAGACGCTGACGTGGCTGATTATTGGTGATACCAGATATTGGATGTCGAGCAGATAGGTGCGGTGGCTGGCGAGGCTGTCGCGGATGAGGGTGAGGTGGCCAAAGTAGAATGTGATTTCCTCCATATCGTAGCTGACAATCTTGCAGCGAGGCTGCGAGTTGTGGGAGAGGTAGGGGGCTGTGGTGGGGTCGACACCGTGGCCGTTAGTTATGAAAGTGAGGTCCTCGCGGTAGTGGCCGTAGGCGTGGTTGGCGCGCTGGCCCACCCAAGCGTTGCTGTCGGTGATATGCAGCAGGTATCGGCCTTCGCTCAACTCGGGGATAGGTGAGAAGTCTTTGTTTTCGATACATTGGCAGAGCAAATCGTTGTCGGCCACTGCAATGGGTTTTGACTCGCGTATGCGGCTGAAAAGGAATAGGTTCTTGTGTGTGTTCTTGACTCGGAAAACCACATCGGCAAAGTGGTTGCTGTCGCCAAGTGGTATGCTTTTTGCATTGGAAGGGATTTCAATATCCAGGGTGTCCATTCCTTGGTAGCTAACTGTGCTGTGGCTTTGAATTGCAGCCACATGGGTGTTGTAAAGTACCCAAAAACGGGCACTATCGGTAGTGGCATCATCCCAGCCGAAGTCGCGAGGCGAGACAGTCTGTGCCTCGGCCATTTGCATCAAGCCAAGCAGCAGAATAATCCAGTAGGTGTTCCAAAATCTCATGGCAGTTTTTTGTTTCATAACGTTGGGCGGCACAATTTATTGCATGGGCGGTTCGATAGTTTCAATGAAACAAAAATTGGTGATTGGTGTTGATTTGGTTTTTGTTGATTTGAGGCCTCCTTTCGGACTGGATGCTTCTTGATTGTCTTGAAAATGTGATTTGGCACACGCTGAGAAGTGAAAGGGGAGTGGGTCCGCCCTTAGTCCGTCGAATGTCCGTTCCAGAACGGATAATCGACGGAGCTACCCCTGAGTTACTCCCGAGTTGGTGTTGAACTCGCTGATTCATACATACTTGCTGTATGTCTTTGCCAGGGGCAAAAATACATAGTAAGAGTACCTAAGAGTACTACAGTAAAGACAATGCCTCCCGTGGGACGGAATGTAATCGTCTGGTTGCAATCTCTATGGGCCTTATCAAACTTCTTCTCGTACCCTGTTGCAAAAAGATTCAGTATAGACTCTATCAGGGGTGTACTCATTTACAATATGTAGGCTCTTGAAGTTCAACTTTTCATTTTTGCGTTTGTAGTCTTTCAGGATGCAGAAAATCTTTCTGTATAACGCAAACAATGCCGAATTATTGTATGGCTATTTCGTTGCATCGGATTTTCCAGCTTTAATGAGGAACACCGAAGGCTACGTACATCTTCTTTTTGTGTTTGGTTTGGTAGTGCTTCTGCTCCCCACGAACCGAAAGGCTGAAGTCGACGTCGAGCGTATTGATCCACCAGCGATGCCTATCCAAGAAAATACGGAGCATCAGGGTTTTGTCATAAAAAGGATTCTTGAATGTGCCTGTGCTGATGGTGCTTGGAATCTGAGCAATGGTGTCCATGCCATTAGGCACGACGGTGTCGAATGAACCAGATAGATTTCTCGGAGCCCAGTTCACTACGTGGAAAGGAATCTCTTTGCCGCGTCTGTTTCGTACCGTTACTGAATCGAGGGTAACTGCCTCGCAAGTGTCAGAGTAGATGATGATGGTATATGCGTAGTGATTATTGACATATCGTAACTGTTGATTCTCATAAAACAGTGCAGCAAATCTGAAAATTGGAGAGAGGATTGGTATATGGTGGGGCTCATCAATCTTACTCCAAAGGCGAATTGGCCTCCCGTTTGCATCGTAGGTAATCGTATCTCTTAGTGATATGTTACTTTCCCAAGAGTCACCATTTTGCGTTGCCATCTCCACCGACACACACGATGTGGTCAAAATCGTACCGAACAGTAGGACCGCTGTCATGAAAATGCGTAGAGTTTTCTGCTTCATGGTCTGCAAGATTATCTGTTGCATCGGATTTGCAATCCGCAGATTAATAATCCATTCAAACACAATATTGTTGATTGATTAATGCGGATTGCAAATCCTTATAGTAAAGGGTGTCGGATTGCAAATCCGACACAACGATAGGCGGCCAGAACATCCGTGAGGACAGCAAACTCAACAACGCCGCCTCCGGTCTCTACCTTCAGTCCCCCGCCTATATCTATGATTATCTAGTTGAGGAGATGGAGTAGCATGATATGCATATTAATCGCACCTCCCAATGGATAGAATAAGCCGCTTCATCACATCAAAACACAACACAAAGTGTTTTAGGACAGATTCCTTTGATTCGTTTGCAGAAATACAGATTAAAGCGATTATCGTTTTTTGATGGCTTTGCCATGCCTTGTCCAATAGGTCTTGATAGTTCCGACTATCTTGATACTGTAGTTGTTGACATTAAATTTGAACACTTCTCCCATGCGATTGGTGATAGTGATCACACGCCACTCATAATCAATCGATTTAATATCTTTCCACTCAAGCTCTACCTCGAGATCGCCATAAGGATAAGCATGCTTGAATTCCCAAAGGACCTTTTCCATAAACGTGGGATTCTGCAAAGGAGTCCAAGCCCCTACAACTAACAACTTCTCCTTATCCAAAACCACACGAGCCGATAGGTCGCGCAGGGCTGATATGATATAAAACACAAAAAAAGCAATAAACACAATGAGCATAAGGATTACGTCGATATCCTCAGGCGCAACAAAACCTCCCCCAAACAATCCCGAAACCAAGATGTAGAGTAATAACAAAGTAAAAGCACCGAAGAATACTGCAATAAAGGCAATACCACCCGTCGGACGGAATGTAATCGTCTGGTTGCAATCTCTATTGGCCTTAGCAAACTTCTTCCCGTACTCTGTTGCAATAAGATTCAGTATAGACTCTATCAAAGGTGAACTCATTGACTATAGTGTATAATCTGTTTTACGAAATGTCCAATTGTCCAATATCTTCTTCAGTCAACTCTATTAAATCTTGTAAAGAAGGTGATTCTTTCTTCGCTATGAGACGAGCACGATTCATGATCAATGATTTGAAAATGTTTCTATCATAACGACCATAGGCAAAATCATTCTCATTCGATTCCTGTATTTCAAATTATTCTTCCTCCCAAAATTCGGCATTCTTGATGCCCAGTTCTTTGGGGGAGAATTTGGGGTTGCGGATGCCGGATTTCTTCTGGTGCTCGTAGTCTTTGAGGATGCGGAAAGACTGGCGCGAGAGGAGCAGGATGACGATGATGTTGATCCACGCCATGAGGCCTACGCCCATGTCGCCAAGGCTCCAGATGGTGCTGGCCTCCTTGAGACTGCCGAAGAGCACGGCGCTGATGAACACCACGCGCAGCACGGCGATAATCACTTTCTCGCGGCGGGGATGAGCGGCGTGGTTCTTGCTGAAGAGGTACACGAGGTTGGTTTCGGCATAATAATAGTAAGCCATGACGGTGGTGAAGGCAAAGAAGAAGAGCGTGATGCTGATGACGATGCCACCCCAGCCCTGTCCCAACAGGGTGCTGAGGGCCGCAATGGTGTAATCGACCCCTGGCTGGCCCAGCTCGGCAACGCCAGACTGGATGAGGTAGCCACCAGTAGCGGGATCGACCACATTATAACACTTAGTGGCCAGAAGCATGACAGCGGTGGCGGTGCAGACCAATAGGGTGTCGACATATACGGAGAACCCTTGTACGAGGCCTTGCTTTACCGGGTGGTCGACTTTGGCGGCGGCAGCCACGATGGGGGCGGTGCCCTGTCCGGCTTCGTTGCTATAGATGCCGCGTTTCACGCCCCAGGCGATGGCGGCACCGATAATGCCACCGAGCACTTCGTGGGTGCCGAATGCCCCATGGATCATGTCGCTGAAGGCAGCGGGTACGGCTTGGTAGTTGACTGCCAGCACCACGATGGCCAGGATGATATAGGCAATGGCCATGAAAGGGGTGACCAGCTCGGCTACCTTGGAGATGCGTTTGACACCCCCGATGACCACCAGTGCGATGAGGGTGGCTACGGCCACGCCCATGATCCAGGGGGCAATATGGAAGGTGGTGGAGAACGACATGGCGATGCTGTTGCTATGGATGGGCGGCAAGCACATGGAACATACGATAACGGTGATGACGGCAAAGGTTACAGCCAGCCACCGGCAGTTGAGTCCTTTTTCGATATAATAGGCAGGGCCGCCGCGCAGCTGGTCGCCGTGGCGGGTTTTGTAAATCTGAGCCAGCGTGGCCTCGGCAAAGGCTGTGCCGGCACCGAGGAAAGCGATAATCCACATCCACACGATGGCACCGGGACCGCCATAGCCGATGGCCATGGCAACACCCACGATATTGCCTGTGCCTACACGGCCCGAGAGGGCTAGTGCAAAGGCTTGGAAGGAAGAGATGCCTTCGCGCTTGGACTTGTCGTTTTTGAACAAGAGGCGTACCATTTCGCCAAAATGGCGCACCTGAACAAAGCGGGTGCCAAAAGAGAAATAGAGGGCGCCAACAAGGCAGAGGCCTACCAAAGGCCAGCTCCAAACGCAATCGTTGAGGAAGGTGATGAATTTATCCATAGGTAAGATTTTGTTATATGTTTCGAGGTGCAAAATTACAAAAAAAATATGATATTTGGCAATCTGATGATGAAAATTAACAATTTGGTGAATGGTGAATAGTGAATGGTTAATGGTGGTCAGTGGCTGGTGCGTCACAGATCACTTAATAAAAACAACAGCAGGAGTCCTTGATGGGGCTCCTGCTGCATTATCAGTAATCAGCGATGAGACGCTGGAGAAGATTAGCGGCGAACCACTACGCGGCGAGCGGCAGCATTGCCAACCTGAACCAGGTATACGCCGGTGGTGGGCATGGCGATGATTTCTTCGATAGAGGCTGCGTTGCGCTGAGCTACGAGGCGGCCAACGGCATCGAAGATGCGGATGGTCTGGTTTTCGGCATTGCGAACAACGATGCTGTTGTTGGTACCGTAGATGACGGTAGCATCGCCGGCAACATCATTGATGCCTACGCTGTAAACGAAGACGGCATTGAGGGTGATGTCCTCAGCATCCATTTCGAAAGTGTTGGTGGCATCGGTGTAAACCATTTCGCCATCCAGGTTGTACCAGCCAAGGAAGAGGTAGCCTTCGTCGGGAGTAGCGGTGATGGTGACCATATCGCCCTCGTAGTACTCACCAGCACCGGTAACGGTACCGCCTACACCGGGATGACCCAGGGTATCGGAAACGGTAAGGGTGACAGTGTAGGTGGGGATGGGAGCGAATACAGCCTGAGCGTTGATGGTCAGGCCAGCAGCGATAGCGGGAATTACGATATCGATACTTTCATCGGTGTAGTTGATGGTTTGGCCCATAACGGTGATGTTCCAGCCTTCGAAGAGGTAACCCTCATTGGCAGTAGCGGTAGCGCTGACGGTGTCGCCAACATAATAGGTGTAGGTGCCGGGAGCAGGCGTGGTGGAGCCCATAGCCTGGTCGTTGATGCTGACAAGCACGGTAACGCTGTTGCGGAGGAAGATGGCGGTGAAGGAACTATCGCTGGTAACGGTGATAGCGCGAACGGCGTTGGTGTCGCCATCGAGCCAATGAGAGAAGTGGCAGTTTTCGGCAGCAATAGCGGCGATGGTGTCGATGGTGCCATAAGCGAAGCGACCGCTACCGGTGACGGTACCGAAGCCTTCGTAGTTGCTGGTGACATCGATATCATACATGTTGGGGGCAAAATGAGCGGTGGCGGTCATGGTGAGGCCAGCCATCATTTCGTCGACAACGAAGAAGATGGGATTGGCAGAAGTGGTGTCGGTGAGGAAGCCGAGGGTGGCCTCCCAGTTGACGAAGTGGTGACCGTTGAAAGCGTTAGCAATAGCGCTGATGGTGTCGCCAACATAGAACTCATAGATGCCGGGAGCGGGGATGGTGTAGCCCATAGCGCTATCGTTATTGACAACGGTAACGGTGAAGGGGTTGAGCTGGAAGAAGGCGGTGAAGGCGGTGTCTTGAGTAGCAACGAAAGAAATGGTGCTAGCGGTGTCGCCATTGCTCCACTGAACGAGATGAGCGTTGAAAGCAGGAGTAGCGGTGAGGGTGACGGTGTCGCCGATAGCATAGGTGCCGGCACCGGTAACGCTGCCGAGGAGAGCGGGCATGGCATCTGTGGTAACCTCAACAGTGGCAGGGGCTGCTGTACAGTTGGCTACAAATGAAGTGAGGGTGCCTGCATTGAGGTAGGAACCGCTGAAGATGGTTTGACCGCTGATGTTTGAAGCAACGAAGGAGCATTCATTGTCGTACGAGCCGGTGTTCCAAACAAGGCGATAGGTGCGGCCGACGCAGACGGTAGCGCTGTCGGATGCGTAGCTACCATTGGAGAAACTGAAGGAGTGAACGGTGGCGTTGGTGGCGGAGTCGACCAGTGAGATGGAAGCGCCATTCCAACCATCGCCGTATTCGTCTTCCATTTCAACAAAGATAAGGCACTGGTCTTCGGGAGCGCACATCGAGGTGGTGAAGGAGGCCATAGAGCTCCAGGTGCTCTGCTGGTCGGCGCTGCAGACAGCCTTTACAAATACATTGTAATTGGTAGCGTTGGTAAGGCCGTTGAGGGTGATATAGCTGGTGTTGGTGCCGATGGTGGTGAGGCTATCGGGATTGGTGCCTTCGCCATAGGCTACAACGAAGTTGTTCTGGGTAGTGTCGCCAGGAATCCAGGTGATAAGGGCGCTGGTGTCGGTAATGTTGCTGGCGGTAACGCCTACAGAAGGAACGCAGCTGGGAGCCTCGGTAACATGGAGGGTGTAGTCGTGGGATACGGCATAGTAGCTGGTGAAGCAAGGATCGGCGGCGGCAGCGCTGGCAATAGAACCGATGTAGCTATCGAAATAGTCGTCGGCGGCTGCGATACGCATGCGGTAGTAGCCGGTGTCCTGAGTGGCGGGGATATCGAAGGCAGCATGCAGCACGGTGGGGGCAAAACTCTGGGATTGACCTACGTAAACGACCTCGTTGCCATCGAAGGTGAGGTTGTTGTTCCAGTCGACCCAGATGATGGTGCCATAGGTGTAGTGGGTGTAGAAGGTGATGTCAACAGCAGCCTGCGTACCGGCGGCTACAGCACCAATCTGATTGTAATAGTTGCCATAGAAGGGAGCAGTGGTGGGATACATATTGTTGTTGACAACCTCGTCGTTGGTGCCGAAGGTGACATTCTGGATACCGTCGTAGTCGACAGATGAGGGGATGGGTTGGCAATAGCCGGTGTAGAAAGAGGCAATATCGCTCCAATAGCTCTGGTGCTCGGAGTCGCAGATGGCCTTGACAAAAACATTATAATTGGTTTCGGCAGAGAGGCCATTGATGACTATGCTGTTGGTATTGGCCATAACGGTGTCCATCTCGTCGGGGTTGGTGCCGGTGCCGTAGGCAACAATGAAAGCGGCCTGGGCAGAGTCGGCAGGAGTCCAGCTGATGCTGACAGATGAAGCACTGAGCAACTCGGCAGTGAGGCCGGTGGGCATGAGGCAGTTGTTGATTTCGCGGAAACGAATATTGTCAACAAAGATAGCGCCTTCGTTATAGTCGGCAACAGTGAAGAAACGAACGATGATGGTGTCGCCAGCATACTGGCTTAGGTTGATGGCTTCGGAGGCAAAGACGCCCGGATCGTTGTGGTCGGTGTAAGCGGTGCTCTGGAGAGTGTCAACGGTGTTGAAAGTGTTGCCGCCATCGTTGGAAATCTGCACGAGGAAGTCGCCGCAGGAAGCGCGGTGGGAGTAGTCGAAAATGAGCTCGTATGTGCTGTTGGTGTCTATTACGAAGCTGGGGCTATTGATGAGAGCATTGCCAGCCAATACAAAATAGTTGTACATGCGCATCATTTTGTTTCCATTGTAGGTGTAGGTGCCCCAAACGCGGCTAGGATTGTTGGCGAGGGTGGGAGTGGTGCTGGTGGTGTTGTCCCAGCAGGTGGGAACAAAATTGTTGTCCTGATGTTCGAAATCTTCGACATAGGTGTGGATGTCCTTTTCGCAGGGGAGGAGCATTACCTCAACATCGTCGAAATAGGTGGCAGTGCCATAGTTGGAGATACCCTCGATAAGGATGTATTTGTCGCCGGCTTCGGTGATGGGGAACTGGTAGTTGTACCACCCGGTAGCCTCTTCGGCGGGTTCGAAGCCATAGTGGCGGTGGATGTAGCCGAGGCAGGTGGCACCAGTGGTGTCGGTGGTGTTAGAAAGCCAGAATTTGAGGCCTTCGGTAGCATAGGAAGAACCGCTGCTACGGTAAACCCAAACAGAGAGGGCGTATTTGCTGCTGCGGTCGAAGGGAAGTTTCTGGGTGGTCATCCAGCTGTCGGTGCCATTGCCCTGATCCTGGAGGGTCATAGCGCGGCTGCCGCTGTGGTGGTAGGAAGTGGAAGTTTTGAAAGGTTGTGTTTTCACACCCGAGGTGGGGTGCTGGTAGTACCAGCCCTGGTTCCAGCAGCTGGGGATATCGTCGTTGAGGATGGTCTCGAAGTCTTCGACAAAGAGGGGGCTTTCTGCCACATCGCAAGGAGTGGTGAAAGTGATGGTGCGGCACCAGGCGCTGCTATCGGTGCTGTCGCAGATGGCACGAACCATGACGAAGTACTGGGTGTTGGGTGTAAGACCGGTGAGGTTGATGTTGTTATAGGCAACGATATCGGTGTTCATGCTGTCGATGTTGTTGACGGTGCCCAAAGCAATCTGGAAAGAATGCTGGTTGCTGTCGGCCACGGTCCAGTTGAGGTTGGCGGTATTGTGGCTGATGGGGGTAGCAGTCAGGTTCATCACAGGAAGGCAGCTGGGTATCTGCGAGCAGAACACAAAGTCGACATTGGTGCGGCTGGTGGTGCGGGTGGCAGAAATGGTGGTGCCGGTGTTGGTACGATAGCCGTACTGGCTGCGATAGATGCCGGAGATGCTGGTGTAGCCAAAAGTGATATTCGCGGATACGCTGCCCGTGCGGCGGAAAGTGATGATGAGGTTGCTATCGGGATTGTAGGCAAAAGGAGTGGGCAGATCGATATTCACCCAGCTGTTGGCTGGGCAGTCGATATTGCCGGAGAAGACCTCTACCATATCGTCAACGGCTATGGAGTCGCCGCTGGAGGCAAATTCGCTCTTGGAGGTGTTTCTCATGTAAATGTGGGCATCGTTGATGGTGCCGCCGGTGGAGCCGACATTGAGGCGGATGCGGTTGATATAGTTGGTCTCATAAAGGTTGGCAGGAGCCATCTCGTCGGAAGCGAAAATGGCCGAAGTGCTGCCAAGGTTGTAGGTGGTGGAACCGTAGAAGGTATAAAGATAGCTGGCGCTGGTGCCGGTGCCGAGGGTGATGTTTTTGTATTCGTAACCCTCGCCGCAGTCTACCAAAGTCTGGAAGGAAGCCTCACGGACATCGCTGGTGTCGCCCTCGTCGCAGATGGCGCGGCAAGACACGGTGTAAGTCGAAGCCGAGTTAAGCATTGTAAGGACAACGGTGGTGTCGGTAGCAATCATGCTTTCCTGGCCTTGGATGGCGGGGCTGAAGGTGAGCTGCCAAGCACTCTCCTGTCCTTGAGGATCAATATGGAGGGTGGCGGAGTGGGCGGTAACTTCGGTGAAGCTGACGCTGTAGACGCGGGGGCAAGAAATGACCGGAGGAACGAAAGAGAAATAGGTGTGGGCTGCAGGCCAGTTGGAAGAAGCCCAGTTGGAAGAGGAACCACTGGTGAAAGCGGTCATGGTGTAGTCGCTATTCACGATTAAGCCGCTAGCGGCATTCTCGCACATGCCCATCTGGTGGGTGGTGCCCATGGCAGGCTCGGATTCGGGGAAGATAGCCTCGATGCGACCGCTGTTGTACAGATGTATCTGCCAGCGGAACTGGTTGTTGCGGTAGGTAGAAGAATAGGGTCCCAAGCAGTAGTCGATGACCAGCAAGGTGTCGCCGAAAAGCTGCGAGTGGATATAATGGGTACCAGCTACCAGATAGCCGTCGCAACCGAAGAAATTAATCTTGGGGTTGTTGCTGTTGGCGTTAGATGAGCTGAAAGGAGTGGTGTAGCCACTGGTACCGGTGACGGTGCTGCCCAAGCGAAGGTTGCCATCGCTGTTGACAGAGAACTGGGTGTACGACGACTCTCCAAAGGGGAAAGTGAAGCCGATGTTTCTGACGGAGGATGCCCAGCTGTCGCCGCTTCCGGTGCCAGAAATGTCGGTGTAGTCGGTAAGCGTTATCCACTTGGTGGAGTCAACGCCTGTAGCGAATGAGTAGGACGAAAGTTCCTGCGCATTCATTGTCCATGCTGCCATCAATGCAGCCACGAACATCAAACTACGTACGAGTGTTTTCATTTGCGTTACTTTTTTTTGTTATTAATAAATATTAATTATAAATGTTTTTTCCTTTATTGTTGAATTGTATTTGATTAGTTATGAGGAGGTTGGTGGTGGTGATTCGTAGTGAGCGAAAGATGCAAATATACTATTTTTTTTTCAATAAATGTGTTTTATTATGTTTGCAAACCGATATTATTAACCTTTGCCTCGATAGCTTTTATTGATGTTTTGGCAAGGGCTGGTGAGGTGAAGATGGACATTTTTTTTCAACATGCAATTGTTGGTAGGGTGCGATTGAGAATAGCCTGGATGGGGAGCTTTTTTATGGTTTTCAGAGAAGGCGGAAGCATGAAATAGGAGGCACGATTGGCCATACTGTATCGCTGATTGGCCATGTCAGATGTGAGAATAATAGGCATGAAGGAAACACATGTT